>CAJUFP010000034.1 GCA_910585645.1 uncultured Hungatella sp. | reverse complement strand
TCCGGTAGGGTTGCGGTTTCGACTCCGTAGCGGAAAGATAGCTGTTTTATCGGCCGCAAGGTTTGCGCGTCATATTGATCGTTACAGATCCTTTAGGGTTTGCGACAACATCTCTCCTTCTCTGTCTGGCCCCACGACAATCCCCGCCCCCATTGCTCACTCAATTATATGGTAATTTCGCTATTTCCCCTCAATCCCCCTAATCACCGCCTCCACTGCCTCTCTCCCGCTCTCCTCATAACTGGCTGTCAAAATCGCCACATGATCCCCTGCCCGGAGCCCGTAATACTCCTGATACAGGGCCCCGCCCATAAGGCTTGCCGAAAACCCGTCAAAGATCTGGCCTCCGATCTCCCTCTTCTCAATGGGACTGATCTCATACCCCATATCCCCGATGGCGGACAGCTCCCCGGCCATCTCCTCCAGGCAGTCCGCCGCCGAGATCTCCCTGTCCGGGGCCGTCTTCTTCGCGTTCATATAAGCCAGCTGAACACTGCTTTTGCCGTCCGGCAGGGTCACCATCAGATCATACACATTCAAAGCCTGGGAGATCTCTCCCTGAACATCCCCCTGACCGCCGCTGTTGACCATAATCTCGCTGCTTGTGCCCACCAGCGCCCGCATTTCCGCCGCCGAGAACACCTTGGACCCCTGGGGAAAGGCAATAGACACCTTCAGCCAGGGATTTGTAAAGGTAAGCCCGTCCCATGTTCCCACAGTAAAAGTCACCCGCTCCCCGTCTGCCGGCCCTGCGGCTTCCGGTCCTGTCATAAGATCCTCCCCGGATCCCCCGGTCTTCCCGCCAGCCTTTTCTCCGTCCCCAGGTTCCCCATCCTTCCCGCCATCCCTTACTCCGTTCCCAGGCCCTCTACCTTCCCCGCCGTCACCTTCTCCGTTTCCGGATCCTGCGTCCCTTTGACTATTTTCTTTTCCCGCTCCATCCAGGTCACCGCCCGGCTTTTCCCCGTCCTTATCCCTGCCCTCCGCCTTATCTCCCGCTTCCCGATTCCCCGCTGCCACTGTCTGATTCCCGCCGCCGGCTTCTCCTGCCCCCTTGCAGGCAGCGCATGCCGCCGCGATCGCCACCACTGCCGCTGCCCACAGCCACGATCTTCCCATCTTTTTCCAAATCATACTCCCAGAACCTCCACCTGACACATCTTCATGGCTTCCAGAGCATTTCTGTGGCTCTCCGGCGTCACCCCGGCGCAGCACTCCCCGTCCACCATTACCGGAAGCTCCGGAGCCATAGCCTTTATAACCATGGCGTTGGAGATCACGCAGATATCCGTACACAGCCCTGCCAGCTCCACCCTGTCATAGCCTCCCAAAGCCGCGTACCTGCCGCATTCCACAGACCCAAAAGCGCTCTTCTCAAACCGTCTCCCCTCAAATCCCTCTAACTCCTCGCAGAGCCTCCATCCGTCTGTACCCTTGACGCAGTGCTTTACCGGGAGCTTTCTCCCCTCCTGAGTATCCAGATAATCCTCAAAATGGGTGTCCATGGTAAACACCACCTCCTGCCCGTCAGCCACATACTCCTCAATCTTTCTCTTCACCTTCGGCACAATGGCCACAGCCTCCCCGGTCCCCAGGCTCCCGTCAATAAAATCCCTCTGCATATCCACAACCACCAGCAATCGCTTCATCCTGTTCTCCTCCTCTTTCTCTGTTCCTGAACATATCTGTTACCGTCTTTCTAAATCTGCCGAAATCTCGGCAGTACCCACATTCTCCCCTATTATACTACTGCCCGCCCAAAACCGCCATAAAAATTTCCTGTTGACAAATCCGTTTATCTGTATTATCATACAAACCAACAAAACAAACCGTTGAAAAAGAGGAGTAAGCTTTTCCTGAACATTTCAGAGAGTCGCTGTTGGTGGGAACGCGATATGGGTGGAATTGCCGAATGGACTTTTGAGGGCGGTCCTGAACCATTTTTATGACAGTAGGGACCGACGGCCTCCGCATCCGTTACCAGCGCGGCATATATGTCAGTATATGAAAAGAGGACCCTTGACAGGTCAATTTGAGTGGCACCGCGGATTTTATTCGTCTCAAGTATGCATACTATTGCATGCCTGGGACGTTTTTATTTTACCGGCAACGTTTTTATCTTGCCCGTCCGCCCTCCACTGCCTGTCCCCAGGGCCCGCCCCCCCAAACAGACACGGCGGAATATTCCGGATCCTTCCGCCCCTCCTTAAGATCAAACGGAATTGTTTGACGTCCCCTGCCGGTCCAAACCGGCCAGAAGGACAGATACCCATTACACACAGCAATCCATCAACGCTTATTATATGAGGAGGAACTTACCATGAAAAAATCCATAAAAACCGCAGCCCTTACCGCTCTTGCCGCCGTTTTGGCCCTTTCCCCTGCCGGATGCTCCACGTCTTCGGACTCCAAAGGAGCCGACACATCGTCCGCAGAAAACGCCTCTCTCGCCGACCAGGCTCCCTCCAAAACCGGGACAGAGGACAACATGTCCTACACCGTAGGCATCGGCCAGTTCGCGGCCCACGGCTCCCTTGACAACTGCCGGGAAGGTTTTCTCTTAGGCCTTGCCGAGGAAGGTATTGTGGAAGGCGAAAATCTCACCATACTCTATGAGAACGCCCAGGCCGACGGCGCCATTGCCAGCCAGATCGTCACCAATTTTGCCTCCCAGAACGTGGACTTAATCTGCGCCGTGGCCACGCCCATGGCCCAGAGCGCCTACGGTGTCGGCAAAAAGAAGGATATCCCGGTGATCTACACCGCTGTCACAGACCCTGTGGCGGCTGAACTGGCAGACAATGACGGCTCCCCGGCAGGCGAGATCACCGGCACCAGCGACAAACTTCCCGTCACCAAGCAGCTGCAGATGATACGGGCCATTCTGCCCCAGGCAAAGACCATTGGCATCCTGTTTACCACCAGCGAAGTCAACTCCCTGTCCGCCATTGAAGAGTACAAGGCAGCTGCCCCGGAGTACGGATTTGAGATCGTGGACATGGGCATCTCCACCACTGCCGATGTGCCTTTAGCTGCCGACGCCCTTCTGGAAAAAGCAGACTGCGTCACCAACCTGACAGATAACACCGTGGTGGCCTCCCTGCCTGTGATCCTGGACAAAGCGGCCAAGAAGAACATCCCCGTATTCGGAAGCGAGATCGAGCAGGTAAAGATCGGCTGCCTGGCAGCCATGGGTCTGGACTATATTGACCTTGGAAAGCAGACCGGAAAAATGGCTGCCGCCGTGTTAAAAGGCGAAAAAAAGGCCAGCGAGATGAAGTTCCAGGTCATTGAGGAAGCCGCCTTCTACGGCAACACCAAGGTGGCCGCCGACTTAGGGATCACCCTGCCAGAGGAACTGACCTCCACAGCCAAAGAACTGTTTACAGAAATCGCCCAATAAGCCCTATGAAATCCGGAGGTTATGATGACACTGCTATTAGGAATCTTTGAAGAAGGACTGATCTATGCCTTGATGGCCCTGGGGGTCTACATCACCTACAAGATCTTAGACTTCCCTGATCTGTCCGTGGACAGCACATTTCCCATGGGGGCGGCCCTCACCGCCTCCGCCATCCTGGCAGGACAAAATCCTGTCCTCACCCTGTTTTTATCCTTTCTGGCAGGCGCCATGGCAGGGTGCGTCACAGGTCTGATCCATGTAAAGCTGAAAGTCAGGGATCTGCTGTCCGGCATCATTGTCATGACAGGACTCTACTCCCTGAACCTGCGTTTTGCCGGCGGGCGGGCCAATGTACCCATCTTTACCCAGGAGACGATCTTTGAAAATCCTTATCTGGACCGTCTCGTCCCCCGGGGAGCGCGGCCCTTTACGGTTGTGCTGATCCTGCTTTTCCTTGTGCTGGCCTGCAAAATCCTGTTGGATCTGTACTTAAACACCAGGTCCGGCCGCCTGCTTCGGGCTGTGGGGGACAATGAAACCCTGGTCACCTCCCTGGCCAAAGACAAAGGCGTTGTAAAGATCACAGGCCTGGCCATTGCCAACGGATTTGCCGCCCTGGCCGGCTCTGTCTACTGCCAGCACAAAGGATTTTTCGAGATCTCCGTCGGCACCGGAACCATTGTCATGGGCCTGGCAAGCGTGATCATCGGGATCCAGGTGTTCTGCCCGGATCACCGGCCATACCTGTTTAAGCTCTTTGGCAGGACCTTCTCTCTTAAGCCCACCACGGCTGTTGTGGCCGGATCCGTGATCTACAAGGCCTGCATCTCCCTGGCCATCTCCCTTGGCCTGGAAGCCAATGATCTGAAACTGATCACGTCCGCCCTGTTTTTGGCTATCCTGGTCTTAAGCTCCCATGGAAGAAAGAAGGTGAAAAGCCATGCTTAAGCTGAACCATATCTGCAAATATTACCATCCGGGAACCGTCAACCAGATGTGCCTGTTTCAGGACTTTAACCTGTCTGTGGAAAAAGGCCAGTTTCTGTCCGTGGTAGGCTCAAACGGCTCCGGCAAAACCTCCCTGCTGAACATCATCTGCGGCAGCATCCCCGTGGATTCCGGCGCCATTTATATAGGAAAGGAAAATATCACCCGCATGCCTGAGTTCAAGCGCCAACGCCGCATAGGGCGGGTGTACCAGAATCCGGCCATGGGCACCTGTCCCCACATGACCATCCTGGAAAATATGGCCCTGGCGGACAACAAGGGCAAACCCTTTGACCTGCGCCCCGGCACCAATCGCCGCCGGATCGACTACTACCGCCACCAGCTTAGCACCCTGGGCCTGGGCCTTGAGGACAAACTTCAGGTCAGAGCAGGCGTCCTCTCCGGCGGCCAGCGCCAGGCCATGGCCCTCATAATGGCTTCCATGACCCCCATTGACTTTCTGATTCTGGACGAGCACACCGCGGCCCTGGACCCTAAGACCGCGGAGACCATCATGGTTTTAACCGGAAAGATCGTCAAGGAAAAAGGCCTTACCACCATCATGGTGACCCACAACCTGCGATACGCTGTAGAGTACGGCGACCGCCTTCTGATGATGCATCAGGGCAAAGCCGTCCTGGACCTGGCCGGCCAGGAAAAACAGGCGGTAGGGATCCAGGATCTGCTGGGAAAATTTAACGCCATCAGCGTTGAGTGCGGCAATTAATCGGTATATTTCGCAAAATAAGTAAGCAAAAAGCAAAAACAGCGCAGGCAGATGTTCGGGAACCGCTTACATAGATCTCCAAACATCTGCCTGCGCCGCTTTCGTTTTTGTTGCTGCCGCCAATCGGCACAAACGACCACGAAAGATTACTTTTATACTTTACCATACCGCTCAACACATGCCGCCACTCGACACAACCGACCATGAAAGTATTGCCTTCATACTTGTTATCATGCCGCCACCCGGCACATACAGCCATGAAAGCATTACTTTCATACTTACATTCATAAACGCAACGTCTTGAATGTTACTCTCAGGACTACGCCAGCAAAGCCCCAAACCTTCACTCCACGGAAAATGATGCCATATATGTCACTTTTGCTGTTATTTGGGTAACTTTTTATAAACGTTTCTGATCTGAGGCTTTAACTGCCGGTAGATATCCATCCCCGGCCCTGCCCCAAATTCTTTCTGAAGCGCAAAATACAGCTCTTGCAGCTGCTTGATGCTGTAATTGCGCAGCGTCTCGCAGATCTTATCCAAATCCTCTTCCGTGTAGCTTTCTTCTGTCAGTAACTGTTTCAGCAGGACCTTGACATCCCCGTCACTGGCCTGCTTGTCCTTTGGAGCCGTCAACTCCGATTTGCTCCTTCGGCACACCTCGATCTCCCTGTCCCGCCAGAACTTAACTGCGGCGTCGTACCCCGTGTCGTTGGATATGATCACGTACTCGGTTTTGGGCGCTGTCTTGATCAGATATCCCAAGTAGGAGATCATCTGAAAGTCCAGCCCGTTTTTGCCCGGGTAACACAGGATCATATCAAAGGATGAGGGGTATTGCCGTATCATGTTCAGATCCACATAGGAGATGCCCGGGGAATTCTCCGTGTAGAACAGGATAATCATATCCTTTACGCCTCTTTCGGGCAGTAATTCCTTCCACGCCGTTCCCACATTCTCGGTGTCCACCAGGTAAACTTTTCTGGCCATCCGCATCCTTTCACCATATATGGCATCAGGAAGATCATATCATATTTTGCGGATGTTGAAAAGGGGGGGTACTATTCATCCCAGTTGTGGTAAACTGCCTGCACGTCGTCGTCCTCGTCCAAAAGATCCAGGATCTTGTTCATCTTCTTCACCGCGTCCTCGTCCGTAAGCTGGGTCCAGGTCTGAGGGATCATGGTCACCTCCGCCTCCATCATGGGAATCCCCTGCTTCTCCAAGGCCTCCCGCACCGCGCTGAAATCATCCGGGCCGGTATAGACCTCAAAGCTGTCCTCTTCCTCGGCAAAGTCCTCCGCCCCCGCGTCCAGGGCAAGCATCATCAGCTCGTCCCCGTCCATGTCGCACTCTTCCTTGTCAATGATAATCTGGCCCTTCTTGTCAAACATGTAGGACACGCTGCCCGGCGTCCCCACATTGCCGCCGCCCTTGGTGAACGCGCTGCGCACATTGGCTGCCGTCCTGTTTTTATTGTCCGTAAGGGTATCCACAATGATGGCAACGCCGTTTGGCCCATACCCCTCATAGGTGAGCACCTCGTAATTGACGGAGTTTGCGTCCCCCGCCGCCTTCTTAATCCCCCTGTCAATGGTGTCGTTAGGCATGTTGTTGGCCTTTGCCTTGGCGATCACGTCCCGAAGCTTGCTGTTGTTGGCAGGGTCCGGCCCGCCCTCCTTCACCGCCACCGCGATCTCCCGCCCGATAACCGTAAAGATCTTGCCCTTGGCAGCGTCGTTTCTCTCCTTCTTATGCTTAATGTTGGCAAACTTTGAATGTCCTGACATAACTATACTCTCCTTTTTTGCTCTTCCTTTCGTCCTCTATGGCGCGCCCTTGCGCATATCTCAACCATTCTATCATTATTTTGCTTATCTGACAAGTAGATCTTTTCACTTTACGGCGGTGAGCTGCCATACAGCCACTGCAATTTTACCATATTGTTGAGTGAGCAATAGGGGCGGGGATTGTCGTAAAGCCAGACAGAGAAGGAGAGATGTCCTGTCCGGGCTCATCGGAATGCTTGGCATATCTGAACCCGAACGGCACACAGCCTCCCTTCCCTCCCTGGCCCACGACCAAATCCGCCCCTTTGCCCACTCAATTATACACCCAATATCGTTAACCTAAGGTTGTCACCAACCCGATAAAAGTCATACCCTGTCCAGGTTTCAGGAATGCCCTTCCAATAGCAACCTTCCATATGTAAGCCTGCCCGCGCGCCGCCTTCGCAGCATACTCCATCTGCACAGGTCCGTGCATAAAAAATCCCCTGTCAGCCTACCCAAAGCAGTCTGACAGGGGACTCCCATCTCAATCAATCTCTACAGATCCAGATTATTCATTTCCGTACAGAGCGATCAGCTTGGACAGATACTCATACCTCTCCTTAGCCTCAGCCTCGTTCTTGGCAAACAGCTTCGCCGCTCTCTCAGGATTCTTCATGGCCAGGGAAGCGTAGCGAACCTCGCCCTTCAGGAAGTCCTGATATCCCTCCATCTTGGGAGCCTTGCTGTCCAGAGTGAACTTGTTCTCTGCAGCCGGGTTGTAGCGGAAGTTGTTCCAGTAGCCGGTCTCAACAGCCAGCTTCTCCTCGGTCTGAGCCTTGCTCATGCCCTTCTTGATACCGTGGTTGATACAGGGAGCGTAAGCCAGGATCAGGGACGGACCCGGATAAGCCTCGGCCTCCGCAATGGCCTTAACGGTCTGAGCCATGTCAGCGCCCATGGAGATCTGAGCTACATATACATAGCCGTAGGACATGGCGATGCTTGCCAGGTCTTTCTTCTTGGTCTCCTTGCCGCCTGCCGCAAACTGGGCAACAGCGCCGGTCTTGGTAGCCTTGGAGGACTGTCCGCCGGTGTTGGAGTAAACCTCGGTGTCGAATACCATGATGTTGATATCCTTGCCGCTGGCCAGCACGTGGTCAACGCCGCCGAATCCGATGTCGTAAGCCCATCCGTCGCCGCCGAAGATCCACTGGGACTTCTTAGCCAGATAATCCTTATTTGCAACAATATACTTGCAGGTGGGGCAGTCAATGCCTTCCAGAGCCGCAACCAGCTTGTCTGTAGCCGTGCCGTTTACAGCGCCGATGCCGAAGGTATCCAGCCACTCCTTGCAGGCAGCCTTCACTTCGTCGCTGGCTCTGTCGTCGGCAGCCACCATCTCAACCTTCTCCTTCAGCTCATCGCGGATCGCGTTCTGAGCCAGCAGCATGCCGAAGCCGAACTCCGCGTTGTCCTCAAACAGGGAGTTATCCCATGCAGGACCCTGGCCCTTGACGTTAACGGTGTAAGGCGTGGACGGTGAGGAGTTGCCCCAGATGGAGGAACATCCTGTGGCGTTGGCAATATACATTCTGTCGCCGAACAGCTGGGTGATCAGCTTGGCGTAAGGCGTCTCGCCGCAGCCTGCGCATGCGCCGGAGAACTCAAGGAGAGGCTGCTTGAACTGGCTGCCCTTAACCGTGGTCTCTTTGAACTTCTCCACAACGTCTGTCTTCACCGGAACGGTGCAGCCGTAGTCAAATACCTGCTGCTGATCCAGATGGTCTGCCAGCTTGTCCATGGTAAGAGCCTTCTCACCCTTCTTGCCGGGACATACATTGGCACAGGAGCCGCATCCCGTACAGTCGAGGGAGGAGATGGAAACCGTAAATTTGTACTGAGGCATACCGGTCATAGCCAGAGTCTTTGTTCCCTCCGGAGCCTTAGCCGCCTCATCCTCGGTCATGGCAACAGGACGGATTACGGCATGAGGACATACATAGGAACAGAAGTTACACTGGATACAGTTGTCCGGATTCCAAACCGGCACGTTAACCGCGATTCCTCTCTTCTCGTAAGCAGCGGAACCGGATGGGGTGGAGCCGTCCACATACTCGTTAAACGCGGATACAGGCAGGGTGTTGCCCTCCTGAGCGCTTACCTTGGTCTGTACGTTATTAACAAAGTCAACAACGTCTTTTCTGCCCTCGGTAACTACCTTGTAGTCCAGGCCCTCGTCCGCGCAGTCTTTCCAGCTTGCGGGAACCTCTACCTTCACAACGCCCTGGGCGCCTGCGTCGATAGCTGCCCAGTTCTTCTTAACCACGTCCTCGCCCTTGCGGCCATAGGTCTTCTGCGCCGCGTCTTTCATCAGCTCAATGGCCTTCTCCTCCGGAATGATACCGGTCAGCTTAAAGAACGCGGACTGAAGGATGGTGTTGATACGTGTGGGACCCATGCCGGTCTCGATACCGATCTTAACGCCGTCGATGGTGTACAGGTTAATGTTGTGGTCAGCAATGAACTTCTTCATCTGGCCGGGAAGATGAGTCTCCAGCTCCTCAGGACTCCAGGAGCAGTTCAGCAGGAAAGTACCGCCGTCAACCAGTTCCTGAACCATGTTATATTTTCTCACATAAGCCGGGTTGTGGCAGGCCACAAAGTCCGCTTTGCGGATCAGGTAGGTGGATTTGATCTTCTTATGGCCGAAACGCAGGTGGGACATGGTAACGCCGCCTGATTTCTTGGAGTCATAATCAAAGTACGCCTGAGCATACATGTCGGTGTTGTCGCCGATGATCTTGATGGAGTTCTTGTTTGCGCCTACGGTACCGTCAGCGCCCAGACCCCAGAACTTACAGTTGGTAGTCCCCTCGGGAGTGGTTACCAGAGGAGCGCCCAGCTTCAGAGACAGGTTTGTCACATCGTCCTCAATACCAATGGTGAATCTCTTCTTCTCATTGTTCTCATAGACAGCTACGATCTGAGCCGGTGTGGTGTCCTTGGAACCAAGGCCGTAACGTCCGGATACGATCTCAACACTGTCAAACTTGCTGCCTTTGAGGGCCGCGACTACATCCAGGTACAGAGGCTCACCCAGAGAACCTGGCTCCTTCGTTCTGTCAAGAACAGAGATCTTCTTCACTGTATCCGGGATGGCGTCGATCAGAGCCTGGGCGCTGAATGGTCTGTACAGGCGGACCTTCACAACGCCTACCTTTGCACCGGTAGTCTTAGCCATGTAGTCGATGGTCTCCTCGATGGTATCGTTAACAGAACCCATGGCAATGATCACGTGCTCCGCGTCAGCGGCTCCGTAGTAGTTAAACAGCTTATAATCCGTACCAGCCTTCTCGTTAACCTTGTCCATGTACTCCTGAACAATAGCCGGAAGAGCGTCATAGTAAGGATTGCAGGCCTCTCTTGCCTGGAAGAAGATATCCGGGTTCTGAGCGGAACCTCTCTGGCAGGGATGATTTGGATTCAGGGCATGCTTGCGGAACTCAGCGATAGCGTCCCAGTCAGCCATCTCAGCCAGATCCTCATAGTCCCAGGCCTCGATCTTCTGGATCTCATGGGAAGTGCGGAAACCGTCGAAGAAGTTAATAAAAGGAACTTTTCCTTTAATCGCAGCTAAATGAGCTACTGCAGTCAAATCCATAACTTCCTGCACGCTGGACTCACACAGCATAGCGCAGCCGGTCTGACGGCAGGCATACACATCAGAGTGATCGCCAAAAATAGACAGCGCGTGGCTGGCCAAAGCGCGGGCGGAAACATTGATAACGCCCGGAAGCTGCTCGCCGGCGATCTTGTACAGGTTGGGAATCATCAGAAGCAGACCCTGGGAAGCCGTGTAGGTAGCCGTAAGAGCGCCAGCAGCCAAAGAGCCGTGAACCGCGCCGGCGGCGCCTGCCTCGGACTGCATCTCAGTGATCTGAACCGTGCGTCCGAAGATGTTCTTTCTTCCTTCTGTCGCCCACTCATCCACATGCTCAGGCATAACAGATGATGGGGTGATGGGGTACATGGCAGCCACTTCCGTAAACGCGTACGAAGCATGCGCGGCCGCCTGATTACCATCCATGGTTTTCATTTTTCTTGCCATTTGATTTTCCTCCTACAAATTTGATGGTGCAAAGTGAAGTATGTACGAAACATACATACTGACCTGTGTAGTATTATAACAATTTTTTATCAATTTGAAAAGGCAAAATCTAGCAAATTAGAGTATTATTTTGGGTACAATGTCCGGTTACTATTTTGGGGGGATCTGAGTTGCTGTTTATGAGTGAGCGCTACGCCCTGTCAAACCGCCTAAGTAAATTGACAAAACTGCGTATCATTGTCATCTACACCGCCGACATTTCATCAGCCTGCGACTGCTACGATCTAGTGCCTCGTTGCATTAATTCACGGGTAAATATCACTCGCTATCCGCGCCCTCTGCCAGGCGGCTATCCCCTTTGCCCCTGACTACGACCACACAAAGGTCTTCGAAGCGTGGAAACAGCAGAACCAATCCCAGCCGTCATAGTCCTGTTGAACCCCCGCAAAAAGAGCAGCCAGGCCGGATCTGACGCCGCCTGGCTGCTCTTTTTATCTCACTGAATCTCTCCCATCAAGGCCCCATAGGCCCCATGATCTCTCCGCTTGGCGCTCCCGTATCCGGGCCGCCCGGCATCACCGGATCCTGGATAGGAGGCCCGGGGATCACATCCCCGCTGCCCGGTCCGTTGTCAGGCACATTGGCCGGTCCAACGGTTGTCTCCGGCACAGTCGCAGGCGGCTGGGTCACCTCCCCCGGTCCCGCAGGCCCCGGCTCCTGAACCTGAGAAGTCTCTCCCGGCTGGGTCTCCGCAGCCGAAGTCTCCGCCGTGGACTCGGTGCTTCCCTCCGCCGGAATCACCACGCCCGAAGTATTCCGCTTCACCACAGGCGCGTGTCCCTTATAGGAAGTCGTGTGGTCCACATCATTGCTGATGACCTCATCGCCCTTCTTCACCACCAGTCTGACCTCCCAGCGGCTTCCCCTGGTGCCGGCAGACTTCTGCACTTCCTCACCCGGCTGAAGCGTCTGGTCCTCCTCGTAAGTAGGAGCCGGCGGATCCAGGTCCGCGATCTTCTTGGCATCCAGAGAATAGGTGACCCCGTCCTCCAGAATCGGGATCCCGTACACGGAAACCGTACACGTCTGGTCCGCGTACCTTGCCCGGATACCGATGGCAGTGTTGGAATTATTGATGAACTTAAAGTCCGGTCCGCCCCAGCTTACGGTGGCATCCTGCCCCGGAGTCACGTAGGACGGCTCAAAGGTGTGGGACCGGCGCACCGAGATCTTAAGTCCCGCCTTCAGCACAGCGTTGTACAGCGTTGTACTCACCTGACAGACGCCGCCGCCGATCTCCTGGACCACCTCGCCGTTGTTGTAGGCAGCTGCCCCCTGATACCCTTTGGCTTCCGTCCTCTCCCCAACCGTGTCGTTAAAAGAGATCTCCTGCCCCGGCTGAACAATGGTGCCGTTTAACGCCTCGCAGGCCAGGCGCACATTGGTGTTTCTCTTGCTGTTGGCCGTGGTCTTTGTGGTGTATGTCCCGATGGTCTTGTACTTCTCCTTGGCGCTGGCCACGGAGATCTCCGGCTGAACCTCCTTTGCCGGAGCCGCGATCACCGCGTCAAACTTTTTATCCTTTAAGGCCTTTGCCATCTCCTCCGCCAGCTTCTCCTGGTCAACGGAAATGCCCACAGCCTCGCCCTCAAATACAAAGGTGTCATTGGAAGGCTCATACTTGGAAATGGAACCGTTCTTTGCGGCCTTGTCCCACCTGGCCGCGGCCGCGGCCGCCTGGGCCTGAACAGCAGCCTCAAGACCTGACGTGTCCAGTTTATAGGATTCCTTAGGCGTTCCCCTGTAGATCTCGTCCAGAAGAAGGTTCACCTTCTCCTCCATCAGGTTGGACACCTCGTACGTATCTTCCTTATAAGTGATCTTCATATCCCAGGGATACTTTTTCAGGATCTCCTCCTTGGCTTCCTCCCTGGACATGCCGGTGATCTCAATGCCGTCCACGGTCACGGTCTTCTCCAGCTCTGTCTCCGGCTCCGTGGTAACAGCCTCCGTGGTCTTAGGGTCCGCGTCGGTCTTTTTGCTGTGCTTCATCCCGTACACCACAGCCGCGATGGCCAGAATCAGCACCACGCCGGCAATGGCGATCACCCGGTAGTCCGGTGACTGCCTTCTCCGACGCCCCCTTCTCCCTCCGTGGCTGCCGGACGAGTAGTGGGACTGGGAGGAGTTCTGCCTTGACCCCGGGGGCCTGGAGGACGCTCTGGAGGAGGGGCTGTTGTAGGAGCCCCCGGCCCTTGTCCCGGACCCGGGCGCTGTCCTCCCCGTGCCTCGCCCGGAGGAGGCCATACCTCCCCTTCCGGCTCCGCCTGCCGCCCCCCGCCCTGAGGGCCCTCCCGCGCTCCTGCCCATGCCGCCTCCCGCGCTGCGGCCTAAGGAACTTCTGGATGTTCCCGAACCTGTCCCTCTGCCTGACGCAGAGTAACTTCTGTTTCCTGATGCTCTATGATTATTGTAGCGATCATCTGTATTCATTCTTTCACCTGTTTCACATGATATTGTAGTTTTCCACAAGTAGTATACCATACTTTGTGGAAAATGGAATCTCTTTTTTTCCATTTTACTTATTTTCCCGGACATGTTACTATAGTGTTACCAAACTATTTCAAAAGGGAGAATTTTTATGAATTTTGTCGATCTTCACACCCATTCTACTGCCTCCGACGGGACTCTGGCCCCCGAAGAAGTGGTGGCCCGGGCTTCTCTTTTAGGGCTTCGGGCCATAGCCCTGACAGACCACGACACTGTGGACGGCATCGCCCAGGCAAAATCAGCCGCCGGCTCTTTGGGACTGGAACTGATCCCGGGCATGGAGCTTTCCTGTATCTACCAAGGAACCGAGATCCACATTCTGGGATTTTTCGCGGACGAGACAAATAAAGAGCTGAAAGAAGGCCTTGACCGGTTTTGCCAGGTGCGAAAAAAGCGCAACGAATTCATGCTGACCCGGTTTCAGGAGGACGGTTTTGACATTACCATGGAGGATCTGACCCGCCAAAATCCCAACACGGTCATCACAAGAGCTCATTTTGCCAGAGTGCTTACGGAAAAAGGGTATGTGTCCTCCCCTGCCAAGGCCTTTGAAAAATATCTGTGGTACGGCAGCCCCTACTGCGCCCGCAAAGAAACCGTCACCCCCGAACAAGTCATGGACCTGATGAACCGCTGCCATGTGTGGCCCTGTCTGGCTCACCCCATGCAGTACCATCTTGGATATGAGGAGGTGGAAACCCTTGCGGCACGGCTAAAAGAGATGGGGCTTCGTGGCCTGGAGGTCTACCACTCCTCCCACGTAAAACCCCAGAGCGCCAAACTCCAGGTCATAGCCAAAAAGCTGGGGCTTCTGCCTTCGGGAGGCTCGGATTTCCACGGCGCAAACAAGCCTGATATTGAGCTGGGCACAGGGAGAGGCGGGCTTCGGGTGACCTATCAGCTGTTGGAGGATATCAAAGAAGATTACGAAAAGGCTGTGACAGAGAAATAATCAAAAAGATTCTGGCGGCCCGGGCATGGCGCAGACAGCCTTCCCTGGAATATACCGCCAGAATCTTCAGATTTCAGAAACATTTTCAGATATGTTTGAATGTTATTTCCTGGTCTGCTGCCCTTTCTGGGCCTTACCCCCTTGTCCCACCTGCTTTCGCCCGCTTCCCGGGTTTTTCTTCTTAAGCCTTTCCGCCACTGCTTCCCGCAAAAGGGCGTAAAGCACAGAGCACAGTGGAATAAACACCAGCATACCGATGACGCCCATGGCGCTTCCGCCTATGGTCACGGCCACCAGCACCCAGATGGATGGCAGCCCCACAGACCCGCCCACCACATGGGGATAGATCAGGTTGCCCTCCAGCTGCTGTAAAACCTGGAACACCACCAGGAAGACCAGGGCCTTCACCGGACTTACCATCAGGATCAAAAACGTCCCCACAGCACAGCCCACAAAAGCCCCGAATATGGGAATAAGGGCCGTGAAGGCGATCAGCACCCCGATCAGCAGCGCGTAGGGCAGGCGCAAAAGTGTCAGCGTCACAAAAAACATAGCCCCCAGAATCACCGCTTCCATACACTGCCCGGCTAAGAAATTGGAGAACGTCCGCTCGGTCAGCGCGGCCACCTTGAGAGTCCGCTCATAAGCTCCCTCCGGCAGGTACGCCCTGCACAGGCGCTTTGCCTGTCTGGCCAGCCTCTCCTTCTGCAAAAGCACATAGACGGCAAACACAAAGCCAATGCAAAAACTGGCCACCCCGCTGACAATGGACACCGCGGCGTTTAAGGTGGACGCCAGCATGGTTCCCGCGCCCCTGGAGAGAAAAGCCATGACCTGCCCTCCCAGCTGCTCCCAGTCAATGGTGAACCCGGAGATATACTCCACAATCCCCGGGTTGCGCGCAAAGAGAGATTCCGCCTGGTTCTGGACCTCCTCAAAAAACGACGGGACGCTCTTTTGCAGGCTCATGACCGTGTTCTTAAGCTCCGGCCCCACCACCACAAGAACCGCCACCGGCACGCCCACCACAAGGGTGATGGCCAGAAACAGGCTTATGGGCCGTCTGAACCTGCGGCTCTTTCGGATAGGTGTCCGGGTCTCAATGGCCCGCATAGGCACATTCACAATAAACGCGATAGCTCCTCCCAAAAGAAAGGGGGACGCCATGGCAGCGAAACTTCCCATCAATCCAAACACTTTCTGATAATTGACTCCCGCCACCACCGCCACCACGGCAAACACAATAAGGCCTCTTATTTTCTTTATTGTTTCTTTATTCAGTTCCACCTCATCCCTCCTCGCTTTTTTAACAGTATACCATCACCCTCTGCTTCTGGCAAGATAAGTCTTACAGTCAGTGATCCTCATGTCCTTTGAGCGGGTAACGGTTCCGATAGCCGGGCTTCCCTTATTCCACATGGAAAATAACCGTCTTTCCTGGAAACTTTGCCAACCCTCTGTTCATATGATAGACTGTAAAGAAAATTTTCTGGAGGAAACAGTATGAGTGATTTGGCGGCAACGAACTGTGGTTGCGGGTGTGAATGTTCAACAGGAGGCAATGGCGGAAGCGGCATTCTCTGGATCCTGATCCTTCTGTGCTGCTGCGGAGGCGGTTTCAGCTTTGGCTGCGGCGGCTGCGGGAATAACTGCAATACATCCTGCGGGATCGGTTTCGGATGCGACTTCATCTGGATCATCCTTCTGCTGTGCTGCTGCGGAAGCAACAATAATAACGGCTGCTTCTGCTGCTAATCGTCCCATCTCATCTCTCAACAGGCCGCCGGGGTTCTCCCGGCGGCCCGCTTTCTGCGCTAGGCTGGATAGAGCGGAACTCTAAATTCGTCATGGTGGTGTATTGTTGAGTGAGCAATCCCCCCTTAACAACCTGAACATACCAAAAAACGGGCCGCTGCCCAAATAACCGCAGCGGCCCCATCCCCTCTACCCGTTCTTTGTCTTCCCCTTCTCCTGGCACATCTGCCACTCTCCCCGCCCTCTCCTCTGTCCGCCCCGTCCCCGTCTTCTGGCCTCCTGCTGCCGTTTGCAGTCCTCGTCAATCTCGTACACCGCGTTTCCATCTATGATCAATCGTTCCGACATTATGTCCTCCGCTTATTTTTCATTCCAATATTATCATATGCGGAATATTTCCCATGAACCCCTCATACACTGTCATCAAAGAGATTTGGAAAGCCGCCAATTATGACTGATGAATCCACCATGAAGCTAACTGATTTTGACTATCTTATCGGCGACCATCATCTTCAGATGGTAAAAGCCGCCATCCCCTATGTAAATGTAACCGGACAGCGTTTCCTCTCCTTCTTTGTAAAGCTGCGGGAACTGCAGCGGACCGTATCCCTGTTTCGGGAGGAGCAGGTGGGGGCCATGGGCATCTGCGCCCCGGGCGACGGCCAGAAAGGTTCTCCCCTGGAGATCATGAAAGCCATAAGGCCCTACGGCAACACCCAGGAGCAGGATCTGATCGACATGCTCTGCAATTTCCTTGCAGGCCCCCGCATGGGAGGACAATACCCGGACATCGTCGCCGCCCAGACCCCGGACCGCTCCGTGCCCGACGATACGCCCCCTACCCAGATCGTTCCGGACCAGGGCCCCATCCACGCCGCCATGCCAAACTATACCCCTCCCCAGCCATTTTCCGACCTGCCCCCGGGACACCCCGTCATCCCCTCCGGTCCGGACGCCGCCGCAAAAGCCAGCCAGGCCATCCAGCCTTCGCCCCAGTCCCCGGCCCTTAGGTCCATGCCTGCCTCCATAGAGCAGATAAAAAATTTCCTTCCCCCGGACCAGCAGTCCCGCCTGGAACAGGCCGCTTTCATGCTCCAGGCTCTTCAGCAGTTTACATAAGCCCAGACCCGCATCGCATAAAAAGGAGGTATGCCCTATGAACAATGACTGGCAAAAAGATCCCCGGCTGAAATCCATGGCGCCGGAAAAAGTCCAGTTTCTCGCCAACTTTGCTGACCAGCTTGCCAGCACGCCAAGAGACCAGATCCTCCCACGCTTTCTTGGCCTCACGGCGGAGGCCGCAAGCAAAAACATCTCCTTTTCCCAGGAGGAAACCGGACTTTTGACTGATATCCTTACCGGATACTTAAGCCCCGCCGACAAAAGCCGGCTGGATATGTTTCGAATGCTTTCACAGAAAACAACATCCAGGCCCGGCTGACGCCGGCCTGGATGCCGCTTTTGCTATGGGGATATGACAAGGCTCACCTTGAAGCCGTAAGTTCAGGGCTGCAGATATCAAAGCACACGGAATCAATCACGCTCTTTGTGTCATTGCTGTACACCACGATATTAAGACCCCGCCGGCCTTTCGCCTGCTCCTTCCGGTTGATCTTAATAGAACCTTCATTGCCTCCCGAAGCCGCGCTGACCAGCTCATAAAGTACCTTCCCGCCCCGAAACGCCCCCAGCTTGTACAGCCTGCCGTCCCCCGCCTGCTCCTCCTTTACCCGGCCATGGTCTAAAAGCGCGAAATAACTCTTCATCTCGCCGTTGTGCCATGGAGTCCCAAGGCCCATGGCCTCCATCAGCCGTTCCTGCTCCTCCCCTGCGTACGCCGTCCCGCCCTCCTTCGCGGCAAAAAACACCGTGTACCTCTCATCTCTTACGGCGGACAGATAGGCGTTTAAATCCGTCTCATTGTGCAGCACAAAATCCTTCCAGACACCGTCGTTAAATTCCTTTGTACTTTCCCACTGATCGTCAACACAAGCCTCCAGCCCATACCGGCTCTGAAGAACCGCTCCCAGATAGTTGGTCAGCTTCCTGGCTCCCGCCGGATTCGCATGGGCATTTTTGTTGCCCCCATCGCTGCTGTCATTCATGTCAGCTCCATAGTCCAATCCCACAGCCTGGTATGTGTCCTTCTCGTTAAAGTCAATAAACTCTATCCCGTTAAGTTTTGCGTAAGAAGCAATGGCATTATGCCGTTCCAGACTCTGCGCCAGGGCAGGCGTCTTAACCAAAATCAGGTTTATACCCTCCCTGCCGCACAGCGTCACGATCTTGTCCAGATACTCTTTTGCCTCCGGCCAAAACGCTTCCTCCCCGGAAGGCCTGACCTGAAACGGGACAAACTCTTCGTATCCGCACCTTTCCCTGTAGAGCCAGAACCCCTTTAACTGTGGCACGGACGCCATCCGCCACCAGGTAAAGTCATCCTCACCCAGTCCTGCCCATCTGGCGTGAAACCGAATATTGGTCAAAAAATACCCCGCCTTTGACTGGCTCTCGTCAAACCCGCAGACCGTATCCACAGCCTCCTTCTTTACCTTGCCCCACCGCATATCATCCAGAGCCAGCCTGGCATCCCCCTCATCCTTCCTGTTGTCCAGAAAAAGCTCATAGCAGTCCAGCACCACCACTTTGGGAGACTGACGGCCCAGCGCTTCCCGCAGCCAGTAGTAAGAAGCCCACAAACTCTGGTGATTGCTCCCCAGATTATAGCTTCGGATGCCAAAGCTGTCGTAAAGATTTTGCGGGTTAAATCCCGCCGCCGTCTGACTGCTTCCCAGAAACAGCACATCCACCGTATCCTTTTTCATGCGGTAAAATCCCCTGTATGTCTCGGTCAGCGGATTTGCGCAGCTGTAGCGGTATTTGGGCGTCAGCGTCCGGTTGATCCCGTATACCATGATCACCAGAACACACAGAAACAAAAACCCTCTTCCTGCCAGCCCCGGCCGCCTTATGTCATTTCCCTTCACCTGCCTTCACTCCCTCCTAGAATCTTCCATAAATAAAATCGCTGGCATTAAACCCATACCCATAGGATCCAAAAATCATGATCATGGCCACAGCCGCCAAAGCTGCTCCCCACCGGATGATCAAAGGCTGCCTTAACAGTTCATCCCTGATGCAGATCTTCTCCTGAAGGCTTTCCGCTTTTATAAGGACCAGCACAGAACAGCCAAGGACCACCCACTCCTTCCAGGAAAGCCCCAGACTTAGGAGGGAGTCGTCAAACAGGATCCATGGGTTGTACACGGTGACCATGTTGTAAACCATAAAAAGTCCCTGTCGTAATCCTCCCGCCCGAAAGATAACCCATGCGGCTGTCACCAAAAACCAGGTAAACACCCGTTCCACCCACACTCTCGCCCGGTTATCCGCCTCCATGCCCAAACTCCCATAGATCCTGTTCCTAAGATCCCTTGTCAGATCGCCCGCGATCTGATAGATCCCGTGGAGCATTCCCCAAAAGATATATTTATAACCAGCCCCATGCCAGACTCCGCTGACAAAAAAGGTAACAAGAATATTTCCGTACTTCCTGAATCTTCCTCTCCGATTACCACCCAAAGGTATGTAGACATAATCCTTAAGCCACGAACTGAGGGAGAGATGCCATCTTCCCCAAAATTCTTTTACCGATCTTGCCATGTAGGGATGATGAAAATTGTCTGCCAGCCTGATCCCAAACAGCAAAGCCGTCCCCTTTGCCAGACACACGCAGGAAAGAAAATCCGTATAAAGCTCCAGCCCGTACAATCCTCCTCCCACCAGAACATAGACCCCCTGGTAGGCCTCCCACCCCTCAAAGATGGTATTCACTGCCGTCCCGGCCCGATCCGCGATCATCAGCTTTAAAAAAAATCCCCACAACACCAGCCAGGCGCCTTTCACAAACTCCTTCTCGTCGAATCTGTGGCCTTCATACAACTGTCCCGCCAAATCCCCGTATCTCGGGATCGGCCCCTGGATGATCTGTGGAAAAAAACACACAAACAGGGCGTATCTCCCAAGATTCCTCTCCGCTCTTATGATCCCCCGGCTCACATCCACAACATAAGCGATGATCTGCAATGTATAAAAAGACATCCCTATGGGAACAATCCAGTCTACAGGTTCCCTCTTTGCCAGAACATGGAGGAGAAAATTTCCGTTCTTTACAACAAGCAAAGGAAGCGCGGCCGCCCCTATGGCCGCCGCGGCTGCCAGTTTCTTCCCCCTTTTTATTCCCCTGCTGTTCATCCCTTCAAGAACCGGTCCCATTACATAGCTGATGATCAGGACCACCGCCATAACCCACCAGCTTTCTTTTGACAGTCTCCCATAAAAACCCAGACTTCCTGCCAGCAGCGCCCACCACCGAAATCTTGTGGGAATGGCGTAGTACACCCCCAGCAGTAAGCCCACAAACACATAAAATTTCAAAGAAAGATAAACCATACCCCGCCTCCGCTCGCCTTTTATACTACTTTATCCTACTTTATATGACAAGTCAATATAAAAAACTACAAAATGCTATAGTATACGAAAAAGGAGTATGGTAATGAAACCATTAAAAACAAAAGTCAGCATCACTCTTGACGCTGACATCATTGAACAGTTGAAACGGCTGGCTGAAGCAGACGACCGTTCCTTTTCCCAGTATATTAATCTGATTCTGAAAGAATTTCTGGCAAAGAATGGCAGGGAGAATCTGTCATAGCGGATCTCCCACAGCCATCTCATCAAACCGGGGGCCCGCATCCGCCCCCGCCTTATGCCTTTTGCCATCCTGCCACATTTCCTATGGCTTGGCCTCCCACTTGCGGAAGCAGAAGATACGTTTCCTACCGCTTGGCCTTCCACTTGCGGAAGCAGAAGATACGTTTCCTACCGCTTGGCCTTTCACTTGCGATAGCAGAAGATACGTTTCCTACCGCTTGGCCTCCCACTTGCGGAAACAGAAGATACATTTCACCGCTTGGCCTTCCACTTGCGGAAGCAGAAGATAAAATGCCCCACCCTTGTCCGAAACAGGAGATTGCAGGGGTATCTTGTCATAAACTCCTCCCGAAACTGCTCCTGGGTCAGCATATCCTCCTTGTGCAGTTCATGAGGCACATCCACCCGAAACAGCCTTCCCATGTGATTGAACAGCTGTTTAAAGATCTGGAGAGCAGCCTGGTCCACCACATGGTCCTTCTTTAAGGCAGACCATCCCAAAAGCATGCCCACCCCCTTTAAGAGCAGCTGTTCCTCCACCCCTAAAAGCAGCCGGATCCTGCTGCCGTCCTCCATATCATAGTCCAGGCGGCAGTAAAAGCCTTTTCCCACATTCCGCCCATTATAGTTCTCATCCACCAGCTCCGCGTTTAGACGGAACACATCCTGCATGGCCTGATCCACAGCCCTTGCCACCACGGCGATCTCCCCGGAGCGGTCATAAACCCGTTTCAGCGCCACCTTGCCCACAATAGCCTGGTCCTCGGTCATAATATGTCCTGTCAGCCAGCCAAGGAGCACGCCCACAAACCGCTGGACTGACGAAGGCGAAAACCGCTCCGTCTCCAGATTCCACTTCAGGGCCTTTAGCGTCTCTCCCCGAAACTTATCATGGACCTTTTTATGCCTTGCATACTCCTTGTACTGGATAGACCTCATATAGGCCTCCTCCTCAAAGAAATGCTTCATGGTATAATTTTCCAGATACTTTAGCCCTTCCCTGCAGGCGCTCTCGCTGTTGGCCTCATCCTTCACCAAGACCATCAGTTTTCCCACGATCCGAAAAAGATTGGCATGGGCTTTATCGATCGCCTCTACTCCCAGATTATACTGGTCGTCCCACACTGCCTTTTCCACAACCTTTCTCCTTTCCGCCGCAAAACGTTTTCTATAATGCCATGTACTCCATCCATTATAGTGAAAACTCCGGTTTTTGTCCATATCTTCGTCACACGAAAAAAGACTCCGGATCTCTCCGAAGTCCCCTTCCATGGTCTCAACCGTCCGCTTCCGGCTCCAGGGCGTCGTCACACAGACATCCTACTTCACCACCAGATTCACGATCTTTTTCGGAACGTAGATCTCTTTCACCACATTCCCGGTCAGCTTATCCGCCACAGCCTCTTTTCCTGCCGCGATAGCCTCCTCCTTAGAAGCTTCCGCCGAAACCCGGACCACAGCCCTGGTCTTGCCGTTAATCTGGACCGCGATCTCAACCTCGTCCTCCTTCATGGCCTCCTGGTCGCACTCCGGCCACTTGGCGTGGAACACGCTGTCCGTCCCGCCAAGCTGCTGCCACAGCTCCTCGCCGATATGGGGGGCAAATGGAGCCAGAAGCACCACAAAGGTCTTTAAGGTCTCCTTGTCAATGCCGCCCTCCCTCTTGGCCAGCTCCATAAACTTATTGTTGTACTCCATAAAACCGGAGATCACCGTATTTAAGTTAAACTGGTTAAACCGCTGCTCAATGTCAAACACCAGCTTATGGCGCAGCCGCACCATCTCCTTGGTGGGCGCCATATCCTTATCCTTGCTGTCCGTCACCAGGTTCCAGAACCGGTTCAAAAACCGGCTGACACCCTCGATCCCTCTGTCGTCCCACTCCGCGTCCAGCTCCGGCGGGCCCACAAACAGCTCGTACATCCGCAGAGAATCGCAGCCGTAATCCCGCACCAGATCGTCCGGGGAAACCACGTTGCCCTTGGACTTGCTCATCTTGATGCCGTTCTTGCCCGTGATCATGCCCTGGTTAAACAGCTTGGTAAAAGGCTCGTCAAAATCCACGGCCCCGATGTCATACAAAAACTTGGTGTAGAATCTGGAGTACAGAAGATGCAGCACCGCGTGCTCCACACCGCCGATATACATATCCACCGGCAGATATTTGTCCGCCTTCTCCTTGGACACCAGCTCCTTGTCATTGTGGCTGTCCACATACCGCAGGAAATACCAGGAAGAACCGGCCCACTGGGGCATAGTGTTGGTCTCCCTCTTGGCCGGCCCGCCGCACTCCGGACACTTGCAGTTCACCCACTCGTCAATGGCAGCCAGAGGCGACTCCCCGGTACCTGTAGGCTGATAGCTCTCCACCTGGGGAAGCCTTAAAGGCAGCTCCTCCTCCGGCACCGCCACATTGCCGCACTTAGGACAGTGAACGATAGGGATCGGCTCCCCCCAGTACCTCTGTCTGGAAAATACCCAGTCCCTCAGCTTGTAGTTCACCGTCTTCTTTCCCAGCCCTCTTGCCTCGATCATAGCCGGAGCCTCTTTCTTTAACACCGCGGACTCCATGCCGTTCCACTCCCCGGAGTTAATCATGGTCCCGCTGGCCTCTGTGTAGGCCTCGGTCATATCCTCAATCTCTTTCCCGTCCTTGGCAATAACCTGGATAATGGGGATATTAAACTTCTTGGCAAACTCAAAATCCCGGTCGTCGTGGGCAGGCACACACATGATCGCCCCTGTGCCGTAGTCCGCCAGCACATAGTCTGACAGCCAGATCGGCGTCTTAGCGCCGTTTAAGGGATTGACGGCATAACTGCCCGTAAACACGCCGGTCTTCTCCTTGTCCTGCATCCGGTCCACGTTGGAGCGCATGGAGGAATCAAAGATGTATTTCTCCACCGCCTCCCTGGTCTCGTCCGTGGCCAGGCTCTTTGCCAGGGCGTGCTCCGGAGCCAGCACCATAAAGGTGGCGCCGTAGAGGGTGTCGGGCCTGGTGGTGTACACCGTGATCTTCTCCTCCCGCCCGTCAATCGGGAAATCCACCTCCGCGCCGTAGGACTTGCCGATCCACTCGCTCTGCATCTTCTTGACCTTCTCCGGCCAGTCCAGCTTGTCCAGGTCCTTTAACAGCCGCTCCGCGTAGGCGGTGATCTTTAACATCCACTGCCGCAGATTCTTCTTGGTCACCGTAGCGCCGCACCGCTCGCAGCAGCCGTTGACCACTTCCTCGTTGGCCAGCCCCGTCTTGCAGGAAGGACACCAGTTAATGGGGAACTCCTTCTCATAGGCCAGCCCCTTTTTAAACATCTGCACAAAGATCCACTGGGTCCACTTGTAAAAGTCCGGATCCGTGGTGTTCACTTCCATATCCCAGTCATAGATGGAGGCGATCTGGTTGATCTGCCTCTTGATGTTCTTCACGTTCTCCGCCGTGGAGATAGACGGGTGAATCCCCATCTTGATGGCGTAATTCTCCGCCGGAAGCCCAAAAGCGTCCCACCCCATGGGATGGATCACATAATGGCCCTTTAAGATCTGATACCGGCTCCACACGTCGGAGATCACATAACCTCTCCAGTGTCCCACGTGAAGCCCGCTGCCCGACGGGTAGGGAAACATGTCCAGACAGTAATATTTTGGCTTCTTGCCGTCGTCTACATTGATGGGATTCTTCTCCCAGTTCTCCCGCCATTTCTTCTCAATAGCGCTGTGGTTGTATGATGACATGGGTATCATCCTCCTTTTTTGTTTTCCTTGTTGTGGCAGAGGGGCTTCCATAACGCAAAAAGTCCCGCGCCTCTGTCATTTCTGATTTCTGACTAGAGACGCGGGAGTCATGTTCCTGTAGCCAGCCATGTGGGTCTGGCTTTTAAGTCTCCTGCGCGGTACCACTCTACTTCATGCTGTGCATGCGCTCTGCGGGATGTCCGCCGCCGCCCGCTCCCATATCGGATGTCGGATAGCAGACTCATCCCTTCCCGTATAACGGCGGGTGCCGGCAACCGTATACTTAAAAGGATGGGATCCTCCCTTTTGTTCCACGGGCTACTCCAAGGCCAGTTCACATATGCCCTCCTTCCGCCTTCCACCAGCCGGCGGCTCTCTGTATGGGTAACACATGGTACTATTCCTCTTCACAGTATTTAAACTCCCCTTAAATTACCATATCTGATGGGGGCTGTCAACCTGTTTTTTAAGATTTTCTCTATCTTATTACTATTTCCCCACACTGCTTTTGAATCATATGGTCTATCAGGAAATGCACCATATTCCAATTTAATATCATATCCGTTCTCCCTTATAAATCGTTCAACTCTATCAGAGAGTTTTTCTGGTCTGCCCGAACAAATATTAATAATTCCATTAATCTGATCCTGTGTCACAGTGGCCGCTACCTGATTACAAAAATCTTCATAGTCAATAAAATCAAACTGATTTAACCCCTTTGTAAACGGAAATGTCCGTTTCCCTTCCTCAACTGCTGAAGTAATCTTTGAAAATATTGAACTTCCAAATTTAGAATTACCAACTATGTAATATCCCCGAAGCCACTGGAAAACTTTATCATTCTGTCTGCAATAAAGTTTTGTCACTTCTCTCAGCGCATTCTTAGCAATCCCATAAAAGCTTTCCGGGTTACATGGTGTAATTTCATCAATGCTTCCCTCAAAAAATCCTATTTCATGCATGCTCCCCATTACCGAAATAGCCTTTACACCGCTTTGGGCCATAGTTTGAATAAAAGCATAATGTTTTGGCAGATCCATGATATGGGAATCAGAGTAATGTATGAAACCATCTCTCCAGGCTAGATGTAATAACACATGGGGTTCTCCAAAATACACATATGGATTTTGTATTTCAAAAATATTACTTGCTAACCTTATAGCGCGATCATCAATATTCTGAACAGCATAATCCGATGCAACGACTTCATATCCAAGATCTAGTATTGATCTGACAATCCCCTGTCCAAGATAACCATTAGCTCCGGTAACTAAAATTTTCATCTTACACCTCCCGCCAAATAAATAATAGGAAACAATCTCTAACTCCATTTTTTTATACTTCTTGCAAAAATCGAAACCAAATAAGACATGCTAGTATGGCTAAGCATAAGCTCGATACATAGGTATATTAAAGCCGAAAAAAACATGGAAACAAATAATTCAATGTAATAAGAAAAGCTAAAACTATGGATTGCTGTGCATATAAGCACTATGGTGATACCGCCTAAAATATCCTTTAATAAATCTGCTTTGTTAATTAGTAAAACAGACTTTGTAAATCTCTTTGCAGATATAGAAGTAATAATCATCACTATTATCTCTGCTATCAAGGTTGTTATTGCCGCACCATTTAAACTTAATCTAGGAATAAGAATAAAATTCAGACCAATATTGACAATTGCCGCAATAACTGTGGAGATCAGAAAAAATTTTTCCAAACGATTCGGTATCAAAAAAATATACGAGGTAAAGCATGACACAACCGCAAAGAAAATAGTAACAGCATATATTCTCAAAGAAATATCCCCACTTACATAATCTTCTCCTGCTATCAAATGAATGATATTTTCTGCTTCAGAAAACATGCCAGCCATACAGGGTATAATGACCATAAGTAATAGATTGAATAATTTTGATACTACCTCATCCACTTCTTTTAAACTTTTTTCAGCTAACATACTAGACAAACGAGGAACCATCACCATAATTGTTGCATTTATAAGCGCTTTGATTAATAGATAGATTTTTGTTGAAACAGAATAAATTCCAACCGCTTTATTCCCCTTTAATACCCCCAAGATAGTTACATCGGAACTAAGGTATATAACAAGAGCAATGCTATTGAAAAATAACATACTCATAAAAGGTAAATGCTTTTTCAGGTTCATATGCCAGGTTGGTCTCAGTTTTATATACTTCCTTATATAAAAAATGTTTAGAATATTTCCACCCGCTGTGGACAACATTGAAATAAAGGTATATAAATAGAGATCATCAGCATTTTTAACCAAAACCACCATCGCAATAACACATATCACTTCAACAATTACATACCGTATGGTTATATACAAGAAGTCTTCAAATGCTAGATTTATCCAATCCGCACCCAACGTCGTTAATATTACCTGCAATGATTGAATCAAAATTACATATCTATAAGGAAATAAATTTGCGCATGTACCAAGTAAAGTAAATAATATGCTGTACGCAACAATTGTTGACAGTAAATTTATTGAAAATACCTCATTCGAAAATTTTTCAAGCTGCCTCTTATCCTTTCTTGCAACTGCCGCCTCCCTTATCGCATAATCCGAAATTCCAAACATACCTATGTATGCAGCATAACTCACAACAGACTGTCCAAATGAATGGATCCCTATTTTTTCCGTACCCAGAACATGAGAAGCATATGTAAATGTAATAAGAGGAAAAACTGTTGTACACAACTGTTTAATGATATTCAGGATCATGTTTTTCTTTAGAGAAATATTATTCATTTACACACTCCTCCTAAGCAAGCCAGAACCACACTCCTTCAAATACTGGTTTTATCAATGGATTTGTATCTACCTGACAGATTTTTATATCCCAAACAAACCACAAGATTGCCAGTGCTGTAAATACTGACAATGTGAATAACTGAAAGGAATCGAGTTTTCTCCTTTTCCCAAAAACAAATGTTCCTAATACTACATTTATTATAAATGCCCCTCTTATCATTCGATAATATGTTACACTCATCATCATAGTAGGAACTGTTACAAATAAAATCATATTAAAATAGTTAACCAGCTGAATATATAAAATTTGTTTATAAGTATAAATCCCCTTACTTCTGATGTCACTTCTACTTACATACTTTTCAAGAATGATTCCATATATCGTTGTAATAAAGTGTATTCCAAATGGCATCATCCATCCTAAATGCGCAGATGTATCTGTATAAAATGCGATTCGCGCGTCGCCTTTCGATAGTATCAAATTAAGTAAAAAAGAAAATCCTGGAATCCTGTTTCCATTTAAAAAAGTAATAATACTGACAGCTATGGAAATTCCAATCACTATATATGCAATTTTCTTCCGTCTGCTCTTAAAATAAAAGCAAAAAAGCAACAAAACAATAAAATAAAACGTATGAATACCTGCAGCCAAAAATGTACATATAATAAATTTGATTTTCGATTTTCTATCCACATATAACAAATACCTAAGGCTCCAAATTAAAATAGTCCATGCCACCGCATTCCTAAATTGCATTGAATCCATAAATATCATAGATGGCAAATAAAAAATTAAAACCAGACATATATCCGTGCCAAAATATTTTAGTGTTTTTACAGCAAGCAAACCAAAAATAAAAGTTATAACTGCTCTAAAAACATAAAATGTTATTCCTAGTGAAGAAAAAACATATTTTAAAATTGAATACAAAGGCTCTCTCGCTGACCATATAGCTGATACATGATCATATTCATAAGAATAATTATAGATATCTTCCCCCATACGATTAGATGTGATTAATAAAAATGTCAAAACAAGCGCTAAGGCTTCTAAAAAAGCAATTCTCTTATTGCTATATACATCAACAAAAACATTACTACTTATTTTAACAACATATCTACAATGTATTAAGGACGCGCATATACATAATGTCCATACCGCAATATACAATACCTTCATCATCTTTATACCTGTATTTAATACCTTGTTCTACTGCTGATCTTTATCAATTGTAATGGTAAAAAAATCTTCAATCTAAACAATACAAATACTACCTTATAGATAATATTAATATTTATATTTTTACTTAACCTCGCAATTTGAATATCCCTGTCAAATAACGAGTAAAAAAAATCATAGTATTTATTTAAAGTATCCCTGTCGTTTGTGGTAAAATCATTATTGCAAAAAGAATTTTTTAAATATCTAAATGCATATCCACCAAACTCTGCTTCATATTTATTTCCGAATCTTTCCCTCATCAAATCGTACATCTTAGTTATAGAATACTCATAATCCTCAAAAGCTCTATTATTTATCTTTGTTGAAGTACTAACACCAATTCTTCTCTTATAGCAATACACGATATCGTCAATCTTATTTATCCTATTACATTTACTAGCATACTCAAAATTAAACATAATATCTTCTAATCCATACCTAAACGCCTCGTCAAATGATATTCTATTGTTATCAATGATAGTCTTCTTATATAAGCAATTCCATACATGTTGCGCCGAAGCGTCTTCTTCCTTATTTAACATAAATCCAACAATTTCAATTTCACTGTTCAAGATCATATTCCCATATTTATAAATATAAGTTTTAATAATGTTTTCTTTTTCGTCTAACATGTTTAACTCTTGCCCTGCCACCACTAAATCACAATCCCCTATATACTGGATCAAACTTTTCAGCATATTAGGTAATGGTTCATCATCCTGGTCAATAAACGCAATATATTTCCCCTCCGCTTTTTGCAACCCCAAATTCCTTGCGGAACATATACCTCCATTAGCTTTATAAATAATTTTTATTCTTTGATCGCTGTTTGCTTTTAACTCTGCTATCTTTGCCCCATTATCTTTAGATCCATCATCAACAATTAATAATTCCCAGTCCGTAAAAGTCTGTTTTTGCACACAATTTATAGTATGTTCAATATATTTTCCGCCATTATACAATGGTAATATAATACTTATCTCTGACATTTTACTTTTCCCCTATTTAACTTTGCACTCTTGCGATCAAATCTGTTGTTGACTTTCCTTCAACAAATGGAATCAATACAATCCTGCCTCCCCTTGATTCTACCAAATCCTTCCCCACAACTTTATCTGCCGTGTAATCTCCTCCTTTTACTAAAATATCCGGCTGACACTGCAAGATTGTTTTATACGGAGTATCCTCCTCAAATATCACAATATAATCTACAGCATCAAGTCCAGATAAAACTTCAACCCGATCCATTTGCGTATTTACCGGCCTGTGCATCCCTTTTAGTCTTTTTACTGACGCGTCGCTGTTCAGTCCCACAACCAAAATATCGCCCAATTTCGAAGCCTCATTTAAATATCTGACATGGCCTGCATGTACAATATCAAAGCATCCATTTGTAAAAACAATTTTTTTATGTAGATTTTGCTGTCTTAACGCGCTTAAAAACTCCATTTCTATCAGTTTTCCCGAATATGCTTGTCCCTTAGTCTTCTTTTTTATAGCATAATCAACTTCATTTAAATAGACAGATGAAGTTCCCAACTTAGACACCTGAATTCCTGCGGCAAAATTAGAAATTATCATAGCATCCTTCATAGAAAAACCACTGGCAACACACAATGCTAAATATGCAATTACTGTATCTCCCGCCCCTGTAACATCATATACTTCCTGTACGGTAGTTCTTAATTGTTCTATCTTTTCCGACTTATCAACCAAAATCATTCCATCAGCGCCACATGTGGTCAAAACATATTCACATTTACACTTGTTTAATACATATTTTGATGCCTCAGCAATCTCCTCTACCGTTTTAGCTGGCAATCCGCTTAAAATTTCAAGTTCTTTCTGATTTGGCTTTATTAAATATGAATTGCGGTACTTTATGGCTTTTGCGTCTTTTGCGTCAATCAGTACTTTTATATTTCTGCTGTTTGCGATTTCAATAATTTTTTTTGTAAAACTGTAAGTTAACACTCCCTTCATATAATCTGAAATCAAAAGAATATCAAATTTATCTATGGATCTCTTTAAAATATTTATCAACTGAATTTCTGTCTCTTCCGAAATTTCATTTGAGACTTCTTCGTCAACTCTCAAAACCTGCTGATTATTTCCAGCAACTAGACGTGTCTTTGTAGATGTAGGTCTTTCAGTTTCTAACAAAAGACCAGTATCTATATTATATGATTCTAATAAACGCAGTAAGGTTTTTCCATGTGAATCATTTCCAATTATAGAAAGGATACTTACTTTTTGTCTGTTTACTACAAGATTTACAGCAACATTCGCCGCTCCACCTAGCCGGGCCGTTGTTTTTTTCTTCAAAAAAATCGGTACCGGAGCTTCTGGAGATATTCTATTTGTAATACCAACCATATATTGATCCAGTATGATATCACCTACAACTAATATACTTTTTTCTTTAATGTTTTTCCATAACTCCATGTTATTTTCCTCAACTATCAATATGTTTGATAACACTTCAGCAAATAGTTCTGAACATAATCAGTTACGCCTTCTTTAAGAGTACTAAAATCTTTAGTATATCCTTCTGCTCTTAACTTATCCATTTTGGCTTCCGTAAAATATTGATATTTCTGCTGCAACTCCTCTGGCATATCTATATATCTGATATCAGGATTCATGCCCAAAGCGCTAAATATCGCTTCTGCCAATTCATTAAAACTCTGTGCTTTCCCTGTTCCCACATTAAATAAACCATTTATATTTGGGTTCTCAAGCAACCAAAAAATAACATCACAAATATCCTTAACATAAATAAAATCCCTTAATTGTTCACCGTCTTTATATTTTGGAACATAGGACCTAAAAAGTTTTATTTCTCCGTCTTTCTGAATCTGACCAAATCCATGAAATATCATACTAGCCATACACCCCTTATAATATTCATTTGGTCCATATACATTAAAAAATTTTAATCCCACATGCTGTTTAGGAAATACTGTCGCCTGGTGCTTTACCCATTGATCAAATAATTGTTTTGAATAGGCGTATCCATTTAAAGGCGTCAACTGATCTATATCAGACTCATCGTCAAATCCTTGTGTTCCGTCTCCATATGTAGCTGCTGAACTGGCATAAATGAAGCGAATATTTTTTTCAGCGCAATACTCCCAAAGTGTTTTTGTATATTCAAAGTTATTAATCCAAAGATAATCAAAATTCTTTTCTACTGTTGATGATTGGGCTCCCATATGGATAATCGCTGTCACGTCTTTATAACCTGATAGTTTATTCAAAAAGTCGATCTTATTTACATATTTAATATACCTCTTATTTCTAATATTAATCCATTTATCTGTAGATGCGATATTGTCAACAATCAAAATATCTTCAATACCATAATTATTCAGTGTACGAACTACACAACTTCCAATAAATCCAGCTCCGCCTGTTACAATGATCATATTTTAATCCCCCGCTATTCTCAAAAGTATGCGATCTGCAATTACTTTATAATCAATACCCCGAATACATTCATCTGTTTGTTTCGGACACTTTTTTAAAAGGCATGGTTTGCATGCCAAATCTTTCGAATAGATATCTACTACTCCAATGCTTCTCGGACTATATAATTTAGGATCGACTGGACCAAATATAACTGTAATGTCTTTTCCATATGCACCCGCTATATGTCCCGCGCCACTATCATTACAAATCATATAATCGCACAATTCCACCCTGCCGATGTATGACCTCAAATCATCTTTACATACCACATGGTCTAATCCTACTGTTTTTGCCACATCAGCAACTGCGCTTGCCACTTCCTCATCTCCTTTTCCGCAAAAGATTAACACTGCATAGTTATCCTTGTTCTGAAGTTTTCTGCCGATTTCTCTTACCAATTCCGGATAAAAAGGATATTGTTTTATTTTCAAACTCGCTCCAGGATGAATCCCGATTAAATACTTATGTTCCAGATGATGATTGATTATAAATTCTTCATTCTCTTTTTTCTGTTCTTTCATCAGAGATAATTTAGGTATCCGTTCATAATCCTTAACCTTAGCTCCCAAACTTTCGACCAAATTAATTCTTGCGTCGATTTCATGTGTATTATCGCCTACCGGTTTCGCAATATCTGTAAGCAAATAATCCGTATTCATTGTGTTGTATGAAAGAGTTCTATTACTCCTGCATAAATACATAAAAAATATATATCTGAAATCCCCTCTAGGTTCTATTGCGATATCGAACTGTTCTTTTCTCAATATCCTGATCCTATTTCTTATTATCCTCCAATTTTTTATCCATGAAACAGGTGTAGATAAACAGGAAATTCCATCAAATTCAATAAATTTATCCACTAACCCATCTCTTATTAGTTGCTCTTTTATCCACGGTTTTCCAAGAATTGTAACCTCTGCGTTTGGCATATGTTTTTTAATAACCCTATACATCGGTAGATTCATAATTTCGTCGCCCAGTAATGTGACATTAACAATTAAAATCTTATGTATATGATTTGATCCCCACGGTTTCTCTTTATGAATAAATAACCTCATAACAGCGTTTATTGGTTTCAGATACTTTACTTTTTTTTCATTAAATCTTAGTCTCATAGCAGTTCTCCTAATTTAATGCTCCACCCTGATCCATTTTTCCAGATCCGGATCATATTTCTTTATGATCTTTGCAGGGCATCCCACAATCACACAATAATCAGGAAACTCACCTGTAACTAACGAATGAGCACCAACAATACATTGTTTCCCCAAAATGGTTCCTGGCTGGATTGCGGCACCAAAACCAATGAAACAATTCTCACCAATCTCTGTTTTTTGTATTTTAATAGGTTGCTCCATTATATGGACGCCTATATTCTGATACTCATGTTGTATATCAGTAATATAAACATTTCCCAATATTGTTGTATGCCTTCCGATAACGAGCACTCCCCCTGCCGTACAATGAAAGTTTTGAGCAATTGAACAATCATCTTTTATTATTATTTTTCCCTCACCTAATGTTTCCATTCTGCTTCCTGGATAGATGCGAACTTTATTACCTAGATATATATTTTTTCTTCCAACAACACTGACCGGTCTTCCTAAATACGAAAAATTTCCTACTCTGCCATATGTTGCTCTGCAAGTAAATGCTCTTAAAGCCCAGAATACTTTATATAACTGCATTTCCACCCTTTCTCTTTTTCGCATAACAGAGTCATTCTTTATATTGCGACCACTCCTCCTTTTGCGCATTGTAATACTTTACAATCTTTGCCGGAATACCTGCTAAAACACAATAATCCGGATACACACCTCTTCTCACAACCGAGTTAGCTCCCACAATACACTGTTTTCCAAGCCGTGCCCCTGCCATAATCACGGCTCCATGACCGATAAAACAATTTTTACCTATTTGTGTCTCTCTATAAGTTAGTTTTTGTTGCATTATATGAACATCTAATCTCTCGTAATCGTGGTCTATATTTGTAATAAAAACGTTACTGGATATAGTGGTCTTTTCTCCGATCTTTAAATTACCCCCCGGAAGCAATATGGAAATTTTGCGCAATGGACACATCATTGCCAATATCTATTTGTCCGTTTATTGCCTCAATACGCATCCCAGGCATAATTCTAACCTTATCTCCAACAGTTATACTTTCAGCGCCTGTCACTAATAACGGCTTGGCAATATATCCTCCTCCACCAATGTACTTAAATTTCCTTTTATATAAAACACTCCGAATTGCTCCTATATACTTAAATAGAACGAATCTCATATTTTTCACCTTATATTCCTTCAAAGATATCCTTAACCCAACGATCTATCCTGTATTTCAGATAGATTTTCTCTGGAATATCCTCATATTCTCTTACAATAATTGACTTATCAATATTTATAGATTTTCTGTTTATGATGATCTGATTTCCTTCTCGATAAAAATCATAGTCCTTAATACTGGCATTTGTTGTCAGCAGCTTTCTCTTTAGTCCAAGCATTTCTATTGTTCTCATCGTTAATCCCCTTTGATCGGGATGATTAACGTCTATAACATACCTGGTATTTGCCATTATATGCTCAACAGTAATGCGATTTAGAGGATTTATATGTACAATTCCTTGTTTATATAATTTTCTGACATACTTATTCTGGATATATCGATACAAAAACATGATCTTCCCTGGAATATATAAATAAAAATAGTATTTCATATCATTAAGATCACAATAACGCTTTAGCCTATATAAAATTTCAGCTCTGTCACTATGAGCGGTCCCAATAAACCCGAAATCATATCTATATCCCCTAATCTCCCCATACATATTCTCATATCCTCTTGAAAAAAATAATGGCCTAAAAATAAATCCATATTTTTTACAGTCTCCAGGATCAAATGAGAGACACTTATCAAATTCCTTATATATTTTCTTTGCGTTTTTATTCTCTATAGAATCCCACATATACAAAATAAATTTTGCGTTCTTAAAAGATTTTCTTAAATTCTTAACTGCGTCAACAGTGACAGTCTCAGGAGAAATAAATAATACATAATTGGGATTAAATCTATATTCTCTCTCTGCAATAAAACAGTAATACTGTTCAATCCTCTTTTTAATCAACCCGGGTGCTTTCCGAATAAGTATCTTATCCATTGATGTTGCATTATTTCTCTCATCATAAAAATGTACGATTCCGCCATCCAACTCTATCTCACTTTTAATAGTCAAGGGATAATCATAGTTAGAAGGCCCTATTAGTATGATCCTTTTTTTCTCAAGCATGACCACATTTCCTTATAATTCTCTTATAATTCTCTCAGCAATACATTTTGCATCAATCCCATACTGTTGTCGTAAATACTTCTGATCTCCAACTCTAACAGAGTACACATCATTTACGCCAATTCTGACAAGAATGGCCTTTCGATCACGCAACTCCGCCATTAGCTCCGCTACCGCAGAACCAAATCCGCCAATAACATTATGCTCCTCACAGGTAACGATCAGCTCGAACTCTTTGGCGACATCTCTGACCAATTCCGAATCTATAGGCTTTACTGTCGGAAAGGTATAGACAGCTGGCTCAATCCCTCTTTTCATTAAAAATTCTAGAGCACCTTTTATCTCTTCAAAAATCGCCCCAGTAGAGAAAATAGCTACCTTCTTACCATCATTAATCTTAATTGCCTTTCCAATCTCAAAATTTTGTATTTTCTTATGAATCCTTTTCTCTCCTCCACGCCCAAGCCTTAGATATGCGGTTCCAGGATATTTGACAAGAGCCTTTGTACATTCCTCTGCCTCTGTAAGATCAGCTGGCGCCATGACTACGACATCTGGAAGAGCCCTTAAAACAGCCAGGTCCTCTGTAGCCTGGTGACTCATACCAAGACTCCCATAGACAAAACCGCCGCCAATACAGACAATCTTTACATCTGCCTTATGATATGCACAGTCATTGCGTATCTGTTCTAGACACCTAAGAGTGGAAAAATTACCAATACTATAAGTAAAAACTTTTTTTCCTGTTAAAGCCATACCTGCCGCAACTGTTGTCATATTCTGTTCTGCAATTCCGGCATTTGTAAACTGGTCCGGACATTGCTCCCAAAAAGGTTTTAACACTCCAAATCCCAAATCACCAGTAATTAATTCAATACTCTTATTTTCCTTAGCAAGCTCAATTAAAGTTTTTACAAACGTATCCCTCATGATAGTTCTTCTCCCATATTAAATCTGATGTACTTTTTCCCCACTCCCGGATAATGCCTCTACGCGGCGCATTCTTTCCGGATAATGTGTATGCCATGTATAAGAAAATGTATGATCGTTATTGATATCATCTGTTTCCACTGCGATTACTGGATTTTCTATTCCGTTCGGAGTATATGGGTCTTCTATTCCTTCTGGCTTAGCTAAATAAAGTTCCATTACAGCCGTATCATATTCCCACCCGTCATGAGGAAATCTGTAATGCCAGAGAATATCATTCTGCATAAAAGAAACACCATAGCCCTTGATTGTATTTGCTATAATGACTATTGGTTTATGAAATGTATCTCTCCTGTACACGTCAGCCTTTTCAAAAGCATCCCTCAATTCATCATGGCTATTGCCATTGATTTCAATAACATTCCATCCAAAGGCCTTCCACTTACTTCCAAAATCCTCTATTTCAATAGTATTTTCCTGAAAATCCAAACTTTGCATATGATTATGATCGATGATCGCAACAAGATTATTCAATCTAAAATGATTTGCGAATAATGCTGCCTCCCATACGCTCCCCTCATCGCATTCACCATCTCCCAATACTACAAATGTCCTCTCATTTCTTCCATCCTTCTTAAGCGCATAAGCAATCCCTACGGCAGCTGATAATCCATGGCCCAAAGATCCTGTAGAAAAATCAATTCCAGGGAGATGATGAGAAACATGACCTGATAAACGGCTTCCATTCTGATAATGGGTTTTCAGCTCTTTTATATCAAAGAAACCACTCTCAGCAAGAGCTGCATAGACAGAAGCTCCAGCATGCCCTTTGCTTAGAATAAAACGATCTCTTCCTTCCCACTTCGGTTCCCTAGGTCTATAGTTCAAAATATCTGTATATAAAACCGCAATCACATCCGCTACAGACATAATTGCCCCAATATGACTCCCACCTGAAAGATGTGTCATTTCTATACCATGCCTTCTGATCCTCCACGCCAACTGTTCGCTACTCCATTTTGACATACACTTTCTCCTTACTAATATCGATCACTTAGAGATATCATCAAGTTTTTCTAAATCCATCTGTTCTAATTTCCAATCGGTCCCTTCAACATTATGTAAAATTTGGCTCGGTCTTTTTGCTCCAAATAAAACGATAGATTCTGGAATAAAATCCAAAATATAACGGATGGCAACTGCAGAAACTGGTTTATGATATTTGGCTGCTATTCCTTTCATCGTCTCCACGATAGTCAGATTTTTTAATAGTCTATCGCCATGAAAATTAACATAAGTGTCCCTACTTCTGCGGTCGTCATTCTGAAAATCCACATTGTTTCTTGTATATTTTCCAGTTAATATACCTTGGCCTAAACTCCCCCAAGTAAGAATATTCATCTCCATTTCAGCAGAAATCGCCAGCATGTCTTCTTCATTTTTTCTACACGCCAACGAATATTCATCTTGAAAAGTGATAAATTTCCCAACAAATGGTTTTATCTCATCTATATCTCTTTTAAGGATATTGGAAAGGCCAAAATATCGAACTTTCCCCTCCTTTTTTAGTTGCTCCATCATCCCTACAACAGCCTCTAATGGAGTAATTCCATCTCTGTAATGCACTTGATAAATATCAATATAATCTGTTCCAAGTCTCCTAAGACTTGCCTCACAGGCGGCTCGGATCCATACTGGACTATTATCATAAAACGTCTTACCATTTTCTACTCTTACTCCAAATTTAGTTGCAATAACAACATCTTTCCGTTTTTTCCCCAAGGCCTCGCCAAGAATCTTTTCAGACTGCCCCAGCCCATATGTATCAGCGGTATCAAATAACGTAACTTCTGAATCGAGTGCAGCATGTACCGCATCAATAAGTTCTCTTTTGTGAGTGTATCCCCACCCGTAGCCTCCCATCGGGCATCCTCCCATACAGAGTCTTGAAACTTTGAGATCAGAGTTCTTTAAAGTTAAATATTCCATCTATCTCTCCTACCTATGTTCCTTTTTGACAAAGAAATCAAAGGTCTTCTTAAATACTGCACCTAAAGTCTTAAATAATATATATATGTCTGTATGAAAAGAAACCATGTGGGCATATTTTACACGAAGGTCATTTTTCACTCTTAATACATATTTCTCATACATTTCATCCGCATTTTCTTCACCAACGATTTCATCTAGATTAATGAATCTCACAGAACTAAAATCTGTAATCCCAGGACGAACCTTCATAATATCCTTATACTTACCCTCATACTGTTCTGTATATTTAAGAAGTTCTGGCCTAGGACCAATCAGGCTCATTTCCCCTAATAACACCTGTATAAGCTGAGGTAATTCATCGAGTTTTGTTTTTCTTAGTATATTTCCAACCTTAGTAATCCGCATATCATGGAGCGCTGTTGTCCCACCACCGATCTTATCCGCATCTTTTACCATGGATCTAAATTTGATGATCTTAAAAGACTTATTCTTATAACCACCTCTGTCTGCTCTATAAAAAACAGGAAAACCATCCTCAATTACAATAGCAACAGAAATAATCAGATAAAAAGGACATAAAATAAGTACTGCGAAACTTGTAATGACTATATCGAAACCTCTCTTAACGAATTTATTATAAAAACCGACGTATCCTTTCCCCCTTTTGCACAAATGCTCACATAACTCTCCCAACACACAGAAAATCCCCATTAATGACGCAACTAATTTTATGAACCCTGTTATAAACCATTTTCGGTGATACATTATTGCTCCTTCTCTGTTTTTTTATTTCTTCACTATTCTTTTTCATAAATTTCCAACCCTACTGTCACTAATATGCTTTCTCCTGTAAAAGGAATTTCAATCCTAGCGGTCCTTTTATGCCGATCAATTTTTCTGATCAATCTTTCACGGCCCTTTAATGGTCCACTGATGATAATAGTATTTCCTTTATTTATAATGCCTTTTGACATACCAATCATATTTCCGTCTTGACATAGCTCTTTCAGATAGGGACGGCTACAGGGAAGAAGAGAGAGACTGTTCTCTTTTAATTCCGTAACTTTGATTCCTGACAAAAAAATACACCCAGGGAGTAAATTACGCGTTACCAAATGCCAACTGCCGCCATAACGCATCAATTGCTGGTACTCGAAGCAGATAACCTCTTTCAGTTCTTTTTTTTCTACAAGCTTCTGACATATTTGAATATATCTTTTTTCATATCCATTAGGACATTTCAGTATATACCAAATAGTTCCCATCTCCTTTAAATATATTACATATAATATGACGCTTAATATATAGTTAAGCGACACTTTTCAGACTTCAGGCCATATTTGATATGTTTATTTTTTAGATAATTTCTAAAATTTAATTTAAAAATCTAATTATTTTCTCAATTTTCTATATTAATGGTATATTGATGCAGTTGACACCTATCAAAAATAATGTTATAATCAAAGCCGTTATCGAAATATAGAGTTTTTGGTATACATATAAATAAAAAATGTCGCTTAACTATATATTAAGCGACACTTTTTTCATTAGTTTGTATTAAAATACCAGTTTTATCTGATCTAAATAACATTTTTGGCACTTTACCTGGAGAAAATAAGGACATTATGATTTTATGGACATGAATAAAAAATCCTTGTAGTCAAAATATTTGTTCGAAACAATCACTTTCTCTACGCTGACATATTTTTCCACCATCTCTCCCCTCAAATCAAAAAAGACGCGCTCCCACTCGGAGCGCGTCCCTCATCCAATCCAACTTTCCTCAATTATTCCTCTTCCCAATGGCCCTAAGCAGATAAAGAAACAGATTGATAAAATCCAGATACAACTGCAGCGCCGCGAAAATAGACGCCTTCTGTGCCATCTGCCCGTCATAGCAGTACGCCTGATGGTAAGCCTTGATCTTCTGGGTATCATAAGCCGTAAACAGCAGGAAGATAAAGATCCCCACGCCGCAGGCCATCATCTCAAACCGCTGCAGGTTAATGAACATGGACACAACCCAGAACACCAAAAGGAACACCAGTCCGCCCACCAGGAAATTCCGCAGACTGCTAAGATCCACATGGGCAAAATACCCGATAGCCGCCATGATCCCGAAAAACAGGGATGTGGCCCCAAAGATAAACACCAGGCTGGACATGGCGTACATCAAAAAATACGCGGAGAACACCACGCCGTTAAGCACGGAGTACACCAAAAACAGCGCCCTGGCCGTGCCCACGGAAACCTTGGTGATCCGGGCCGACAAAAACAGCACCACCCCCAGCTCCGCGATCCCCAGCACCAGAACCATCTGCGGGATGGCGAACACATACCAAACCGCTCCGGTCACATAGCCGGTCACAGCCACCAGAAACGTGACCATAAGCCCCAGAAACATCCATCCAAAAGTCTTGGCCGTATAACGGTCCAGAGGCTCATACTCCCTGGCCGCCTCATAAGCCCCTCCATAATACTGATTCATATTTTGATAATCCATAAACACTCCTTTCCGGGAAACTTTTCCCGCTTTGATACCGCTCTTTTCCCGCATGGTTAAAACTTTGTTATAAATTATTCAAATTATACCACAACATAAACCCAAAGTCCATGATTTTCTGTCAGTGTATCTCCGGCTTGTGTATCTCCGGGGTCGAGTAGACATACCCCTTACGGGGTATGCCCCTCACAGAACCGGACGTGC
>CAJUFP010000033.1 GCA_910585645.1 uncultured Hungatella sp. | reverse complement strand
CCTAAAGGTTTCGCCTGGAAGGCGAGGGTTTTAACCCCATTATACAGACAATAAACGATCCATACACATTCTCTATATCCTGTGTATCCTGTTAACACTTAAACCGCCATCCCACGTATTTTTTCTGCAATAACCATAAACCCGCCTGCACAGGCTTTGATATAAGACACAGAAATTTCTGCTGTCCTTCATTCTTCTATATTTGCATTTACTGCACTTTACAGGACATATCATGAAGATTATCTCCTTTGCCTCCCCTTATTGCGCCGGCTATCATTGAGATTTAAGACGAAACATTTTAATATATTCCCGGGCCGTCTCTAAGGACAGATTCAGTTTCTTCTGTAGCCGTTCCACGATATCATTCTCTGAAAGACCAAAATCTAATCCAGCTTCAATAATACCTTTTGCTTCTCCCCTTGCCTCTCCTCTTGCCTCATTCTCTCTCGCGATCTCATCAAACAATGTACACATATCCAAGTCTCCTTTCTTTGATACCGCGTTATAATCTATCCTGCAGTTTGTCGCTCCCGCCACTGTCATGATTACCGTCTTATCTACATCATTCTCTCTTGCATAGTCTATGACCTTCTCTCTTGCCTCCTCCCTTGGCAGGCTTCGGTCCAGCACAATTTTCAGCATACTGAATAAAGCCTCATTTTTTACATTATGGAACACCAGATCCGATCTCCCCGCCTCCACAAGCAGAACCTTATAGTCATTTACAAATGCTTTCATCTCTTTCGGAATATCCAGCATCTCATGAAGAGACACTGCCCCATCCCACGGCTTCTCTCCATAGTAGGTAACCATGGTGATCACCGGCGTAAACCGATCTGTCTTTTTCATCCTCGACAGATACTCATCCTCTTCCATTCCCTCGGAGCTTTTGTATCCCTTTGCGTTGCTGTCATACTGCTTCTTATAAATGCCATAATCATATCCCATAACCCGCATTGGCATCGCATAGTGGACATGCTCCTGATGCTCCATTCCCAGCAGCACTAATTCCACTCCATATGCTGTTGACTTTTTTCTCACCTTTATACTGTCTCTGGATGCCCGGATACTTTCCGCGTAGTCTCTGTGTTCCAGTATAGACGACTCCTCCGTATCCACATCCTCCAACTCCTCCGGTTTAATAACCTCTTCTCCATCAAACAACACCGCATTAAAAATATCCGCAAACTGCTCGTTATTGCTCCAATAATTTTTCAGCACGGTATCCGGTTTTAAATTCTGTGCTTTCTTTGCCATCCTCTGCTTCCTTCCCATTTACTATCTTTAGTATACACTTTCCCTCTGCCATTATGACAAACTGAGTATCCGCTAAAAAGCTACAATCCCCTACATCCTCTGCCTTCCAAACATTTTAATATATTCCCGGGCCGTCTCTAAGGACAGATTCAGCTTCTTCTGTAACCGTTTCACGATATCATTCTCTGAAAGACCAAAATCTAACCCAGCTTCAACAATACCTTTTGCTTCTCCCCTTGCCTCTCCTCTTGCTTCTCCCCTTGCCTCATTCTCTCGCGCGATCTCATCAAACAATGTACACATATCCAAGTCTCCTTTCTTTGATACCGCGTTATAATCTATCCTGCAGTTTGTCGCTCCCGCCACTGTCATGATTACCGTCTTATCTACATCATTCTCTCTTGCATAGTCTATGACCTTCTCTCTTGCCTCCTCCCTTGGCAGGCTTCGGTCCAGCACAATTTTCAGCATACTGAATAAAGCCTCATTTTTTACATTATGGAACACCAGATCCGATCTCCCCGCCTCCACAAGCAGAACCTTATAGTCATTTACAAATGCTTTCATCTCTTTCGGAATATCCAGCATCTCATGAAGAGACACTGCCCCATCCCACGGCTTCTCTCCATAGTAGGTAACCATGGTGATCACCGGCGTAAACCGATCTGTCTTTTTCATCCTCGACAGATACTCATCCTCTTCCATTCCCTCGGAGCTTTTGTATCCCTTTGCGTTGCTGTCATACTGCTTCTTATAAATGCCATAATCATATCCCATAACCCGCATTGGCATCGCATAGTGGACATGCTCCTGATGCTCCATTCCCAGCAGCACTAATTCCACTCCATATGCTGTTGACTTTTTTCTCACCTTTATACTGTCTCTGGATGCCCGGATACTTTCCGCGTAGTCTCTGTGTTCCAGTATAGACGACTCCTCCGTATCCACATCCTCCAACTCCTCCGGTTTAATAACCTCTTCTCCATCAAACAACACCGCATTAAAAATATCCGCAAACTGCTCGTTATTGCTCCAATAATTTTTCAGCACGGTATCCGGTTTTAAATTCTGTGCTTTCTTTGCCATCCTCTGCTTCCTTCCCATTTACTATCTTTAGTATACTATCAACCGCCAGGGATTTCAAGTTCACAATCTCACTCAATCAAGATCCGTCTCCTCCCTCCCTTCTTTTCCCTCCCGTCTTCTCCTCCTCCAATCATATCCAGAGCCTGGCACATAGCGCCAAAATACTCCCCATTCCCATCATCCGCCCCAAGCTCCCTTCCCACCTTCCGTCCCAGATAATCTGCCAGAACTTCCCTGGCTATGATCCCCTCTCTGGCCAGACACAGATACGCAAATCCCCGATCCTCGGCCGATATGAGCCTCTCCTTTAACGCCGCCCTGGCAAATGCCATGACAACCTCCGGCGATATCCCCTTTCCCTCCGGACCGCCCCAATCCCCATGGATCAGGTTCACCGTGTCATACTCCGTAGTCATATCCTGAAAACAAGTATAGGTATCCCGCAGCTTCGCCCCTCTTCGCAGATGAAAGCGGCACAGTTCGAACTCAAACTCCTCCTCCCTGATCTCCGTCTTCCCACTATCTTCCTCATCAGGCTTGTCCAGATAAAACTCCATCTGATACCTGATATAGTCCGGGGACCGTCTGTCGATCCTCACTCTCATCTTAAGTATCTGAAGACGATCCGAAGCCTTAAAAGAGATCCGCGCCTCCTCACCGGACAGACAGATAAATCCCCCCGCCTTTAGAAGCCCCGGCCCCACAGCCAGTTCACTGTCCCGGACCTTGATATCCCAGCCCTTCAAAAATCCCTGTCCATACCTGCCATACTCCGCCTGGACATGGATAAAGGTATAATCTCTAAGCGACCATAACAATTCCTTCTTTAACACGCGGTTTTGCTCAAACAGCGGGTACAAATTCTCCATATTTTCCTCCCTCTCTTACTATATGAATGATCTTATCAAAAGCCATCGTCATCTCGTTCTCTTTACCACATCATACATCTAAAAACGCTTTCAGCTCTTCGGAAAACCTTCCTTTCTCCACATCTTCCTCCGTAATATCATGCCATTGCGCTAAAAAATCCTGCTATCATAAACCACAAAGATACTTTTCTTTTCAAACACATGATATGCACAGATCCCTCCTATACATCAAATACCATCCATCTCCTATAAGGTCTATTTCTACTTCCTCACTATTCTCTGCAATCTCCATATCCGGATATCCGTCAGGCGAATAGATAAGCCTCAAACTTATGTAACCATCGTCATAAAGCCGTACCGCCAAAACCCGTTTAGCAAAACGACTGGAAAGGTCTCCCCATATATCGATCATTCTTGCTCTGTAAGGAAAATCTCTGTTCTGTTTCATAAATTCCAAAAACTCCCTTACAGAATGGCTGCTCTTGATAGGATAATACTGTCTCTCATAGGGATCCATACATACACAGTCCCTTTCCATCCACCAATATGATATCGGCATAAAATCCCAGCTTTCGATACTGTCATAATACGCTTCTAACATTTTTATTTCTGTCTGGTATTTCTTCAAAATATCTTCCCAGTACTTTGTCTCTATATCAAATTCTCTTTTTTCACCTATCGGAAGCAGAAAACAACACTTTCCTAAAGCAAAAAACAGCACGAATCCTAAAAAATATGAAATAATCTTTTTCTTCATAGCCTCTCCTTCCTGTTACCACCCGGCTTGATCCTGATCCGCGCTCTCAATCTCCTCACAACAGCCTGTCCTTAAATCTACTCTAATATAAGTTTTAAGAAGTTCATACCCGCTTCCGGCCGAAGGGCGGTACACCACTCCATATCCAAAAACCGCTTCCTCCCTGTCTGCTTTCATAACCCACATTTTCGGATAGATTCCCTCATCCGTCCACTTCTCTCTCCACTCCGTTTTCCTTATAATACGGCGGATCTCCGCTTTTATCCTGTCATTGATTCTCTCTTCCGCCAGTTTATCATCCATATGGCGGATTTCTACATAGGTTCTGTTATCCGGTTCTCCTTCTTCTATCGGGTATACTGTTTCAATGGTATACATCACACCTCCCTGTTCCTGCTCCTCTTTCCATTCATAATCTAATTCCTTCAGCACACCTTTTCCCTGACATTTTACAGCCAAGATTTTTCTATATTCTTTTCCATTGATCTCATAGCCCTCAATCTCCGAACGAGTCCTGTTTTCATCACTAAATAGCAAATAAATGATATTTTTTTCATTCGGTCTTTCTACCCAAAACATTCTTGGGGTCAGCTCCCTGTTCCAAATATCCAGACCGCACATCCTGTAAAAATCCGTTTCTTTTCCGTCTGACTCCATATAGACAAGAAGTCCCCACTCTCCTTCGTGTTTCCCATATATTCGGCCTGTAGGTCTGGAAATGTTTTCCCACCACCTCCAGGTTTCTGTTTCAAATATTCCGAGAGGCCCATAACTTTTTATGTATTCTTCCTCTGCTCCGTCATTATTAATGTCACATCGGAATATCTGATCCTCATACGGCAGATAAAAATGCAGCTTTTTCTCCGGATTTTCATTCTGGACATATTCCTTCCACTTCTCCATTGTAGCTGTGTATCGTTCTCGAAATATCTCTCCTCTGCCGTCAAAAGCAACACACGTCTCTTGGTCTCCCCAGAACAAATTGTTCCCACGGACTCCATCCTTTATTTCTAACTCTGATAATGGATAGGTGATACTGTTAGGAAGTTCCCTGCATAGATTGGCTGCCTCCGCCTCTACCCTTTTTCCCTCATCTTGGTAGTCTCTGTCACAATATTCCAGATTCCCTTCTACAATCGTCCTGTCATACCTCATATGCGCTTTTCCTGCCAGCTTCCAGTCCCGCAGCCAATAGATATCTTTCTCATTTGTACCTTCGATTTCCAGATAGTTTTCCTCTTCGTAGCTGATGATCCGAAAATCACCCTTTCCATCAAACAGCGGATGCGAATACATTAATCTATATCCATTTCCCTCATTCCTGTATACGGATAAGCTATATGAATAGGTTCCTCCGCCACAATCCATATTTTCATGATATTCTACGATATCATCCTTCCCGTCATCATCCAAATCCGCTGCCGCTATCATAGTTCTCTCCGCATTTTCCCTTCCTCTCTCCAATGTCTCTAAATGGTTTAATGCTTCATACTCCTTAAGAGAAACCGCCTCTTCCATAGTCAACCATCTTGAAATCGTATAACGCTCCATTTTCTTCTCATCTCCGGACGCAAGAAGTTCCCAGTAATATTCCATAAATTCCTCCAATGGCGCAGGCGGATCTGACCGGATAATCTCCGGTTCTGTTTCCTCCGAAGATTCTTCCCACGACGTTTCCTCAACCACCTTATCCGGAGCTGTGGTCACAATAATGATCTCTTTTGTATACTCCGTGTCTGTCATATCCTCAGTTTCTATTTTCTCAGTTTCCACATCCGCGTTCTGACATCCTGCCAAAAACATACCAATGAGCGCGATGCAGAAAATCCTTTTGTAAAATTGTCTCATTTTCCCCTCCTTACTCCTACCCCTCTTCCTGTCTGCCTGTCCCTTTCTCCATGTCAGCTTTTGTCCTCTTTACCACATCATACTGATACACAGAAAAATACCATCCCTCATCCAGCTCCTCAATCTCCCAGCCCTCTCTCCCATCTATCGTCTCACCTGGCGCGTATAAAAATGAGATCATCTCCTCCCCTGTTACACATCTCACCTCCAGATACCGTTTCAGATCCGGGTAAAGAACAAAATCCAGGTCGCCGTGGAGAATAACACTCTGTATGCTGCTCTTACCCTGGGAAAAATCTAAAAACGCTTTCAGTTCTTCGGAAAATCTGCCTTTCTCCACATCCTCCTCTGTAATTTTATGCCATCCGATATAAATATCCTGTTCCTGATCCTCGCCAAATACACGATATATCTCTTGTCTGTCTTTTCCCATCATATAACAGTTATACCAGTTACTATTCTCTTTCCGATATACACTACATTCAAAAAATCCAAATTCCCAGTCCCGGTCCATATCAAAAAAAGCTTCCAACTCTTCGAATTTCTCACGGTTCCTCTCAAAAAATCTGTTCCTGTACTCTGTATTTTTACAAACGTACTTTTGTACTCTCCAGCCCTCTCTCTCCCATACATCATAGCCAAAGCTCAGCACCATTGCGCTAAAAAATCCTGCTATCATAAACCACAAGGATACTTTTCTTTTCAAACACATGATATGCACAAATCCCTCCTATACATCAAATACCATCCGTCTCCTATAAGGTCTATTTCTACTTCCTCACTATTCTCTGCAATCTCCATATCCGGATATCCGTCAGGCGAATAGATAAGCCTCAAACTTATGTAACCATCGTCATAAAGCCGTACCGCCAAAACCCGTTTAGCAAAACGACTGGAAAGGTCTCCCCATATATCGATCATTCTTGCTCTGTAAGGAAAATCTCTGTTCTGTTTCATAAATTCCAAAAACTCCCTTACAGAATGGCTGCTCTTGATAGGATAATACTGTCTCTCATAGGGATCCATACATACACAGTCCCTTTCCATCCACCAATATGATATCGGCATAAAATCCCAGCTTTCGATACTGTCATAATACGCTTCTAACGTTTTTATTTCCGTCGGGTATTTCTTCAAAATATTTTCCCAGTACTCTGTCTCCATATGCAATTCTCTTTTTTCACTTATCGGAAGCCGAAAACAACACTTTTCTAAAGCAAAAAACAGAACGAATCCTAAAAAATATGAAATAATCTTTTTCTTCATGGCCTATCTCCTTAATAAAACGATGTATTTTATTCAAATAATTTTTGTATAAAATTTTTGTCCTTCCTCTCTTGTCTAATTACTTTAGATTTTTCAAACCCTATTCTTGCCGCATCATAATATTGTTGTCTTTGACCGGTCTTCCATGCCTCAATTATCATTTCTATATCATTTGGCATAATTAACTTATCTGATATCATTATAGAATTTTGGGGAATCTCGTCTGTTATTTTAGCACCCACCATATATTTGAATGACCTATTCCCTGCTTCATGAGTTCTATCATAAGCATCTCCTAGACCAAACACGTGACCAAATTCATGCGCAATTGTGTGTAAAAAACCGGTAAATTCTCTGTGAAACTTGTCTCTTTTTTCACTTTCCAGATTATAAATCCAATAATGCCTAAATAATAGTATTAAAATTTTATTCCTATAACCATATTGTAACTCCGAACTTACCGACGATCGATTATCATAGTTAATCTCAACGGCATAACCACCACCACAAAATGGTTTTGAAACCTCCATTTCTTTTTTATTATCAAATAATACTGTATAAGCAAACTTCTGATACTCGTTCTTTCCTTCCCCCTCTATCAAGTTTATCTCACTAGGAATATTATTTTTTTCTCGATATTCATTCTCATAACTCACCTCAACCTGTACATTTACAAGACCATCCATACCAAAATCATCATATATAATTCCTGTATCTTCTGATTTTCTATTACAATATACTCCTTCCCATAATTTCACCCCTTTTTTACATATTTCCGCTGCTGTTCCTTTGTTTTTTTCTCCTGTAAATCTTTGTTTATATGGATCCGTATTTGATTCATCATCACTCTCCTCATCTACCTTAATAAAATTCAAAGCAATAAATACATGTATCTTTAGCAATTCTCCTCTACGTTTTATCTTTAAATGCGCTGTCCGCGCATCCCAATTACATATAACGATGCGCAGCGTCCTGCTTTGTTCCCATGAACTAAATAACTCATCCACCCCAAGCACCTGAACAATGGTTTCAATATCCGTTTCCCGATACCATGGCAGTTCTCTCAATCCCATGTCAAATGCATATGGTAAAAAGTCATCATAATTCTCCACATAAGTTTTCCCATTAAGTACATACCCCTTAAATTCTTTACCCTTAGCATATATCAGCGCTTTCTTCTCCCCGCTGCTGTTGCTAAAGATCGTCTCCACGCCTGAAACAATTATACTTCTGAGCTTTGGTTCTTTCTTCTTTTTATCCTTTTTATTTTCTTCCTTTGATGGCAATAATAAAGTTTTATAATTATTTACTACCGCCATATCCAAAACCTCTTCTATATTCTCTCCAACGCCTTCATTCCAGGCCAGCGGGATCATTCCCATCGCTATATCCGCACATTCGTTCTCAGATATTGACACATGGCCGCCTTCACATTCCACACTCCTTCCTTTATCCAAACCACTTTGAAGTATACTCCTTCCCCCAAACCGCATCTTCCCACAATTCATTCGCATCCAGGCCTGCTCTTCCTCAGCCATCGGATTTTTCCACTCCATTTCAGTTGTACTTTGGAAGGTTATCTTATTTCCGGCATGTAAGACCATCTGACCTTTTGCCTTCCATTTTAGATCTTCCCCGGTTTGAATAACGATTCCCATTTTATCATCCAAGAATAACGCCTCCATCGTATCCTGCTTTTCACTTGAAAAACCCATATATTCCGGCGCTGCTATGTACTTTTTATCTTTAACCCAGAAATTTTTCACCTCTGGCCCCGGCAAAACTTTGGAATCTTCTCGAATACATCCGCTTACTACCGCCTCGTATCCCTCATCCATGATCGTAAGAAGCACTTTCGCGCCTAATTCCGGGACACTATACATTATATCGCCTGTTACCGGCGCGTATTGGTACCACCATGCCTTCTCCTCGCTTTGCTCTGGATCCATATCCAAGTGAACTTTCACCATTCCCTCTTTCGTATTAATTACATTTCCTCTAAAAGACGCCCCTTTCAGCTTCGTATTTTCACTGTTTTCAAGACTAAATCCTTCCTCGTAACCTAATGTATAACGCCCTTCTGTCAGACTGTTTTCTAATTTTAACTCCTTTTCCATAACTCTTAATTGATTTCCTTGGAACAAGATCCTGTCCCCTAATTGGAAATTATCTCTACTATGGATACAATAATGAATATATTTGTTTTTCTTTCGTTCCCCCTTTTCCCTTATCATTTTTTCTATGTCTATGACTTTTTTATACTCTTGCTGTTCCCCTGCCTCATAGAAGCGTCCGTTTACGCATCCTACACACAGCTGTGGCAAATCGTATGTTACCTCTGGTATTACCAAAGTGTTGCATCTGCCTGCAATTCTTTTTACAAATTGCCACAGTGTTTCCTCATATTGGTATACGGGCTTCCCTATCTCTTTGTAAGCCTCCTCCGCAGTGACTAATAATCTGCCCCTGATTCCTGCTAAAGCTTTTGCTTTCTCCAATACATCTTTAAACCGCATGGAAGGATCCTGATAAGAGTGGTCCATCCTCGTCCGATCCCAAAGAGACGTATAAGAGCTACAGCTTACTTTTACCTGATAAAAATTCCCTGTCCCTGTCACACTGAATTCTTCTATCACCCCTGAAAATAATGGCCTGTCGATCCCTTTTATCCGCAAACACAATTTTTCATCTTGCAAAGAAGTTCTTAATATCTCCTGGGCTGTCTCTTCCTTTAGTATTCCTGACACAGACATTCTTCCATGCTCATTGACTTTTTCCCATAGCCAAACCTCAATAATTTCAAGAAACTCTACTGCCCCAACAACTTCCAGATCTTTTACATTTAAAATATCTCCCATGCGTCCGCCTCCTCTTATTGTCCTGATGTTTCAAAAGTCAAAATGCCTCCGCATCTGCATATTCCAAAAGATTCCATGGTAATAAGATGCCTCTCTTTTGCCTTTGGAAACGCAGCGATAACATTTCTTTCTTCAGCCAATTCTTTCAATTTTAAAAGCAGTGATTCTATTCGCCCAACGATTTCTCCATCTTGATCATTTTCCTTTAAATAGGAACAGTTTTGTATACTAACCGTACAAAAAGCTGTTATCGCTGCTTGTACTTCCGACATGTGCTGACACATCATATATACATTCTCTGTAGTTTTCCAAAGACATATATATTGTTTTGATATCTCATCTGAAAACGTATAATTCATATCCTTTATCACTGTATGCTGAATATCTGTCATCTCCTCAACGCTGAATCTTATGATCTCACGGATTTTCTTCCGACTGGCTTCCAATGGAACCACGATCTCAACCGCGTCTGACAAAATTTGCGACTCATCCGGCAAATAATATCGATCCATTAAATCCAACACGCAAGGTTTCTCACATCCTCCCTTTGCTTTATTGGAATAGGAATATGTCCCCGAATTACATATTCCAAATGGCATCACATTCTTCATAGGTATACAGTCCCTGTCGCTGACTGCCGGCCTTCCACCTATAGACATTCTGGATGACGATACTACAAGCTTAGTACTAAACTGTCCCTTATCACATCTGATCATCGCTTCATCAGTAATATACTCTGACATCTATTCTACCTCCAATCTTTCATAGCATATGCCTTTTAGATTTCTCCGCAGCAAACTCTCGGCAACCATCATATTAATTACAATCCCACTTCTCAATTCTTCTTTATCTGACTTCCAAATATTCCCATCACCTTCCATATCTTTTTTAAATATCATATGTCTGCATCCCTGTATTTTTATTATTTTCACACAGTCTGTTTTTCTCATGATAGGAGTATAATATAGTTCTCCCTCTCCTGTAGGAATATTCAAAAGAAACATCATTTTCCACACCAGATCTTCATACGGCTCCATGATCCTCTTCATCCGCTCTGATACCAGGATAACCGGACCTGCTACTATATCCAGATAGTCCATCTTTTCTCCACTTCCAATATAAACAACATTTTTATCCGGTATCCTGTGCTCCTGTTCAACACAAAACAAGTTTGGATAAAATCTATCGTAAAAATTTACAATAGACGGTGAATTTTTGTATCTTTTATCCTGCGATATATAAAAGTATTCCATTTACTTCCCCCACTTAAAAATCCGTTTTATTTGATGTCTATATTCTCCTGCCCATATACACATGCCATTGCTGCTGTAAAATTCTCTCCAGTTATATTCCATTAAGTGATTCCTGATGATCTGAGGGATATGATTCATAAACCACCCATGTAAGCCATCTCCATATGTACGAACCATCTCGTCCATATAATAGGATTCCACCTTTGACTGTTTCTCAAACTTCACTGCCAACTCATCCACGGCTCTATATAATGGTTCTGATATCTCCGGAATATCCCACATCACAAGACATTCCCTCCGCGAAAAATAGAAATCTTCATCATACAAAGCAACGGAATATAACGGATGCCTGTCCAGTAATGCTGTCCTAAGATAGGATATGACCATATGACAAGGCGTACTATTTTCTAAAGAATAATAGTGGTCTCTTAATCCTTCCATTTGAACCGTCAAACTTTTACCCAGGATCGACTCCAATTCCTCGCTATCCTCTTCCAGATATCCCAGAACTTCCTCAAACCTGGTATCAGCCTCGGATTTTAGCTCTTTAAGGATCCCTATTTTCATTTCCTCCATAAACTTTTCCATAAGCTTCTCCTATTTTTGCGCGATCACTCTGGCTGTCTGCTTAATTCCATCTTTAATTTCAATTCTGTTATCTCCCTGACTGGCAACGACGCCTTCTTCCCCTATAACTTTCATTGCTCTCCCGCTGTGCATGCTGATGTCCCTCTCCGCCATAACAACAATATCACTATCGCTCCTTATAGATATTCCTTTTCTATCATCTAAAACCACAGACATTCCTTTATGATTCGTAATATAAATAGCACCTGGTTCAAAACGAATCTCCTTTTCATATGAAGAACGGATAAATTTAATATCCGGCTGTTCACGCAATCCACAAGTCAAATGCACCATATTTACAGCAATCCCATGACTTTCATCTTCATCAGGAAAATATGCCCTTACCGTATCTCCAATCTCTGGCATACAATACCACCCTGTTCCATCAGGGGAGGAATATGCTGTCGCATATGGAAACCACACAAATGGTTCATTGATATCTTGGGGAAAACGAATCTGCACAATGTCCCGTTTTACCTGGTGAATCATTCCGCTTATGGAAACCCCACTTATACGGGAATTGAAAAATCTGGTAGTCTTTAATCCGCCTGAATATACCAATTCACAAGTATTTACCATTTCAGCTCCCACTAGCTTCATCGTAAATTTCTTCACCAGGTATCCTTCCTCTTCAATTTCCACTGGCGAACATAGTTCTACTAATTCTCGTGTTGTCACTATTATAGAAACCACATCTCGTTCTCTGCATTCTTCTCTTCCCTGACTCTTCTGCCGATAAAATTCTCCTAAATTTCGTATTGTCTTATATGAAAAATCCTGAAGTACCCTTTTTTTCGGCTTAGGAGGGCCAAAACTGAATGAAATCTTCCCATTTACACTGTCCGCTACGATGATCGTATTTAGTTCTGACGCCAGCCTTTTCAGGAATTCCCAATCTGTCTCATTGTACTGCGCAATCATGTGACCTGTTTTACGCGCTTCGCCTTCTGTACAAATGATTCTTGCCTTATGCTCAGTTGCTATATATTTCGCAATATCTGAATATAACTGTTCTGTATCCTGAAATATGCGAATATTCCTTTTCATATCCATAAGTAAGGTGTGGCTTATGGCACTGATCTCCATTATCTTAATCCCATCCTCCACTATAAGTTCAGCCTTCCTCACCAATCCTTTAAACAAAACCTGACTTTCTCCATTATCCAGAACTGCTTTAATCGTTATAGTTTCATTTGGCGACATCTTTTCTAATATATCTTCATCTGTCTCTTTATCCAAAATACCTTTTATCTTAGCTGTTCCATGTTCGTTAATACATTGTTGTATCTCTATTTCCTTATAACTTATAAAAAAATATGGTTCTACTATGATCAATTCAGGTCTCATCTTTTTCCTCCAATCCTTTTATAGAATACACCGAATTTACAAAAATTGGCTTCCATATTTCTGCCTTTTCTTCTCTGCAGTGAAAACTGCCAATCAATAATTTATCTAAAAACTTCACGGAAGCACAAAATATAAAATTATACATTTTCCCATCTAACGCAAAACTATCAAAATCGAACCATCTGATATCCACATGGTCTGTATCCTTCATCCCATCGGAATAGAAATAATTCGCTGGCTGAAGACGCATGATCATGTTTTTTAAGGAATCACACATAGCCTGGACAGATTCAGATCCATTTCCTGCAGCTTTTTGAAATTGAAACAAAAAATTGGCCTCATCACCTGGTATCGTCATTACAATCCTTTTGTTTTCATTTCTTCCGAATCGCTTTATGCTTTTTTCTTCCTCTAACTCTGCCGCCCCTTCGGGAAGCATTATAGAAACTTGTTCGGAAATATGGATTATATCCCATTTAATTTCATATTCCTGTTCATTCGCTGCCTTGATACGTTTTTTTCTTTCAAGAGCAATTCGCAGATCATCATATACCATTTCTTATCCTCCTTCTTCCCATCCCCTCTCACTTCATCCCATCAAAAAAGTTCCTCATCCACCCCTCATTCTCAAAATAAAACATCTTCTCCTTCCCCACATACAGCCTCCCCTCTCTCCGAAACACGGGAACCACGAGAAACGCCCACTCCTCCTGTCTGGTCCAGACGAAGAACTTTACCTCCCGCTCCACGATATCATCCGTGTCCGCCTGGCGGATATGATCCCCGTAAGTCTGCCGGATATCCTCATACAGCTTCTCCTCAAAATCCTCCGTAGAACTGTGGCACACATACTGATACCGCTCCTGCCCGTCCAGGTCCTCCAGGTACAATTTCAGCGTCAGATCCTCCATATTCCTGGAGATCATGCCGCTTTCCTCATCCCGCCTTAAGCGGTGGATCAGGACCACCTTCTCCCCGCTGTGAGTGTAGGCCGTTACCTGGTAGGGCAGCGCCGGTACCTCATTATTCACGGTCACGTCGGCAAACCCGTACTTTTTATCCTTCAGATATTTCAGCGCCCCGTCCACGCAGGTCATTTTCAGCTCCAGGTCCCTGGTCAGATCCCCGCTGCGCCTCTTAAACTGGATGGTCCTGCCAGGCACAAACTCCTTAAGCGCGTCCCGGAACATGCCGATCTTGCAGGACTGGCCCGTCAGCTTTATGAGTGAATAGTCCTCCAGGGTATCCTCCTCATACATAGGCTCCATAAACCGGCGCACAAGCCCGTAGATATCCCCCTTCAAAAGCAGCTCCAGCTGGTAGATGTTCACATAAACCACCGGAAAATCCTTTACGGTCCGAAGCTCCCGATCCCCCTTCTTCCTTCCTGACAGCTTCCATTTGTCCACCGGTATCCAGATGGTGTCGCTCTCTGTCACAGGCTCCGAAGACAACGCCGCCCGCAGCGTCCCTACATGGTTGTAGAACACCTTTTTCACCACCTCCGCCAGCTGGAACAAGAAATAAAAATTATTTTTCACCTTATAATAATCCAGCCTGCTCTGGTTCTCAAATTCCCGAAAACGGGTGGGGATCCAGGCCTCCGCCTTCTCATACTCCGCCTCCAGACCCTCATACAGCCCCTTAGCCCCATAACGGTCCACATACCGGAACACATCCGTATCATAGGCGGCCAGGATCTCATCCACACCTGCAAGCTCCGTATCATAGAGACGGCTTGCTATGGCTGTCTTCAAAAGCTGCATGATGCGGTAAGTCAGGTTATTGCCCCCAAAATCCGTATCCCCGTTCTCATAGGCCATGTCGATCTCGATCCGGTAGGACACCCGCTTATTCCACACCCGAAACCGGCAGGAGCACAGATCCGTGGTCCCGCCTCCGCAGTCCATCAGCAATGCCTTATATACCTGTCCATTCTCTATGGAACCTTTCTGGTTCATTTCCCAGATGGTGTTGTACAAGACTGACACGCCCTCGTCGATCATATCCTTTTCCTCCACCGCGTACTCTGGCAGAAGCTCCCGAAACAGCCTTCCAAACTGGCTCTTCTGCTTCACCGGGCAGGAGATATGCACCTCCGTCACATCACACTTAAACCGGTCCCTGACCGCCTTGATCACATGGTCAAAATAAGCCTTCAAGATCTCCTTCCTGGAGACAACCCCCCGCCTTCCCTGGCGGTCTGTCACCTCCTCCGTCTTCTCATAATCGCCGATCCACCGTTTCATATCATAAAACACGCAAAACCCTTCATCAATGTAGCTGGACTGGGCCAGGCGGATGGCGTCATACCCGAAGAGAAACTTCCCCTCTTCCCCTTCCAGATCCCGAACCCCTGCCACGCTTGGAAACAGAGGGCTCTCCTGCCAGTCCGACGACGGATCATAAAAAAGCGCGTAATTCACCTGCCCTGCCTTCAGCCCTTTCTCCCCCTTGCAAAGCCCCGCCTCCTCAAAATACTGATCGTCCAGATAAACCCCTGCCGTGGTGTTGCAGGTTCCAAAGTCTATAGCCAGCGGCAGAGACAGCTTCACAGGCTTTCTCACCTGAAAATCAAGAAGCGGAATCCGCCACACCTCCATCTGTCCCGGCATCACATCTGTCTTTCCCTGATACAGCTCATACATCCGCTCCGACTCCCGCCGCCCCATGCAGTAAAGACTATAATGCTTCACCCCCGATTCCCGGCAGGAAAGCCCGGCGGCCCTGGTCAGGTACAGACAGTCCGCGTCCCCGCCTTTGGGAACCAGATGAAAGATCCCGCAGACCGTCCGATCCCCGCCGACCACAAAAGCGTTGGTCCCCGCCAGATCCTTATTATAGGGCAATGTCAGCCCGTCAAAAAACCCTGTGGCGATCCCCTCATAAACCACGATCTTAGAGCCTCCCTCCAGGCCCGATCCCTGCCGCTCCTGCATCCGGACAGTCCGAAAAACCCTGGAGACCGCCTTTAGGCCCTCTTCCTCCTCCGTCTGTATGAGAAAGTACTCCTCCTCCCCCCGATACCGGAGAATAACCCGCATAAGCTCCTCCTTATCCATAGGATCCAGAACTCCCTGGATGATCTTTTCCCGCCTGCAGATCTCCCGCAGCTGAAACGTAGTCATCAGCTCCAGCTCCTCCCTGCGAAAACGGCCGCTCCTCTTTGGCTCTCCGGAATTTTTCTTTAACATATACCCATATCGTTCCATAACTCCTTATCCTCCTTCAAATATCCTAATCCTAAAACAGCACCATCTCATCCACCATCATGGTCTCCTCCACATCAATGATCCCAAAATGGTGTTCCCAAAATAAAAAGACATGATAGTTTATAGGAAGAAACATATCCCGCAAAAACTCCAGCCTCTGCCTCTCCCGCTCCTCCTCCTTAACGCCCACATACACCAGCACCTGCCTCGCCGTCTCATTGCTCGCGTACACCAAAGAGTCCGGATACATGCGGCGCATAACCTCTTTAAACAGAGACACCGAACTGCCGCACCGATATAATTTCAAAATAAGCCGCAAAAGGTCCCGCAGCTTTCCCTTCTCAAAATCCCCCACCACCCTGGCCGCGGCCGCTCCGCAGGTTCCCTTAAGCAGATCATGGAGAAGAAACCGAAGGGCGTACTCCTGCTTGGACAGCCCCTGGCGCAGGTCCAGACAGGAAATATAGTGCATAAACACATCAAAAAATACCATGCGCGTATCCTCATACTCCGTCAGATTCCGGTCAAATACCTCCGCCATCTCCCTGGCAAACCGGTACAGCGGATTGATCTCAACCACCCCGTAAGGCAGTTTTGTCCGGTTCAGCTCCTCCATGACGATCTCCATATAAGGACTTCCGCTTTGGGACGGCACATACCGCAGCTCCTCCCGCAAAAATCCCGACTCCTCCGCCTTTAATTCCGCCTCCCAGCCATAATTCATACTGTCACCCCCACACATCGGTACTCGCTTATTTCCAGCTGCATCTGGGAGATCACAAACCTGATGATCCCCTTATTCAGAAAATACCCCGGCCTCTTTTCCTTAAATTCCAGCACCAGAAGCTTCCTCTGGTCCATGGGAAACAGCTCGTCCCTAATAAACCAGTTCATGCCCTCCTCCATGGGAAACGCCTGGGCGTCCTCCAGGATCTGATACCCTGTCACCTCCATATAATCCTCAATATCCAGCTCCATGATCCTGCGGAACAGATCATGCTTTGTCATAAGATTCCCCCCATGCCGCCCCGAATATCTGCGGAAAAAGGAATCCTTCTTCCGGTTCGTCAGACATGGCAGCCGATAATCCAGGGAATACTCCGTAGGACTCTGAGCCAGCCGAAGAGCCTGCCAGCTCTCAAACGTTTCCCTGAGAGATTTGATGATGATCCTGCCCTTCTCATGGCGTATCTCCAGGATCTCCTCATTTGGCTCGATCAGATATCCGTCCGCCCCTCCCATACTCTCCGTAAGAAACTCATGTTCATAATAGATGCCGTCAATACACGGGATCACAAAGTCCGTACTCTTAAAAACGATCCTCTCAATATTCCACACAGGGATCATGTCATACCGGATCCCGCCCCCAAGACCGCCAAAGTCGATCTCGCAGTCCTTCCACGCCAGCGGCTCCTTCATCTCCTTCTCCTCCTCCTGGGGCAGTTTCAGAAAGATATCGTAAAATCTATCCAGATAAGCCGTATTAACCGTGGTCCAGGGGATAAAATTGGCCCGAAAGATGTCGTAGAGCGCCTCGATATGTTTCCGGTATTTCCGGGAAGGCCTTGCCAAAAACACCGCCTTTCGCGGCTCCTCCCCCGCCCCCACGGACACAGCTCCGCCAAATTCTCCCTCCACAGACCCGTCCCACTGGGAAAACACCGTCCCCACATACAGCTCCCCCGCTCTTCCTTCCACTCCCAGGCCCCTGTCCTCTGCCAGATCTTCCTCCCTGACAGGAAACAGCGTGTGGTTTGTAGGGTCAAAATGGCGTCTGTCTATGACGGTCATGGAGATCTCATACCGGTTATGTTCCGGCTCGATCTCCTGGTATACCCGCTCCTGCAAATCCTCATATTTTCTCTCCATAGCCTGGATGGCCTTTCCCATGCCGTTTAACAGAACCTCCTTGGCAAAATGCCGCTCATCCAGATCCCTGATATCCCTCAGCCGCTCCTGGATATAACTCTGGAAATCAAAAGGATATTCCATAACGCCCCCAAGGCCTGCCGCCTTCTGATAATCTTTTTGTGTATCCATACCATTGATTCTCCTTATCCCCTCTGTCTTATCTCACTACCCCAAGCCCTTCCAGACTCTTTCTGTCCACAGTCCCGTAAGAACAGGAAAAAGAGCCGTCCATGACCTTACTCCGGTTGGACAGATAGAACTGAACATCCATCTCCCCTGTTTTCGGATCCTTTCTCACCGCCACCTGGCTCACCGCGGCCACTGCCCCCAGCATCAGTCCCACCCCCGGCCCCATATCCGGGGAACCTGCGTACACAGGGATACTGCCCAAAACTTTAAGAATATAGTTTCCCGGTTTCAGCGAAAGCCGTACATGTTCCTGGGACAGAGGCTCATGATGGCCCGGCTTTGTCCCTTTCAGATATCTTACGGAACCATATCCGTTAAACTCATCTCCCATATGGAACGTAGTCTGCTTCTTCCCCATCTTTTTTCCTCCTTAGCGTCCCCGCAATCTTCATATCATCCATATAGTTTCCATACAAAAATATCACTTCATCCTCCAACAAGATCCCGCTGTGTTCCAAAACGCCTGCGGCCTGTCCCGCTAAAAACGAGACGCTGTCCTGAAATTGTTCCCAGTTGTCATCTAACAGCTTCTTCTTTATGTAAAAAAGCTCAAATTCCTCCAGCCTGATAAAGCTCTTCTGCAAAAGCTTTCTCACCTGCGCCATGTCCTCCTCTATTCCCTCATAGAGAACCGGCAGGCTCCAGAAGACCAGGCTTTTTCCCTCATCCAGATAAAGGAAGGAATCGCTCATTCCCAGAACGATCTCTCTGCTGTCCGTGTAACTGCTGCTCAACAGCCGGCATAAAAACACATAGTTTACCCGGTTCTCTCCCTCCTCCCGCTGTTTCCTCCCGTGTTTTTCTATGAGAAGCTTGAAGCCGCCTTCCATGGCAGAAAACATCTGGTTTTCCTGTTCTTTCAGACGCTCTCTTTTCTCTTCCCCTCTCTTTTTTCGATATTCCTCTAAATAATCCTCCAGCTTTTTTCTTCGGTCCATCCCTCGTCTCTGCCCCTTTCTCTATAAATTCTCCTCCACTGCCAGAAAGATCTGTTCCGCGATCCTCTCCCACGGATGCCGGTCCCTTTCCAGGCAGATAAACGTGCCGTGAAGAACACATTTTCTCATTCTGATAAGATAAACCTGATCATAGGTCTGACCGTCCAGATGATGCCCTTTATACTCAAACCAACACATTTCATTGCCCTGTTGGGTCATGGTTTCTGTCTGATTCCTGACCGCGTTGGCCGGATTTATATTCTGCAGAGCATCCCGAAAATAGCCGATCATATCTCCCAGCTCCCCGTCCTTTAATACCATGGGGATCACATTAAAACAAATATTCACCGTTGAGTCCAGACTTGTCCATATGTACTCCGGGGCCTCCCTGGAAGGGTACTTCACGGCTCTTACAGGTTCCGGCATCTCCACAAACTGGTCAGGAAGCGGAATACGGATCTGGGACTGGGGCAGATCCCACCAGGAAAAGGTAAACAATTCCTCCCCCGCGTACATCCCGGTCTGTAGCGTGGTATGTTTCTGATATTCCAGTTCCCGCTTTGCTTCTAACAATTTCTCATCCAAATATTCCATAATTCTTAAATCCTCCTTTTTTCTCACTATCGGTGTTCCTTGTCCGGTTCCTTTGTAGTTATATGGATCGTTATCCTCCCATTTGCGTCCCTTGTCACCGTATTCTTCCCTCGTTCGCTTATAGAAGTATCCTCCTTTCTCTCTGGCAGATCCTTTGCTTCTTCCACATATGGATCAGCACCAGCCTGTCCTTCAACCGAATCTCTCTTCTCTGGAAATCCGGACAATTTCCTCACCATATCTTCATTCAGGTATTCCTTTATCTCACTGATCCTGATTGCGTATTCCGTAAAGTCATAGGTCTCCTGCCTGGTTATGATAAACTTGTCCCCCTTGATATAGTAATCCAAATGGGATCCCGTCAGCCCCTCCGCCTGCCTGATGAAATCTCCGGGACTGTAATATGGCTTGGCTTCCTTTCCATCCAACTCCACGCTTTCGAACTGATTGTCCATCAACATCTCAAACACCCGGTCGCTGTCTTTTACCATATCCGCTTTACTCACTACCTTTCCCTCTTCTATATCAATATTGATCGTATGAGTGCGGCCTGTTCGTCGGATTCCCACCTTCTCCGCTGCCCACCAGCCTTCATATCGTATGCTTAGAAACTTATCGTTGAAAAACTCCACATTACATTGATAATGTATTTCTACGTCATAGTAACCTGTTCGTCTGCGGACAATCTCATAAATATGATCCTTTATAAGTTTATTTACAATCTCACCATTATCCAGCCCTAAGACCATAGGATAGCTTATACAGATATCATCCCCATCCTTTTCAATGATATATCGGTTAATAGCCACCGCCCTGTTGACAGGCATACGAGAATCTCTGACCGAGCATGGATGAATGCTGTCTGCTATGTAAATAAATGATATAGCTAATAAACGCAGTAACGGAGCATTCATCCCTGCTCCTCCTTTTGTGTTCCACATATCTTTTCTACAATATCCTCATCAAGATACTCTTTTACCTCATCCAGGTCGATGGAACATATTGCGTGCGCGGAATAAGCCCCTTGTACAATAATAAACTTTCCTTCATTTATATAATAATCCAAATTCGGCGCCTTCATCCCCTCATTTTTTCTTATCGCCTGAGTACTGGAAAATGGCGGCATATCAACTGTTCCACCTATTATTTCAAATCGGTCCTGCATTAATAATTCAAAGATTTCTTTTTCATTCTTTATAATATCCTCTTTATTTATTATTTTTCCCTCCTGCATATCAATATTCAACGTGTATATAAGTCTTATATATCCCCTTCCCGCATTTCCAATCACCCCAAACGACCCTTCATATTTTATACTAATAAATTTGTCGTTCAAAAATTCTATTTTGTAGTCCAGAATAAGGAGAAGACCATACATTTCATATATTCCAGCTCTATCTCTCTCAACCATCTCATAAATATAGTTTCTAATTATTTCATTAACTCTGTCTTTGTTCTCTATTCCCAGCACCATTGGATAACTTATTTCAATATCGTTTTCATTTCTCTCTACAATATGTCTATCTAAGATCACTATTGGTTCTTCAGATAATGATGGATTGCCAACAGGATATGGATGAATCGAATCCGCTGAACTGATACATAATATTGTTAGCAGAAATATGAATATATTTTTCATCACCGTTTCTCCTTATTTAATAATACTTTTATAAAAATTATAGTATTTTACCCGAAGACTTTTCAGACTCTTCTCCTCTGGAACATCCTCGTCTCCTAAAATAATATCTGTAACTTTCTCCGGAGAAATTCCTTTATCACACCTTCCATTTAAATCATACTCATTATATGTATCATCTTTACCTATATATATTTCCCATTTTTTTGTTAAGCTTAACCCTAAACGTGAATTTGGCTTGTACACACTCCAATAGAACCCTGCCACCTCCCAATAAAACTCCTTCCCAACATACAGCGCTCCGTCTTCCATTATCTTTGGATTATCTTTATAAACACTAAAAACTGTATATGGTTCCCTCCCAGTCATCTGTATCGCTCCGGCGCCTCTGTATCTATACCCATCTCCTGAATTCGGAATATTTCCTAACGTATTGCCTGTTCTCTCATAGTTCCTTATTACAGGATCTTCCATTGGAGTATCATAGTCATCACCGAATTGTTCGATTGGTTTAAAACCTCCCCCTGATTCCACGCGGCATTGTGCCAAAAAGTGACATACCCTTTCTACACTTCTGTTAATCTCATACTCATCCATTACTCTGTTAAGTTCATCAACATCCTCCTGATTTATGGGTCTTCCACGTTTATCTTTATACTCTGGTATCCATGTGTTAAGGTCATAGCCCGTTACATCTTTCATTTTCCATCCCTCTTCACCATTTTCTCCCTTTGCCAGCATCTGTTCAAGCGTCACCTTAATCCTCACCGTATCATCCTTCCCATTCTTCACCTCCCTCACGGTTATGATTCCGTTCCCATACATACACGTCAAAACTCCATCCTCTATCAGAGTCTTCTCATATTGCCTGGTCTTCTCATTCCATATATGTGTATGAACATTCCCCACAGTCCACTCCGGACTTAAGACCATGGCGCATTTAGGCCCCTTTACCGTCGGAGAAGCATAAGGAGCCGTACCCGGGATCGTCACAATCTCATGGGATTTCTCCAGGGCTTTAGGAGAACCGCACACGCCAAATGTATAGATATGTTCTTCCGGCTTACAATCCCCACAGGTAAGTACCGCGTCGCCGTTCCTGTTATAAATCCCATGGTCTTCACCGATATAGATCCTGGTCAGATTCGATCCATATTCACATCCGATAATCGACTCCCCTACTACATATTCCCTGTTACTCCTCCCGCTGTAATATTCCTGATACAATGCCATTGTCTCCCATGGAGAACATCCGTCAAACAATCTGTCTCCGGTAAAACCATAAAATGTCCCCAGCCTCTCCCGATATTCCCCGGTTGTAATTTCGATCTCCTTTTTATCTCCATTTTTCGTTATACGAGAGATGGTCTCTTTCCCCAGTTTCTTTCCATTTCCGCTGTTCTTCCGTTCAGGCTCCTCGGTTATAATCTCAATCCTCACCGCCCCGTTGCCGTCCCGAATCACGCGCGTGGCAGTTCTATTCTTTTCCTTTTCTTCGCTCTCCCTTGCCTGCTCCCCTGTATCAATACGAGTCTCTACCCTTCCGTCCCCGTCTCTTGTTACCGAATTGCTCCCTTTTCCACTCATAAGTCATTCCTCCTCTATCCCTGACAGATATTCAACTCCTCCGGCGCGTGGATCGTGATCTGCGTCCCCTTTAATCGGATCTCTTTCTTTGCCTCGATCCTTAGATCCCCTGAAGTTCTTGTGGTGACAGTTCCGTCGGTCAATGTCACATGATGCTCTGCCCCTCTGGAGATCCGGACGATCCCCTTGGTCAGATCAATAAAATCACCATTCTCAAAATTCACCGCCCTGTTTGTATAGATCCGATCCCGATCCTGATCTTTATTCATGCAATGGATCACCGCCCCGTTTCGCTGCCCCTCCTGGAAAAAACACAGCAGCGCTCTGGCCCCCACTTCCGGCGTGGCGTACAGGGAATTGCCGGTTTCCGGATACCAGGGATAAAAATAATCCCCGGTCTCCTTACCTCCGTCAATATCCAGCGCTATCTTTATGGTCTCCTCCCTGACCTCTCTCACGGTTCCCCAAAATCCCTGACCGGCAGGATGGCCCTTTTCTATAAAGTCCCCCTGATAGAAAGCCCCATATTCCAGGACGTAGGAATAGATCATCTCCCCATGGTCATACCGCCCTTCCATTTCTGCCACCACCGCTTTATGTCCAAAACAGACCATATAGTCCCCGATCTTATAAGCCTCTCTGCTTTTTACAAAGATACGCGTCCCCGGTGTTTTCCCCACAGCCTGCATCTGTATGTGATATTCCTGTCCGGGCCCGGGGATCTCCTTTCCCTCCCTCATGCCAAACCACAGATTTGGCCTTCCGGTTATGATGTCAGGGATCACCGCCGCGCCCAGGCGACTCCCCAGGCGGTTGGCAAAACTCCACTTTGTCTCTTCATTCTGGATCACCGGAGCCTTTATCGCCTCCCCGGTCTCCTGGCCGCATATGACCGCCCCGCCGCCGTCTTTCACAAACTCCCTCACAACTTGTCCATATGTCTTTGACACATCCTGAAAAGAACGGCTCTCCTTTTTCTGGTCCAGCTGCCACGAAGCGGAGATGGCCTCCGCGGTTATAAAGCTTGTATCCCCCTGCTCCCTGACCTCCATATGGAACAAACGCCCCTGATAGAGGATCTGCTCCTTTCCGCTGATCATATACAACAGCTTTACACCGTGATCCCGAACATGACGCCCGTCGCCCCAGGCCTCCCGTTTCACATACCCCTCCAGCTTCATCACCGCGTGACAGCATACCTTCCAGGTAAACACCAGCCGCTGTACCTGTACAAATGGTACATCCATCTCTAATTTCAGATCATTTCCCAATTCCGTAACCATGTTCACTCCTCCTGTCCTTACAGCCTGATCCTGGCTCCCTCCAGGTTAATATCCCCGCCAAGCTTCATTTCCGTGTTCCCCTGCCTTAGCCGTATCTTTCTGGGCGCGTCCAGCTCGATATAGGAGTTGGCGCTGGTTATGCTTACATCCCCGCCTGCCCGCACGGTCACAGAGCCTGCGCTGACCATCTCAATCCCCTTCTCGTCAGACAGCTCAATATACGTCCCGTCATTATTGGTCATCAGGATCCGGCCAGGAGACAGACGGATCTCCTTTCCCTGGCGGTTTCTCCAGGACTTGCACTCCGGACGGGTCCGAAGCCCTGCTCTCTCCTCATGATAGGTACTGGCCACATAAGCCTCCTTCTCCCTGGGAGTTGGAAAATAAAGCCTCACCGCGTCCCCGATCTCCGGCATACAGTACCATCCCGTGCCGTCGGCGGAAGAGTACACCGTGGAAAACGAAAACCACTTCGCCCCTGCTCCCTGCTTATTCTCATCATCCCACAGCCTTATCTGAACCTTCTCATCCCTTACATCCAGGACATTGCCCATAAGGGAAACTCCCGCCGCGCGGCTGTTGTGATATAGAGGAACGCGAAACCCGGACCGGGGCTTCATGGAATATGTATGGTACAGCTCATTGCCTTCCAGTCTGGTCTCTATTTTCCAGATATACAAATCCCTTCCGTCTATGACCTTTCTCTCCCCCAGCTTGTGGATCTCCCGGGTCTTCCACACATATGTCATGGCGTCCTCCATCCCTGCCGCCAATCCCTGGTTCCTTTTCTCCCAGCACTCTCCCATATGAAACCGCGTGTGGAATTCCCCGGATATCTCCTCCTGGATCATCGGTCTCTCCGGAATCCCAAAATGATATTTTTCCCCTTTTGTATAACAGTCCGCAAATACCATGGTGTGATTCATGGATGCCAGCCGCTTGATAAACTTCCAATCCGTCTCCCGGTACTGCACAATAAGCTCCCCGATGGAACGCCCTTTCCCTTCTGTCATGATCTTCGCCCAGTTTTTGTATTCCCTGCCGCAGGTGTCAAGGAGATAATCATAGGAAAAATCTTTATCCTGGAAACTTCTTATGTGTTCTTTATAATCCATAAGCCGCGTCCCGGAACACAGCCGCAGGCTGACATTGCAGGTCTGATCCTCTATCTCCAAGTCAAGCTGTTCTGCCACTCCATAAAACAAGATCCTGTTCTCCCCTTCCGATACGGCGATCACCTGCACCCAGGTTTCCCTGCCTCCTGCTTTCCTGTATTCTTCCCACTGTTCAAATGGGATCATCCCTTCCACCCAGGCCCAGGCGTGTTCGTTGGCCTCCTGAACCGAACGATAATCATAAATCTTCAGATCCTCAAATGGGTGTAACACCAGTCTCTCTTCTCTCATGACTCCTTCTCCTTTCCTTCCTTATCCCACAGTGTAACCTCACAAAGCCCCAGCCCTGTAACTTCCCTCCGTATCAGGCTCTCCGCCATATCCACGGAGATGATAATATGCCGTTTTTTAGTGTCCCGAACCCAGAAAAGATTTCTGTCAACAAAAAGCCCTTCCTTTCCCCGTCCGCTCTCCAGCCTGATCTGGCTGGTCTCATCTAAAACCGGCAAATAGTATAATCTGGATTCCCGCTTCACCTGATCCACCAAGATAACCTTCCGAAAAAAACATCTCTCCCGGTACATTTGGATCACATCATAAACCACAGGCGACACCAGCAAAAACGGAAGCAAGATGATATCCGTAAAAATAAGATTCTCTGACGGCTCTATCGGAAACAGCTGCATCTTGGGCAGCTTATAAAACCTGTCGATCCGTATATCCCTCACATCAAAGCTTCCGTACCAGTTTTTTATCTGGGGAGCGTATTTAAGCTCCGGCGAATCCTGTATCTTAAAATATTTCATGGCCCTATTCCTCATTTTCAGATTCTTGTTTTTCTGACGCTTCCGCGATATGCTTGTCTATGGGGAGCATTTCAGGAACAGTCTCAAAACTTTCAGGAGGCTCTTCTCCGTCCAGAATAAATACTCGGTACACCAACAGCGGATTCTTTTCACTCTCTTCTGTCCAGCCAGAGCCGAAATGACTAAAATAAAACAAAAGCGTTCCCTCTTCTACCATACAATACTGTATATCAACAGCAGAAATCAGCATATCACTGTAAAGCTCACCGCTTAACGCATATAGTTCTTTTTCCTTTGTAGCATAAGGTATTATCCTATCAAAATCTTTTACTGAAAGGAATTTGTTATAGATTCCCACATCTCTTATATGTAAATTTTCCTTATTGAAATACACACACAACAAACTCCCATCCTCTCCCTGAAACATAACATAAGCGCCCCTGTCAGTCTCTCTTACACATTCAAATGCATACTTCTCTTTTAAACCGGTATACGCCCAATTTATCGAATATCTGGTTCCAATATATGACTCAAAATATTCCTGGAGCATTTTTATTTCTTCTTCTGAATATCTCACCGTAATCAGATCCTCATATCTGATTTCATTATATTCTCCTATCAGATCCCTGAATCTCCGGTCAGACATATCCCTTTTTACATGTTCCATCTTCTTTCCATACTCCCATTTATCTGTCTCCTCCCCGTCTTTATCTGCCTCATAATCACTAATATATCTGGTTGCGTTTAGTTTGGATATGCCGTCAATCCATACTTTAAACTCCTTTCCTCCCTTCTCCGGATATACTCCTTTATAAGCCTGTAGCAAAATACTCTGTATATATCCTATGAATCTAACATCTTCAGAGTTAACCGCCTCCAGCTGTGTAAAGTACGACAGGGCCAGTTCCCCCTGTTCCAAAGCCTTCTGCTCATTTTCCGGCTCCAACATTCCGTAAGCCACAGCTAGAAAAGCATGTGCCATAGCCGCATTCCTATAGAATCCATTGTTATCATAAGCGTCATAAAACATAACCGCCTTCTCAATCCTCTCCTTCCCCTCCTCGGCTCTGTCCGTAAGCACAAGAGCTGCCCCCGACATATACTGTGCCTCGGCTATTACCTGTCCGGCATCCTCTTCCTTGCTTTCTTCTGCCCGGTTCAGCATTGTGTCAAAATACTCAAAAGCCTTCTCATAATCCCATTCACGAAACCAGGTAACTCCCATCTGCCGATAGACCCAGTTTCCCATCTCCCACTGGCCTTCCTTTGAAAAATCTCCAAAACAACTTTCCGCCTTTTCCAGATACCTCCATTTTTTCCACTCATCCATTTCCATGTCTGCCAGGATAAGATAGCTTCCGCAAAGTTTATCAGAATCCTCATACCCATCCCGCTCATACATCGAGATGGCTCTCTCCAGGCTTTCCTTTCCCAGCGATATAGAAGAACCTGTCCCTCTCTCCACCAATCTCTTTCCTTTTTCATAATAAAGCCCGGCCACGTCCTTTCCGCCGCACTTCTCATATATAGCGATCGCCTTGTCAAAGTTTCCGGCGATCTGATCCGTATCTCTGACGCATTCCCCCATCCTTTGGTAAATATCCGCCGTTATTAAAGACAACTCTCCATTATCTTCCAGCGAGATCTCCAAAGCCTTTTCCAGATTAACCATCTCCTGGTCATAGTCTTTCTGTTCATGAAAGTTTTCTGCCTGACGCAGATACCTCTTCATCCTCATGGCTGAACCCTTGCAAACAAAAAACACTATACCCACAAGTGAAATCACACACATAACTAAGATCCATTTTTTCCAAGATTTACATTTCATTTTTCGCCCTCAATATCTCTTCATCCCAATATTCCATGATCCTATTCTCCATTCTCAGATTTTGTCTCTTCTAACGTTTTCATGATATGCTTGTCTATGGGAACTTTCTGATATAAGTTTAATTGATAAAATAATATTCAGAGGCTTTCAGATGGGAAATCCCCTGAAACCATTCCTCAAAATCTCTCTCCCACTTTTCCGGAAATGAGCTCTCATAGGCATCCTGCAAAATATATTTGATATACTCCATAGACCTCAAGTCCTGATTATGAATGCTTTCCTTCTCCGTAAAATAGGACAAAGCCAGCGCTCCCTCCTCCAGAACCTCCTGCCTTCCCGGCGGCTCCAGCTTTCCGTAGGCCAGTGCCAAAAAAGCGTGCGCCAACGCCGCGTCCAGATAAGCCTGCTTTCTGTTATACACGTCGTAAAACGTCACCGCCTTCTCGATCCGCTCCTTCCCCTCCTGGGCCCTGTCCATATACACAAGAGCCGCTCCCGATATACACCAGGCCTCCGCCATCACCTGCTTAGCGTCTTTTTCCTTACTGTCCGCCGCCCGGATCAATACATTATCAAAACATTCCAAAGCCTCCTCAAACATCCCCTCCAGAAACCAATCTATTCCCATCTGCCGGTAAATCTGGTTTCCGATCCGCCACCCGTTTTCCTTTGACAGATCTCCAAAGTAACTCTCCGCTTTCTTAAGGAAGCTCTGCCGCTTTTCCCTGTCAGTCTCCGAATACGCCAGCAAAAGACAGCTATCGCAAAGCTGATCCGAATCCTCATACCCGTCCCTCTCATACAGTTCGATGGCCTTTTCCAGACTTTCCTTCCCCAGAAACACGGCAGTGCCTGTCCCCTTCTCCATCATCATTTTTCCCTTTTCATAATAAAGCCCGGCCGCTCCCTTCTCACCGATCATCTCATAGATAAGGATCGCCTTGTCAAAATACTCGTCGATCTTATCCGTATCCCGGTGACACAGACCCATCCTCCGGTAAATATCCGCCGTTGCCAGGGACAGCTGCCCGTTGATCTCCAGAGACTCCTCCAAAGCCTTTTCCAGATTGAACATCTCCTGGTCATAATCCTCCCGCTCATGAAAGGTCGCCGCCAGATCCAGATAATCCTCAAACCCCATAGTGGAACCTTTGTAAACAAGAGCCCCTATTACCACAAACAAAATCGCAAACACAAACAAGATCCATTTTTTCATTATCCGTTCTCCCTTACGCGTCTCATCCTTCCGAAAAAGAAATAATCTCTTTCGTCTCTCCTAAAAAATCACCCAAAACAATCTTTATCCCATTTTCCGCCATCCATCCCCTATGCCCCTTCCTCTTCTCATACTCTATCAACTGCTTTATCGCTTTGTCAGAGCTTCTGTGAAATTCATTTGTCACAAATTCCACCACATCCTCCGCCTCATAAAGCTTTATCCTCATCTGTCCCTGTATTCTCTGTTTGATCTCATCCATAATCTTGTAGTATTTATCATAGACATATTCAAATCCCCAACTGCCGGCACACTCCAGATCCGAAATCCTGTCCCGGGAATCATACAGATCAATCCGGTAGCACGCGGACCGATCCATAAGCCCCGTGCGCAAAAAAGACACATAGATCCACTCCAGTCTACCTGCCTTTCCTTCCTTTTCCAACTGTCCAAAGCGCTCCCTCACCTCCTCGATACAGTCCCACAACTCTCTGCTTAATTTGGGAACTCTGTCCGGAAACTGCTCGTCCATAACCCTCTTATAATCATCAAGTCTCCTGCCAGCCATCATCCGGATCTCATCCAGCTCCATTTTCTTATTCCTGTCAAGTATCACTGATCCACACCGATCCTTTCCAACGTAAATTTTCTTATTTTTCTTCGAAGTAAACTTTCTGCTACGTCCAGTCTTATGATCACTACATCCGTAATCAAAGGCTCAACCTTAAATATACTGATCACATCTGACGGCGGCTTTATAACCATACGTTTTACCTGGCTCCTGTCCGGAGTAATTATACTTTTATCGGAAATACATAATAATTCCTGAAACAGAGGCATAAAATACCTTGCGTACTCCTCTGTCTGATTATTCAAAATACATACCTCCTTAAAGATCATTCCTGGCTCATACATCTGAAAAACCTCTTTCACTCTCTCGCTGACAAGGAACAACTGCTCATCCAGAATATCCGGAAAATCAATCTTGTCGCTTCTCCTTGCCATAGCCACATTTACATCCCGGATCCTGGAACTGTTCTTTATCGAAACGTCCAGCCGTCTTCTCACAATATCGCCCAGATTGGTAATGACCGGCGTTTGATTGTATTCTCTGTCCTGTCTTATTCTAAAATAATCCATTAAGCGCCTCCTCTTTCTGTAAATGGTTACTTGTTTATGTTTTCCTGATACCAGGTTTCAAAATCTTGCTGCTGAGCATAAGGGCTTTCTTCATAAATATCTTTAAATGCGTTCTTCGCAATTGCTAATGCTTCTAATTCATGATCACTTATGTCCTTTTCATCCTCATATATACGGCAGGCAGTCAAGCCATATTCAAACGCTTTTTCATAATCTGGTTCATCCATAAGCGCATATATACTTGTAAAGTTAAAATACACGCCTGCCCTATCCCAAATATCCATCTCTGTCGATGTCCGTTCCAGCAATTCCTTTGCCTTTTTCGCGTCCTCCATTGCGTATTCCAGATTTCTAGTTTCTATATAACTCATAGCGCGAAATCGGTAACATATTATTAAAAACCCAATTCCCTGTTCCTCCTCCTCATAATTTTCAATCCCTTTTGTAAAATATACTATGGCCTCTTCATACATTTGCTGTTTAAAATAGAATACTTTTATTTTCATCAGACGCAATAAACGCTTCGTTAAAATAAGCGTAGAACTTCCATTCATTTACTTCTTCTCCCAAACCTTCACTAAATTCCATAACTTTTTCATACTGTTCAACCGCCTGATCAAAATCACCCAGCCTTGAATAATAATCTCCATAATAATAACTAATCTTTACTAACCCTACTTCATCATTCAAATCTTCATATATAGTCTCCGCATATTGAATCGCTCCCAATACCTCTATAGCATAATCTGCCATTTCAGATTCTCTCAAATATAATTCCGCAACTTCCACACTGGTTTCTCCATATTCTTTCTTAGCTTCATTGATTGCGCGTTCTATCCAACCGACCGCTCTGATATAATTCTCTGCACTCCACTCTAATTCCGCTTTTTCCGTGTATTCCCGAATCAATTCCTCACGGTTTTTCGAAGAACAGCCCTGAAAGAAAAAAACCGCTGTCAGAATAATTACAATCCACCTCTTCATACAAGTCTCCTCTATCTTTCATTATTTTATTGTCTGTCCGCTCTGTCTCATCCCGCAACGTCCAAGACAAATAAAACCACAGCGGCGGCAGGAACTGCCACCGCCCTCAACACTTTCTGTTCCCTTTTATCCTTTGTCTCTGTCAGAATCCTTTGAGCGCCTCCTGATAAGACTGGATAATCTTCTCAGTGAATCATCACTTGTTTATGTTTTCCTGATACCAGGTCTCAAAATCTTGCTGCTGAACATATGGGCTATGGTCATACATCTTCTTAACATTTTCCTTGACAGATTTCAGTTCCTCTAATTCCTCCTCGCTAAGTTCCTTTTGCTCTGTATATATGTGGAACGTATCCAAGCCATACTCCAATACCTTTTCATAATCAGGCATCTCCGCAAACGCATATATCATAGCCAATTTCAAGTATACGATAGCCTTTTCCCAAAGACTCATATCTGGCTGTCTCTCTTCTATCAATTGTTTCGCTTTCATAGTATCTTCTACTGCCTGCTCTGTGTTGCCCAACCACATTTCTGCATATCCACGCTTATGATAAGCTGCTATAAGAGTCTGAATTGAACTTTTTCCTTCTTTGTAATATTCTATTGCTTTCGTGCAATACCTGATCGTTTCCTCATGTTGTTCCAGAGCACCATACGCATAGCCTATTTCATAATATAGTTCAATCCCTTCTGTCTCCTGCTTTTCCAATGGAAGCGACTCAAATAATCCCTCCGCTTTTTCATACAACTCTAAACTATTTTGTGAGCTTGTTTCACACAATCCCCAATCAAGATATGCGTCGAACTTTAATTCATTCATCTCCTCCCCTAATTCATTACATACTTCTACTGTCTGCCTATAACACTCAATGGCCTGCTCATTGTCTCCATTCCTAGCATAACAATCTCCATATTTGTAATAGACCTTTGCCACACCGCCTTTATCATTCAGGCTTTCATATATGGTTTCAGAATAATAAAGAGAATCCATAGCAACTTCAAAGATACGCGTTAACTCCGCTTTTCTTAGATATAACTCCGCTACTCTCTGACTTTCTCTTCCATATTGTTCTTCGGCCTCATTAATAGCATTGTCCATCCAACCTGATGCTTCCATATAATCATCCCTTTTATAAAAAGACTCTGCGTTTTTTATGTATTCTTGAATCAGTTCCTCACTGTTTTTCTTGGAACATCCCTGAATCATAAATACGACTATTGCAATTATTATTAAACTTTTTTTCATTTTATTTTCTCCTCTATTCTAATTCTTATAATAATTATCCATACTCTCTGTTACCTCATTTTTCCCGTCCACATTTTTACTTAATTCTTCCTTCATAACATGTTCCTTAACTCCAAATATAATCCCCTTTAATTCATCCCAATCAACATTACCAACTGAATCACAAATATAGTCTCTTTTAGGTTTTGCCCGAACCATAGATGGCCCATCAAAAGATTTCTTTGGCGTCATATTTTCATTATATGACTGTCTAATAATATGCGCCATATATTTAGTAAATACAGTAATCTCTATTTCCTCTATCCAATTTTTATCAGATGTATAAAACAAAGTACCAACACTTGTTATCCATCCAATCGCCTCCAGCGCGTTTCCGGTCACTTCACAAAGCTTAGCTGGCATCTCTCCTATCATTCCTTTTACTGATCTTACCCCTGCAATTCCACCAATAAGACCAGTGAGATGTCCTCCCCATTCAGTACCCATAGTTACAGCGTCATCCAGCTCATTCTTCTTCTGTTCAAGCTCTGTTTGCTCTAATATGTCTTTCGTGTCACTTATCGTGGTTCCTAATTCTATTCCATTCATAACAGCCGATCCGATCTGCTCAATCTTCCCTAAGGTCTCGTCGGCTCCTTTTAAGAGCAAAATTCCAACCACTTCATCCATGATCTCTCTTTGTTCTTCCTTATAACTTTTTGTTATTAAACGAATTTTGACAGCCCCGGCAAGCTTATACAATTTAAAATCTCTTCCATCATGCAATGCCTCCAACACTTCCTGCAATACCCAACGTGTGACTTTTACAGAATAAGTGCTTTCCCATTCTACAACTCCGGCGTATTTGCCATTTTGTGCAAGAATCTCTTCCTGATATGCTAAAGCGTTTTCCAACAACTTTACTACTTGCTTATAAAGTGTCTGGCAATATAGTGCTCTTTCCTGCCCACTATCTAAAAATTCTATTTTTCCTCCACATTTACAGATCAAAAATGAGGAAGTCAACAGCGCTTTGCCTATCCTCTTATCATCCGCTCCATCAGCTGCTAATTTTCTTGCGTCGGACACCATTTGATCACAATAGTAAAAAAAACTGGATGCCTCCTGACTATTCATATCTATCTCAGCCTCTGATAAAGCATCGCTCCATCCCTTCCGATAAGCTTCAATCTCATTCGCTAATTTCTCCAGCGTTTTGCAATAATCACCTTCATAAACTTGAATCGCGTCTATATACCTATCCCAGCGCTCAACCTTTCTTTTGCCCCTTTCATATAACTTTTTTACTTTTCTTTCCACAACATCGTATTTATGAAACATTTTATCTGATAACTCTCTATACTCCTTTGCCTCTTCTGCTGCTCTTTCTAGCGCGTTTGGACCATTCTTTTCATGATCATCCTTTTCACGAATTTTTTCTAAATCCGATCCTAATTTACTCATACCGCGTTCGAACTGTAAATCTGAAATGCACTCCCTATACTCTCTTTCCGCACGTTTCCGATACTTCTTTATCTCCTTTTCGCTCCATTCTTTCATCTCGTTAATATTCTCATTCATCCTTGATATAAAAAATAATGTCTGTTTTATAAATTTCTGGTATTTGTCCGCAATAACGATATCTGAAGAATTAAACCATGTATCAAGGAAAGCTCCGACACACGGCGGACTACCGTCTTCCGCTTTGGCGTTGATCCTGCAATAGCTTTCAAATCCTTTTGCGTAATCTTCATTATCAGGATACAATGATTTCAGTATTCCTACCGTTTCATAATAATAAGGCGACTTGCATATATTAAATTTCGGTACATTCTTTACTGGTACACAATCATAATTATGCGCCATCTCAAGCCCGCATTGCTTTTCTGAATCATTATGCAGAATGCGAAGATGTCTTTTATCCCACAGATCTTTATATCCCGTCATTGAACCAGCCTGCGCGTAGCAGCATCCTATAGCCGCGCCATCTACCACAAATGGGGCCGGCGGGGTTGGCTTTAACTCTTGGCCCATACTTCTCCTCCTCACTGGCGATCGATCCGGATCCCATGTTCTCTGATCCCGTTTCGAACCGCGATCATATTAATATTTTGCTTTAATATAACAGCATCATTTCCCTTTGCCAGAATATTCTGCCCGCTGTTAATACTTATCCCTTCCTCTGCCTCTAAAAGTATATCCTTATCGCTCTTGATCTCGATCCCCTTCTCATCATCAAGAACGATTTTCATCCCTTTATTGTTCGTTATTATAATACGCCCCGGCGAAAAACGAATTTCCTGATCTCTCTTTGTTTTCAGGTATTTATGCTCCGGATCTTTCCGATCCTTTGCGCCTTCCAGATGAACCGCATTTAAGACATACGCGTCTTCCGGTCTCTCATTGGGAGAATAAAGATATATGGAATCCCCTATTTCAGGCATACAATACCAACCTGACCCTTCCGGCGAAGAATAGACAGTCGCGAAATCAAACCATCTCTGCCCTGTCTGTTTTCCTTCATCCCCATCCAGTACGATCTGCAGCTTTTCATTTATAACCTTTTTTACCGTGCCGTACAGAGACACGCCTGGTATCCGGAAATTATAATAGGGATTTTTTATATGATCCTGCTGCTTTCTCAAACGGACGATACTGACCAACTCCTGATTCTCTAATCGAATCTCGACACCGTAAACCTGCATTTCCGTATCATTAAACAGGAGCTTATCCCCGATCTCCACAAACCCATATGCGTTTAACTCATATTCCCGGCAGATACGACCATCTTCCATCCGATCGCTCACTTTCTTTGATCTGACTATAACCTCCTTTCTCTTTCCAACCTTCATACCAAAATAAATGGCAGGTTTATGCAAACGGCAATCCGAGATCAGGATTGAATGTTCTTTTGATGCCATCCGCTTCAAAAATTCCCAATCTGTTTCCCTGTATTGGATTTCCAGCGGACCCACTAACGTATCGCCGCAATTACAAATGATAGCCGCGCCTCCGCCTGCTGCCACCTCCTTCGCGATCTCACTGTAGATCTGTCCTTCTCTTTGAAACGTGCGGAATCTCTCCTTTTCATCCAACAGGCAGCTGTAGGACAAAGATGTTACCTCAACCTCATACAGATCTCCATCTGTACACAGCCCCAGATCCATAATAATTCCGCAAAACAGTGTTTCTGTTTTCTTTCCCGCCTCCTGCAGATCTACCACGATCTCTTGATGGAACATCTGCTTTCTCTGCAGAATCTCCGCGTCCTCTTTTAAAATATACCCTTTTAGAAACATTACTATATGTTTATTAACCTCTTTATGTACGTAAAATTCCGTAATCTGATAAACCTCAAATGGCTGTACTACAAGTCGAAACGCGTTCATATATCTTTCCCCTCTCTGATCGTCGGCATTAATTTTAACATGATTTCGCTCCAGTCAGACCGATCGCCGGACGGACAGGAAAAACTTCCCAAAAGTATCCCTTTCTTCCATGGCGCGACATATAAAATGTTATATACCATACCTCCCAAAACCGGAGACAAAAATTCCGCCCAATAAAATGATCGTTCTTCTCCCTCAACTTTCCCTTTATCCAGAAACATATAATGCGGAGAGATACTTAATATGGTATTGCCCAAATCATCCCTGACCTGCTCCAAAGCATCGCTTTCGATCCCCTGTGACAAAAAATTGATCGTTATGGAAACGGTTCCATCTGGATCTGACCAGATAATGGCAGGGCGTTTTTCCATAGGATATTTCCGTTTTTTCATCTCTTCCTCCATTGGCTCCATTACCTCCGGAAGGATCATTCTGGTCCCAAGCGAATCTATTTCCTGTTCTCTAAAAGATATCAGCTGTTCTTTTACAAATATTCCTGTGTCCAACGAATTATATTTCAATTTCTGATATTCCCGCCGCTTTTTTATGATTGCTTCATCTCCGTATTTTTTTGTCATCCCCGTCCTCCCAAGTCTCCCATTATCACATCATTACCTATATTTCCAGATAACGTTTTTGGAATAGCAGCTAACGCCTGTTCCGCGATCCCCTCCTGTATACCATGATTTGGAATAGCAGCTATAGCGCATTCCTTCATCTCCGCAAAACTGGCTTCAGAAACCACAGGTACATTATCTGGTCTCCTCTCCTTCTTTTTTCCAATATCTGCCGCTGCTGTTTCATATCTCTCAGAACGCATTTCTATTCCGTTTCCCGACATATGTATGGTATTTGGAGTACCCTTCTGCTTTACCTTGACTTCTGTTCTCCCTACCATCGTGCAGGAGGCCCCTGCGCAAACGTTAATATTCCCTCTGGCTTCGAGAACAATTGCCTTATGACTGGATACATAGATCCCTCTTTCATCCGACAAGCTCATGTTTTGACACTGTCCCTGTTTTGTTCTGGCAATCCACAGTATAACTCCCGGCTCCATTGCCATTCCTTTTCCATAACATGTATGAAAAAATTTCGTTGACTCCCTGGGATATTTCTTTTTGGGCAAAAAACAGTTTCTTACATATGCGTGTTTCACATCAGCAGTAGGAAAATACAATTCTGCCTCACTTCCCTTTTCAGGCATAGAATACATGATATTTCCTGTTACCGGCAAATATGGATATCTAAAATTCTCATCCATCTCTGTTTGATCCTCCGCCCTTCCAAAGTCCAGCTTTACATATTCATCCCTCACCTCCAATATCGTTCCCCTCATGGATATACCCCTAAGTCTTTCATTTTCCGCTATTCCCATTTCTTTTCCCGGAGGACCTGCCCAATAGTCATACTCGATCAGTCCGTGTCTAAACACAGTGATCTTCTCTTTTACCTCCAATCTCATCTGACCAATTCGTATCCTGTCTCCAAGTCCATAGGTTTCCCATGTGTGGATATGAACCTGATGTTTTGCGTTGACCTGCCTGATCTTATCAAACGAATCAAGTATATATTCTTTCAATACGCTCCCGCCCAAAAAAGTCTTTGGCACATCGCTTCCGGCATCAGCTATGACTCCCACATCAAACTGAGCGGCAATCCGCTTAAGCAGATTCCAATCGGTTTCCCTGTACTGCATGATCGGATATCGGATATTCTGCTGGAACATACCGCCCAATATACAGGCCCCGGAATATTTCCCCATCATATCCTCTATGAACCGTTGATATGGATATCCGACTCGCTGGAACCTGCAGGTCTTCTCCTCTTTATCCATCTCATTGGTTAAAGATACTGCTTTTAATGACACAAAAAAATGGTGCTCTATGTTCTCTAATTCACAGCTTACGATACTCCCCCATATAATCCCGCATATCTTCTTCTCTCTCCACAACTCTGCCTTAATTTTTCTCCCGCATAAGGAATGTGTGTCAAACCACAGCGCTGTTCTCTCTGAAATCTTTAGCTTAATAACGATATCCGTATGCTCGTTGATCTTTTCCGTACATTTAAATTCTTCTATCTCCATATAGGGTATGTCACAAAATACCTTTACGCCTTCGGCACTGATCGCTCCCATATCTCCCTCCTCTATTTATCTTTGTATAATGTCTCCTACCGATCCACTACCCCAGGTCCAAAGTCCTCCGGACGCAGCCGTCTTGCCTCCTCCTCGGCCTTTTTTGACTCTTCCTCCGCCCGGCTTTCCGCCTCCCGGCTCTCTGCTTCCATGCTCTCCTGTTCGGCCTTCTCCTGCTCCATCGCTGCCTCCAGCACCTCCAAAAGCCCGCTTACCTCCGACACCTTGTCATCCATTTTCAGTTCTTTGTAGAGATTCTTGGCCAAAAGGTACTGTTTTTTGGCTTCCAGATCATCCCCCAGTTCCTCACAGGCTTTCGCCTCATCCACATAGCTCTCTGCCTGCTGCCGTTTTTCCTCGTTCTCCTCTTCCTTTTGAGAGCTGGAATCCATCTTGCCTTGTATCATCTGTCCGTGAGTCTCATCACCCATATCCTGATATTTTTCCAGAGCCATAGCATAATAAGCGTTGGCGCTGCTGTAGTCGCCCTGGGCAAAAGCCTTGTCCCCCTCTGCCATCAGCTGGGCGGCTCCTGTCTCATTGGCCGCTTTTTCCACAGCTTCCTGCTTCTGTTCCTCCTCCGCCTTCTCTCTGCTTTCATACAGCGCGTCCAGACAGTCCAGTGCGTCCTTCCGCCCCTCCTCAAAATACGTTCTGGTGGCAAGACTTTTGGCCTGAAGATATTTTTCCTCGGCCCGCTCATAGTCCCCCCAAGCCGCCAGAGAGTCCCCCAGCTGTATATAATCAAACACGGAAAGATATTCTGTGATAACGTCCAAACGCTTCTCTATGTACTCGTCCGCCACCCGATCCGCGTACCTGGAACGCTCCCTTGCCGATACATAGGCGGCCTGGGCCTGTTCATAATTGCCGCTTCCAAAAGCCTCATCCGCCGCCTCCACAGCCTCGATCAGTTTCTGGTAATCCGAGATATCCTGGATCTCCTTTTTCAGTTTCATCTTTTTGGCAAGGCTCAAAGCCTGACCGCACTCCTCACCTGCCCTGACAAAGTTTCCGTCCTGAATGTATTCCATGGTGTTGACATAATGTCTGTCAAGCTCCTCCATCCGCTCCCTCCGGATCCGCAGCGCCAGCCACACGATCAGCCCTGCGGCAGCCACAAGAACCGCCGCCACAACCGATATGGTCACGATCTTCTTTATCCTCCGCTTCCGGTTGGGATCCAGAAATACCTTATTTACAAAAATAGCGGCAAGGGTGTAGTTCTCCAGCTTCTCCGGCTGTTTGGATAAAAGCAGATCCTCGGCCAGATCCAGGCTTTCCTGGGGCTCTTCCCCTGCCTCCCCGAAGATATCATCCAGCTCCCCGCCGTCTAAGTTCTCCCAGATGCCCCGGGTATACAGGCTTAAAATATCGCCGTTAACCAGCTTGATCTTTCCCGATATACAGGGAGAAAATCCTTTTCCCTGTCCCAGATAGGCATACAGATTGTTCCTCTCCTCATGTCGGGAGAGGGCGTCCTGCCCCTGGTCCCGTTCCTTTGTCATATCCGTTCCCAGGGACATGTCCACAGTCTGCTCTTTCACCGCGCCGTCCCGGTACAGCCGAAGCCTGGTATTTCCCGCGTAGCCGTAGCGCGCCTTCGCGTAGTCGGTCACCACCACCAGAACCGACGCCTTCAGCCTTCTGGTGTCCTTTGCCTCTGCCAGAGCCTTGTTGGCCGCTTCCAGATAAGACCGGATAGCACGCTTTCTCATAGACGGATGTTCCTGAAACGCCAGGATGATGGTCTGAGTGGCCAGCCTGGCGCTCTCCGACTCCGGCAGGTCGCTTAACCCGTCCGCTATGACATAGCACGCGTACTTGTCCAACTCCACATAAGCAAAATAGTCATTGTTGCCTAATTCGGAACCGGCCTCTGAGATGAAGCCGGTTTTTAATACGCTGTTTTGTTTTCTCATCTCATATTTCACCCTACCTTCACCACTACAACCGCCCCGTTATCCTTATCTTCCTCTTCGCTCCTGTTCAGCAGCTCCACCATCTCAAAAGCCATATCCTGGCATTTTCCTCCTCTTTCCAGGCAGTCCTCCAGCTCCTTCCATCTGACCCCTTCATAGATCCCGTCCGTCATCAGAACCACGTACTCCCCTCCATAAAGACTGATAGGCGTGTCAAAAAACTCGATATCCCGAAATCCGTCCTGCCCCACATAATTGTACAGGCGGTGATGGTCCAGCAGAGAAGCCGCCTCCTGTCTGGTCAGTTTCCCCTCCTCATACTTTTGTCTGGCCAGAACGCTGATGGTGTGCCCTGATGTCACCGGCACCAGCTCATGGTTCCGGTACACCGCCGCCTTCACATTTCCCACGGCGGCATAGTAAAGCCTTTTGTCCTTAACCATGATAACCGCCGCCGAAGCGCATCCCTGCTCGTCGTCAAGCTTTTTTAGCACCTCCCGGTTAGCGCTTTGGAACCCTTTGCGGAACGAGTACTGGGGATTATAAAAAGCCGTGGGATCTCCAAATACCTCCAAAAACACTTCCACCACAGTCCGGCTGGCTATCTTTCCTCCGAACTGCTTTCCCATGCCGTCCGCCATGACAGCCATAAGCCCGTCCTCGGTCTCCCTGAACCCATACTCGTCCTCCTGAACCTCCCTGCTGCCGATGGTTTTAGACGCCCCGATCTCCCATCTGCGCTTTTTCCTTCTGCGCGCCCGCGCCGCTCTTACTGCCATCCAGATCCTCGCTGCCGCCAGGCATACCCCCAGGGCCGCCAGGCCTGCTATGGCCCATTCCGGAACCGTCATGCTCTCCCCTCCGTTTCTGTCACCCAGTTTTCTTTTTTATGCTTTACCGAAATTCCCCGTTCTTATCTTCCCACATAAAATTATCGCCGCAGAATGGCACAAACACAAACTTGCTGTCCCCCATCTCGATCAAGTCATAAGCCCCCAGAATCGTGGGAGTGTATACGGCGGCCTCATTGTGGTACACAAGACCGTTGCTGTCCCCAGGCAGCAGCACCGTCTCCTTCTTCTTCGGGTCAAAAACAATAACCCCGTGGTTCCTTCTGGAGATCTTGTTGTCCCCCAGGATCTGGATATCCATATCATCCGCCCTGCCGATAAAATTTTTGCCGGACCGTATTTTATAATCCTTTCCCTGGCGCGGCCCCTGGATGCACACGATCCATCCGCACACCGGGGAGCTCTCCTGATCAAACAGGATCTCCTCCAGCGCGTCCTCGTTAACCGCCCCTGTTTCCTTTTTCTCCTTTGTCGCTGTCTCAATGTTGCAAAATGGACACACAGTCCCATACCTTCTGGCAGAAAACAGGTGTCCATTCTGGCATCGTATCAAATTGCTGTTCATAAGCGCTCTCTCCTTTGCTCTGTTCCATATCTTTTATCTTAAAAGCAGGCGGTTCATGCCCACATAAAGGCAGTCCCCTTTCTCCAGCTTGCACAGACTGTCAGCGGACAAACGGTATATCTTCCCGTCCTCCCCCTTTTTCACGCTCAGCCCATTCTTGCTCCCCAGATCCTCCACATACCAGTCTCCCGCCGAGTAATTCAGCACCGCGTGTTCTTTATCCACCATGCTGGCATAGGGACCGGAGCTTAAGTCAATATCCGCCTCGCTTCCCTTTCCCGCCCTGCCGATCAGGGCGGCGGTCTTCCCATATAAGTTCCACGCCATCAGCTCCGTGTCCTCCTCGCTTAGGAGGACAAGTTCTGTGATAAGCCCTGACATAGACGGATCATCTGTGTTTTCATTCCTTGTATGATCCTGAGCCACTCTTCCATCCCTTACCGCCAAGATCAGACATATTACTATTACAATTCCCACACCCAACTAAACCACCACCGGCTAGAAGCCGGTGGGTTTGGGCTAGCTGCTGAAAGC
>CAJUFP010000032.1 GCA_910585645.1 uncultured Hungatella sp. | reverse complement strand
TGAATTTATGCCATGGAGATGAGACCAGGGAAACAGGAGGGCCTAACCCCGAGTGGTTCCCGCTTTAAGGGCTCATCGGAATGTTTGGCATATCTGAATCCGGACAGGACCATCCTTCCCTTCTCTGACTGGCCTCACGACTACCCTCGCCCCATGCTCACTCAATTATACACCTAATATGGCGAAATGAAAGTTTCGGGTTAAGGGTGAGAATGGACTACCCAGGAGGAAGAAATTCTAACAAATGGACAGTTTTTTACACCATTTTCCGCTGGAAAGAACCGCAAAAAAGGCGTATCCTACCTAAAAACGTCAGGAGGAAAATGTCATGGGGATCGTGTTTAATGAGAAGACAGGGGAGTTTCACCTTTACAATGGCAGCATCAGCTATATCATGAAGATTCTGCGCAACGGCCAGATGGGGCAGCTGTATTTTGGCAGACAGGTGGCAAAGAGGGAGGATTACGGGTATCTTGTCGAGAACCGCTACCGCCCGGTCAGCGCCTATGTGTTTGATAATGAGTATTCTTTTTCGCTGGAGCACTTAAAGCAGGAGTATCCGTCCTATGGGACTACGGATTTCCGCATGCCCGCGCTGGAGATCACGCAGGAAAACGGCAGCAAAATCACGGATTTTAAGTATGTTTCCCACAAAATCTACAAGGGAAAGCCGGGGCTTAAGGGGCTGCCTGCCACCTATGTGGAGTCGGAGGATGAGGCGGATACCCTGGAGCTTACTTTGCGGGATGAGCTTCTTGGTGTGGACATGACCCTTCTGTACACGATCTTTGGCCATGAGAATGCCATAGCCAGAAGCGCGCGGTTTGAGAACCAGGGAGGGGAGACGTATCAGATCACAAGGGCTATGAGCCTTTGCCTGGATCTGCCGGATGATGAGTATGAGTGGATCCAGTTTTCCGGCGCCTGGGGGCGGGAGCGCCATGTAAAGACCAGGATGCTGCAGCAGGGGATTCAGTCTGTGGGAAGCGCCAGAGGGGCGTCCGGCCATTTCCATAATCCGTTTGTCATGCTCAAAAGGCCTACGGCAGATGAATTTCAGGGGGAGGTTATGGGATTTTCCCTGATCTATTCCGGCAATTTCCTGGCCCAGGCGGAGGTGGATACCTTTAAGGTGACCCGGATGATGATGGGGATCAATCCCTTTGGATTTTCCTGGTGCTTAAAGCCGTGGGAGGAGTTCCAGACGCCGGAGGCTGTGATGGTGTATTCCGCGGAGGGCATGAACGCCATGAGCCAGGCGTTTCACAGGCTGTACCGGACCAGGCTGGCAAGGGGATACTGGAGGGACAGAGAGCGGCCTGTGCTGTTAAATAACTGGGAGGCCACCTACTTTGATTTCACGGAGGAGAAACTGTTAAAGATCGCAGAGAATGCCAGGGAAGACGGGGTGGAGCTGTTTGTCCTGGACGACGGGTGGTTTAGTACCAGGTGTACGGAGACCAGCGGTCTTGGGGACTGGTGGGCCAATACAGACCGCCTGCCTGACGGGATCAGGGGGCTTTCCCAGAAGATCGAGGCCCTGGGGCTGAAATTTGGCCTGTGGTTTGAGCTGGAAATGGCCAACAAGGACAGCGAGCTGTACCGGAATCATCCGGACTGGATTATCCACACGCCGGGACGCCATGAATCCCACGGGAGAAAACAGTATGTGCTGGATTTCTCCAGGAAAGAGGTTGTGGACTACATCTATGATATGGTGGCAAAGATCCTTCGTGAGTCAAAGGTTTCCTACATCAAGTGGGATATGAACCGCAATATTACGGAGTGCTTTTCACAGGGGTACGGCCCGGAGCGTCAGGGGGAGATCTTCCACCGGTATATTCTGGGGCTGTACGACCTGTATGATCGGCTGAATACGGCGTTTCCACAGGTGCTGTTTGAGTCCTGTGCCAGCGGCGGAGGGCGGTTCGATCCGGGACTGTTGTACTACGCGCCCCAGTGCTGGACCAGCGATGACACGGACGCGGGGGAGCGGCAGAAGATTCAGTACGGAACTTCCTACGCGTATCCTGTAAGTTCCATGGGAGCCCACGTGTCCATTACGCCCAACCATCAGGTGAACCGGGTGACGCCCTTAAAGACCAGAGGGAACGTGGCTATGTTCGGCGCTTTTGGATATGAGCTGGACCTGGCCAGACTGACGGATGAGGAGCGGGAGATGGTCAGGGAGCAGATCCGGTTTGTGAAGAAATACAGGAGATTGATTCACACAGGGACATTTTACAGGCTGTTAAGCCCCTTTGAGGGGAACTTTACTGCCTGGATGGTGGTGGCTGAGGATAAGAAGCAGGCGATTGTGGGATATTTTAAGATGCTCAATGATGTGAATCGGGAGTTTCGCAGGCTTCGGCTCCAGGGGCTTGACGAGGAGTTTTTGTACCATATGGAGGAGGACAGTGAGGACATAGGGGCGTTTTACGGCAGCGAGCTGATGCATATCGGCATGGTGACCACAGATATGTCGGCAGGGGAAGTGCCTGCAGGCAAAGAACCCTGCTGTGATTTCTGGTCAAGGGTTGTGGTGTTAAACGCGGAGTAGAGCGTGTATGAACATTTTTCCGTCAGACGGGCGGCGCGGTTTGGGGGCTTCTTTTTGGAGGAAGCCCCTGTTTTTATGTGGGGCCTGAGCAGATGAAATATATGCCTAAGGCGGCACGGGGCCGTGCGCAGGTAGGGAAGGGGAATATCCTCCGCCATGTGCGTCATCGGTGTTCCCGAGGGATGGGGGCGGGGTTATTCATGGTCAGGAAGCAGATCCGGGGGCAGGGTATTTTCCAGGGTCCCGTCTTCCTGGGCTTTGGCAGTCTGGTCCCGTATGAGCTTCCGGTAGGCGGAGGGGGACATGCCGTACTGCCTGCAAAACAGCTTCATAAGGGATTCAGGCTGCTGGTAGCCGCAGGCGTAGGCAATGGCGGATACGGACAGGGAGGAGGATTCCAACAGATGCTGGGCCTTTGTCAGGCGGAATTTTTGGATGTATTTCAGGGGGGACATGCCAGTGTGCTGCTTGAAGAGAGCGCTTAAGTAGCTGCGGTTTAAGCCTACATACCGGGCAATCTGGTCAGTGCGGAGGGGACCGGCAATGTGGCTGCGGATGTAGGATATGGCCTGATCTACATAAGGGTTGCCGTTGGCGTGGGGTTCTTTGTCCTGGCCGGAGCCTGCGATGGCGCTTAAGAAAAGGTACAGCATGGACAGGGAATAAAAGGTATCCGCCGCGTTGCCGTGGTTGTGCCGGATCATGGCCATGACGCAGTTTTTCAGGGTTTCTTTTTCTTCGCTTTTGAAAATAGGCTGCTCCTGGGAAAGTCCCAGCATGGCCACGGCCCGGCTGGCGTCTTTGCCTGAAAATCCGATCCAGATGTAGGTCCAGGGCTCCTCCATGTCCGATTTGTAGATGGTCTGGTAGTCCGGCTCAATGAGAAACCCTTTTCCAGCGGACAGCTTATAGTGGGTTCCGTTTACGATAAATTCCCCTTTGCCTTCCAGGATGTAGTGGATCAGGTAGTAGGGGCGCACTGCGGGGCCGTACTTGTGGCCTGGCATGGTGACAGAGTGGCCGAAGGCGCTGATGGAAAGCTGCTGGTGCTCGTAGACAGGGATGTTGACAGAGAGGGATGTTTCCATGGAAGAATCGTTGCTCCTTTCCTCAGACGGTTTTGCCGTTATTTGTGGTTTCCTTAATTATAGCCCTATCCGTTTCAAAATGAAATAAGGTTCCACAAAAAACAGGAAGAAACTTGAAATGGCCGGGAAGTCATAGTACAATGAGGTACTAGGAAATCGCATGGGGGGTAACGTATGAATCTTAAGGAGACCCTTCGGTATCTGGGATACCGGGGCAAAGAGGCGGATGAGCAGACCCTGAGGCTGATCGGGGAGTGTTGGGAGGAACTGGAAGAGAAAGCACAGCGGCGCGCCTGCTTTCGGGAGTTTCCCCTTGTGTTTTTGGAGGACAGGATGGATCTGGGATGCTTACAGACAGAGAGCCGGGACCTTAGGAAGAATCTGGAGGGATGCAGCCTGGTGGTGCTGTTTGCGGCCACCCTGGGGGTCATGGCGGACAATCTGATCCGCAGGTACAGCCGTCTTGAGATGAGCCGGGCAGTGGTCATGCAGGCAGCGTCCGCCGCCATGCTGGAGGATTACTGCGACCAGGTAAATGAGGAGCTTTGGCTGAAATATGAAGCAAAGGGGATGTTTCTGCGGCCAAGGTTCAGTCCGGGGTACGGGGATTTCCCCCTTGGGTGCCAGCCGGCGCTCCTTGGAGGGCTGGAGGCGTCAAAGCGGGTGGGGATTACTCTCACAGACAGCTATCTGATGGCGCCCTCAAAGTCCGTGACCGCGGTGATCGGGGTCAGCGGCAAAAAGCGGGGCGTCTTTAAGTGTCCGGGCCAGGGAAAGACGCCGGAAGCATCCACAGAGGAGAGGGGCGCAGGCAGATGCCTGGAATGTAATAAGAAGGATTGTCTCTACAGGAGGAAAACGATATGAGCGCAACGATAATGGAAGAGATCAGCAGAAGGAAGGTGTTCTTTGACGGAGGTATGGGAAGCCTTCTTCAGGCAAAGGGGCTGAAGGCAGGGGAACTGCCGGAGACCTGGAATGTGCTGCGCCCGGGGATTTTGCGGGAGATTCATAAGGCCTATCTGGAGGCAGGGTGCGATATTGTCACTACCAACACCTTTGGGGCCAACCGGCTGAAATACCCGGCAGGCGGGGCTTTTGACTTAAAGGAGATCATAGAGGCGGCGGGAGACAATGCCCGGTGGGCGGTGGATCAGGCAGGGAGAGGATTTGTGGCCCTGGATCTGGGACCTACGGGAAAGCTTTTAAAGCCTCTGGGAGATCTGGCCTTTGACGACGCCTGCGACATCTACCGGGAAGCGGTGGAGGCGGGACGGGACAGGGCGGATCTGATCCTGGTGGAGACCATGAGCGACGGGTACGAGGCCAAGGCGGCGATCCTGGCGGCAAAGGAGAACAGCAGCCTTCCTGTGTTTGCCACCATGATCTTTGACGGGAAGGGAAAGCTTCTCACCGGCGGGGATGTGGAGTCCGCGGTGGCCCTTCTGGAAGGGCTGGGGGTGGACGCCCTTGGCATCAACTGCGGTCTGGGACCGGTTCAGATGAAAGCCATCCTGGAACAGATCTTAGCCTGCGCTTCGGTTCCTGTGATTGTCAACCCCAACGCGGGACTGCCCAGAAGCGAGAACGGGGTTACGGTGTACGATATTGACGAGGATGAGTTTGCCCGGGTTATGGAGGAGATCGGGCGCATGGGGGCCAATGTGCTGGGGGGCTGCTGCGGTACCACGCCGGGACATATCCGGAAGCTGACAGGACGGTGCCGGGACTTAAAACAGGTGCTGCCCGGTGAGAAAAACCGGACTGTGGTGACCTCCTACACCCACGGGGTGGTTATTGACAAAGACCCGGTGATCATCGGGGAGCGAATCAACCCTACGGGAAAGTCCAGATTTAAACAGGCGCTGCGGGACCACAACCTGGAGTATATTTTGCAGGAGGGGGTGACCCAGCAGGATCACGGAGCTCATGTGCTGGATGTGAACGTGGGGCTTCCGGAGATCGACGAGCCTGGGATGATGGAGGAGGTGGTGGTGGAACTGCAGAGCATCATCGACCTTCCCCTGCAGATCGACACGTCAAATATAGCGGCCATGGAGCGGGCCATGCGGATTTACAACGGAAAGCCTCTGATCAATTCGGTCAACGGGAAAAAGGAATCCATGGAGGCCGTGTTTCCCCTGGCGAAACACTACGGCGGCGTGGTGGTGGCCCTGGCCCTGGACGAGGACGGGATTCCGGACACGGCTCAGGGGCGGATAGAGGTTGCCAGAAAGATCTACCGTACAGCGGCATCCTACGGAATCCATCCAAAGGATATTCTCATTGACGGCCTGTGCCTGACAGTCAGCTCGGACAGCAAAGGCGCCCTGACCACCCTGGAGACGCTGCAAAGAGTGCGGGACGAGCTGGGCGGAAAGACCATTCTGGGGGTGTCCAATATTTCCTTTGGCCTTCCCCAGAGGGAGATCATCAACGGGGCGTTTTTTACCATGGCTCTGGCAAATGGACTGAATGCGGCCATTATCAATCCCAATTCCCAGGTAATGATGAAGGCTTACTACAGTTTCCGGGCTTTGGCGGACCTGGACGGCCAGTGCGGGGATTATATCCGGGTTTACGGCGGCGCGGTCCAGGATGGCGGAAGCGGAGCCGGCAGGGCCGGGGGAACTTTTGGAGGCGGCCAGAAAGCTGCGGCGGTTCCGGAACAGGGAGACGGGTCCTTTATGGGACTTGGCGACTACGTCCGGAGAGGGCTAAAGGACAAGGCCCGCATGGCGGCGACGGCTCTTCTGGAGCAGAGGGAGGCTCTGGATATTATCAATGAGGAGATGATTCCGGCCCTGGATGTTGTGGGAAAGGGGTTTGAGCAGGGAACGGTTTTCCTGCCCCAGCTTCTCATGAGCGCCGAGGCGGCCAGGGAGGCGTTTGACGTCATTAAAGAGCGGATGTCAGAGAAGGGCCAGACCCAAAAGAAGAAGGGGACCATTATCCTGGCCACGGTGAAGGGGGATATCCACGATATCGGGAAAAATATCGTGAAAGTCCTGCTGGAAAATTACGGCTATGTGGTGACGGACCTGGGCAAGGACGTGGCCCCGGAGCGGATTGTGGAGGAGACGGTGAAAGGACAAGTGCCTCTGGTAGGCTTAAGCGCCCTGATGACCACCACGGTGCCCAGCATGGAGGAGACCATAAAGCAGCTTCGAATGGAGGCTCCCTGGGCAAAGGTCATGGTGGGCGGCGCGGTGCTTACCGGGGAGTACGCAAAGACCATCGGGGCGGATCAGTATTGTAAGGACGCTATGGCGTCTGTGAACTACGCGGAGTCAGTCATAGGAGGAGAGGCGTGATGGCCGGCTCTTGCGGATTTTTCTGGCCGTGGGAGTTTCAGGTGCTGGACTGGATGCAGGGACTTCACAGGCCTTTGCTTGACCAGGTGATGGTGTTTGTCACCAGCCTGGCAAACCATGGGGAGCTGTGGATTGGGCTGGGGCTGTTGTTTTTGTGCTTTTCCAGGACCAGACGCCTGGGGGCCTCCATGCTTGTGTCCATGGCTCTGGGGTATGTGGCCGGGAACCTGGTGTTAAAGAATCTTTTTGCCAGAAGCCGCCCCTGCTGGCTTAAGCAGGATGTACCGATTCTTGTGCCGGTTCCCAGGGACTACTCTTTCCCGTCAGGCCACACTCTGGTGTCTTTTGAGGGGGCGGTCTGTATATGGAACCATGACAGGAGATGGGGTTTGGCGGCCTTGGGTTTGGCGGCGCTTATTGCCTGTTCCAGGATGTATCTGTTTGTGCATTTTCCCACAGATATTTTGGGCGGGCTTGTGCTTGGTATTGTAAATGGGTGGGCCGGGGGTTGGCTGGTGAACACGGCAAAACCGCGGGGAGAGATTTTGGACAAAGAGATATAAAGTGGCTGGGTTTTCCTAAAAAGAAGTGACATTTGCCAGAAAAGATGATAAACTGGTGTGGAAGATAAACACAAAGGAGGATGTTATCATGTTAAATGAAAAAGTGGCGGAGCTGTTAAATATACAGGTAAACAAGGAGTTTTATTCCGCGTATCTGTATCTGGATTTTTCGAATTACTACATAGGCCAGGGGCTGGAGGGATTTGGCAACTGGTACAAGATTCAGGCTCAGGAGGAGAGGGACCACGCCATGCTGTTTATGCAGTATCTGCAGAACAACGGGTGCAAGGTGACTCTGGAGGCCATTGACAAGCCGGACAAGGAGCTGAAGGAATTTGCGGACCCGCTCCACGCGGGGTATGAGCACGAGCAGGTGGTAACGGGTCTGATTCACACCATCTATGAGGCGGCCCATGAGGTGAAGGATTTCCGCACCATGCAGTTTCTGGACTGGTTTGTGAAGGAGCAGGGCGAGGAGGAGGCCAACGCCGAGGGGCTCATCAGAAAGTACGAGCTGTTTGGTTCCGACCCGAGAGCCCTCTATATGCTGGACAGCGAACTGGGGGCAAGGGTGTACTCCGCGCCGTCTCTGGTGCTGTAAAAGGGCGGGGACACAGTCAGGATTCTTGCGGTGTGGCATCGTTGCCTGACGACAACGGGGCAGACGGCAGAATAGGCGGCGCTGAAAGTGTGATTACAGACCGGATGGAGCGCTGGTTTTGACAGAGGAAAAACGATGAATGTGTATACAATGTATTTCAGCCCCACAGGAGGAACCAGGCGGGTGGCCCGCATCCTGGCCGGGGAGCTGAGCGCGCCGGTGGAGATGGATTTTTCTCTTCCCGGGAAAAATTATGGGATGTACCGGTTTGAGCCCGGGGACGTGTGCTTTGTGGCGGTTCCCTCCTTCGGAGGGCGGGTTCCTGGGGCGGCTTATGAGAACCTGACAAAGGTGCGGGCCCGGGGGGCCGCGGCAGTGGCGGTGGTGACTTACGGGAACCGGGCTTATGAGGACACGCTTTTGGAGCTGCGAAAGGCCCTGGAGGGGTGCGGCTTTCAGGTGGTGGCGGCTGTGGCCGCGGTGACGGAGCACTCCATTATGCATCAGTACGGGGAGGGAAGGCCGGACAAAACGGATAGGCAGACCTTAAGGGTCATGGCCAGGGAGATTAAAAAGAAGCTGTTAAAGCCTGAGTCCTGGAAGGATTTCTTTGTGCCGGGGCATTACCCTTACAAGGAATATCACTCCATCCCCCTCGTGCCGGAGGCGGATAAGAGCTGCAGCCAGTGCGGCCTCTGCGCAGGGAGATGTCCTGTGGGAGCCATTTCCAGGAAGAATCCGGAGAGGACAAATAAGGATAGGTGCATTTCCTGTATGAGGTGCGTGTCCATTTGTCCGCAGCACAGCAGGAAGGTCAACAAGATGATGGTGTTCGCGGCATCTGTAAAGCTGAAAAAAGCCTGTTCCGGGCGCAAGAACAACGAATTATTTTTGTAAAATTTTCTTTTAAAATCGGAAAGCCATGCCGGATAGAAGTATCTGCCAGCATGGTTTTCTTGTTGTTTGGGCATATTAGGAGTGTGGAAGAAAGCTAAAAACCAACAAAAACAGGAGGGATGCGCGATGAGCCCAAAGGAATTGACCTATATTGAGGATGCCCTTGGCCATGAGAAGTTTTTGAAGACCCAGTGCCAGGAGGCGGCCAAGAACCTGCAGGACGGGGAACTGAAATCCTGCGTGGAACAGTTGTCCCAGAAGCACCAGCAGATCTTTGACAGCTTTTATAATCTGATATAAACAAGGAGGGACGAGAATATGGACGACAGATGTATTATGGAGAACCTGCTTCTGACCACAAAGGGCGTGTGCGATCTGTATCTCCACGGGACCATAGAGTCCTCTACCCAGAATGTGCATCAGACTTTTGACCAGGCATTGGATAACAGTCTGTGTATGCAGGATGATATTTATAAGAAAATGTCCGCCAAAGGATGGTATTCCACGGAGACTGCCCAGCAGGAGAAGGTGCAGAAGGTGAAGAATCAGTTTGCGGGGATGTAGAAACAGCATGAATACAGTCTCATGGGCAGCCGGGATACAGGGCTGCCCATGAGACTGTGTTGGGAAGAGAGAGTTTTTTCTCGCCGGGTCAGCCTATAAAGATTGGCGGCACGGTGTTTTTTATTGCGGAACCGGAGATATGAGTTGATTAAACCGGTAAATGGAGATATACTAATAGTTGGAATGGAACGATATGGCCGGCAGAGGAGAAGATCATTTTGGTATTGCATGTAATTCTTAAAAATTTTGCAAGAGTGAAAGAGGCAGATATAGCATTAAATAATCTGGTGTTTTTTGTGGGTAATAATAACAGCGGAAAAACCATGGTTATGCAACTGATCTATGGGATTAGAAAGGAATTGGAGCTTTTCCCGGTTTCTGGTGAAAAGGCCAGAACGTCGGAGTTAAACGGCCAGTTTTTGGTCCGCTGTGATCGGGAATGGTTTGAGGAAGCGCAGTCGCGGATAAATTCCTATCTGGATCAGAACAAGTCGCGGATTCTCACCGAAATTTTCGGTACTTCGATTTCAGCCGATGAGATAAGAATATCATTAGAATACGAAAGGGCTGAGTATTTTGTCACCAGTATTTCAGAGTATCAAAGCAGAGATTTTGCAGAGCAGACCACAAAACTCCTTTTAGAAACCCGTCAGTATAAGAAGGATAAAGATCTGCCCCCTTTTTGCCGTCAAATTACCGATTGGAACCAAGGGGATGATGTTGAGAGAGAGGCTGTAAAGGATGTTTGGAAGATAATACTGTCAGGGGAAACCTCTTTGAATGCAGGCCAGCTTTTTCTTCCTGCGTCGCGTTCGGGATTACAGCTTTTATACAGACATTATTTTGCCCAGGAATCAGGGAGCAGTTTGGCTGCGCCTGTCAAAGATTTTCTGCGTTTTCTTCAGCTTTATTCTCAGGATAACCGGTTGGATGAAGCGAGAGCAGATTTGCTGGAGTTTGGCGAAGTACATTTATTGCAGGGGAAAGTCCTGCAAACAGGAGATGAAACGCTTTATATGGAAGCTCAAAGCGGGAAATCTTTTCCGTTATATATTGCGTCCTCTATGATTCACGAATTGACGCCTTTTATGAAAGCGTTAAGCGCGCCGAGGCGGATTGACTGGCTCTATTGTGATGAAGTGGAAAACAGTCTCCATCCACTGCTCCAAAGAGAGATGGCCCGATGGCTGATCCGCATGGCAAATGCGGGCATGCATGTAGTCATAAGCTCCCACAGCGATACAATGGCAAGCCGGTTTAATAATTTGTTTATGCTGTCCCAAATGGATAAGAGAAACACGGATTATAAAATGCTGTCAGAACTGGGATTGAAAGATGCTGATCTGCTTTGTCCGGATGTAGAAGCGGCAGTGTATGAATTTCACAACGAAAATAACGGCAGTACCACTGTCAAAAAGCTGGAGTTTATCGACTATCCGTTGATGGGGTATGAATTTCAGCTTTTCAGCAAAAATCTGGACAAGCTTTATGATGAGGCAGAGAGAATTACGAGGCACTAGGATGATAAAAGCAATAAAATTAAAACCGACGAAGGAACCTGAAAAAACGCAGTTGTATGAAATCCCATATCCCCGACGTATTATAGTGGAAGAGGAACAGAAAGATTCTACTTTAGATCAAGTGGTTGTGGAGTATCCCATGGAGGATGCCGGAGATGTCGGATATTTTGGCAAAGAATATCGTCCTCCTGATGTGAAAAAAGCAGGCGCGAAGGTGATTGATATCACGGCAGTAATGGTGAACCATGAAAAGCGATACATCCGGTGGCATTTATATGATATGAAAGATACCCTGGCAGGAGAAAATACGATTGTGAAACTTTATAATCAATGGAACGCCTCGTTGCGGTATCTTAAGCAAAATATTCTCACGTGTACTTTGGGCTATTGGACGGTTCCGGATCTAGGCGTGATTACAAGAGAATATGATGAAGAAAGAATGGCGCGTCTGAGAGACGACTGCAAAAAGATGTATGATGAGATGGCGGGGAATCAGCGCCATATGCCTCTGTCTCAACAGAAAAGACGGGTAGATATTGTAAAATACAGGGGAATTCTTCAGGTCGCTCAGGCGATTTTGGACAGAAAATTTCAGGCAGAATATGGGAATGATACATATGAAATACATATCAGACAGTTAATTCGTGAAAAGGATCAAATTTATAAAATGACATTTCCGGTGTAAGAAAGGAATATGGAATGCAAAATTTATTGGATGTTAAATTTGATAAATTTATCGAAGACTATGATTTGCAGCAAGATTCCAGGGAAGAAAGCTGGAAGAGATTTGTAAATTACCAATTTTTTTCCCAGTTTCAGCCAGGCCGTCTTGACACAGATAGTGATCTGTTGGACCAAATCTGTGTCACTTCACCAAAGTTTCCGGAAATTCACGGCGCGTTCTTTTTAATGAACGATCAGATTCTCAGCGAGGCGGAGGATATTGATGATATTTTACAGAGAGATCAGAAAGGCCTTTTAGAGTTATATTTTTTGACGTTAGGCAGCAAGGCTGCTTTGGCCCGTCAACTTGAGGCCCTTTTCCGTGAGCTGAGTGAAAATGGAGAAAATCAGGAAAAATGGCTGGATATTTTGTCTTACGCCATGTCCCGGAAAGTAGTTCTTCGGTGGAAGGACAATCCGGCGCTGCGGGTCGTGGTTTTTGACAGCGGCAAAGAAACAAAGTGGAAGCCGGAAGGCGGTTTTTGCAGTTATTTTTCATCAATCGATTGTATTTTAGTAGACAGAAGGCATTTGCAGGAGATCGTGAATTCCAATGAAAACAGCTACCGCGCCCGGCTGGAGTGCAAAACATCGGCGCTTATACCAGGCGGTGAGGATAAATTCGGCGACGCGTATATCATGTGCATACCGGCCGGGGAATTGATCAAGCTGATGTCCACTTCTGACGGATTGCTTCGACGGAATATGTTTGATGACAATGTGAGGGATTCTCAGGGATATTCGGCGGTGAATCAGGAAATTATGTCAACATTGAAAGAATATCCGGACCGCTTTGTTTTGTTTAACAACGGAATTACGATTGTGTGCAAGGCGGTAAAACCTGAGAACGGAAAGTATGTGCTGGATAATCCTCAGATTGTAAATGGATGCCAGACCTGCAATATGATCTATCAAGCTTATCGAAGCGGCATAAAGCTTGACGGGGTTCAGGTAATTGCCAAGATTGTTGGTTCTAACAAAGACGACGTGACCCAGGGAATCGTGCGGGGGGCGAACCGGCAGAACATTGTCTATGAGGCGGCTTTTGAGACAATCCGGGGATTTCACAAAAACCTTGAAAGATATTTTGAAAATAATCAGGTAAAAGGTTATCAGAAAATCTATTATGAAAGGCGGTCCAGACAGTATGCAAACAATGTACAGATCAAACCCCAGCAGAAAATCAGTTTTCGCGGATTGATTCAAAGTATGGTTGCGCTGTTTTTAAACCGGGTGGAGGACAGCCACAAGCATGAGTATACCTTGTTGAAAGATTATAAGGATAATCTGTTTATTGATGGGCATTCGTATCAGCCGTACTATTTGGCAGCCTTTTTGTATCTGAATGTAGCCATACTTTTTAGGGAGAAAAAGCTTCCTAAAGAATTAAACAATTTTAAGATGCACATTATGTTATTGATGAAAGAGATGAAAGGCGGTTCTTCACCAGATCTGTCATCTAAGGATATTGATGGCTACTGTGACCGATTGCTGGAGGGGTTGGAAAACCATAATCTCCAGCCGTGCGCATTGGATGCCTGTAAAAAATTTCAGGATATAAGGGACAAATGGATTCGGTCAAAAGGAGCGCAATATAAACACGGAATCAAGGACAGCACAGAATTTCGGAACTTTTTAATGAAAGAAATTCATGGTACGGCAAAAGAACCGGATGGGGAAAAGCTGTATACAGGGTATGTAAAATATGTGGATTTGGACAAAAACAATACGCTGTTTGGCTTTATTGAACGGATGCCTGAGAATATCTTTTTTCATGAATTTGATAACCCGGAAATGGATCGAACCTATACCGGAAAAAAAGTCAGCTATAAAATTGTCCGAAACGGCAATCGAGAAAGAGCGATTCATGTACGGATTATAGAGAATGACGGATCGTCTATGATGAAAATTTAAATGCATACAGGAGGTCATTATCATGGGAATTAAAGGAGCGGTTATGGTTCCCCACCCGCCGATCATCATACCGGAGATCGGAAAAGGGGAGGAGAAGAAGATTCAGAACACGATTGACGCGTATCACCAGGCGGCCAGGCGGATCGCCTCGTGGAAGCCGGATACCATTGTCCTGCTTTCGCCTCATCAGATCATGTATGGGGATTATTTCCATATATCTCCGGGAACGGAGGCTTATGGGGATTTCGGACAGTTCGGGGCAGGGGATGTGACGATCCGGGTGTCCTACGACAGTGAGTTTGTGGAGGAATTGTGCAGACAGGTACAGGCTCAGAGGCTGAAAGCAGGGACTCTGGGGGAGAAGGAGAAGAACCTGGACCACGGGACCATGGTGCCTCTGTATTTTGTAAACCAGTATTGGAAAGACTATAAATTAGTCAGGATCGGGCTTTCCGGGCTTACGCCCACCATGCACTATGAGCTGGGGCAGTGTATCCAGGAGACGGCCCAGATCCTTAAGCGGAGGGTGGCGGTCATCGGAAGCGGCGATCTCTCCCACAGGCTGAAAGAGGACGGCCCTTACGGGTATCAGAAGGAGGGGCCGGAGTTTGACCGGAGGATCATGGCTGTTATGGGGAATGCAGACTTTGAGGAGCTGTTAAAGTTTCCTGAGGACTTCTGCGAGACGGCGGGGGAGTGCGGCCACCGCTCCTTTATCATCATGGCCGGGACGCTGGACCGGATGGCGGTGAAGGCAGAGAAGCTTTCCTATGAGGGGCCATTCGGCGTGGGTTACGGGGTCTGCTGTTATGAGGTGGCCGGGGCTGACGGGGAGCGAAACTTCCTTGACCGGTATGAGGAGAGCGAGAGAAAGGAGCTTGAGATCCGCCACGCCAAGGAGGACGCCTATGTAAAGCTGGCCAGGAGGACCATCGAGGAATATGTGAAGACAGGAGAGGTGATCGACGTGCCAAAGGATCTGCCCAGAGAGCTGTATGACAGCCGGGCAGGAGCCTTTGTTTCTATTAAAGAGGACGGGAGGCTGAGAGGGTGCATCGGGACCATAGAGGCGTCCTACGACTCCCTGGCCCAGGAGATCATCAACAACGCGGTGAGCGCCTGCTGTCGGGATCCCAGGTTTTCCCCTGTGGAGGCCAGGGAGCTGGAAAAGCTGGTGATCAGCGTGGATGTTCTGGGGGAGATGGAGCAGATCACCTCTCTGGAGGAGCTGGATGTGAAGCGGTACGGGGTGGTGGTTTCAAAGGACTCCAGGCGGGGGCTTCTGCTCCCCAATCTGGCCGGGGTTAACACGGTGGAGCAGCAGGTGACCATTGCCATGCAGAAGGCAGGCATCGGGGAGCAGGAGGAAGTGGCTGTGGAGCGGTTTGAGGTGGTAAGGCACGAGTAGGATCAGGCATTTACCACATTGCCGTCAATGGAGATTGTTACAACCTGCCATGGAAGGAATTTTTTGCTGTTTTTCATGGCTGTGACGGCGGCCTGTTGGATCCCGCCGCAGCAGGGTACTTCCATGCGCAGGATTGTGACGGACTTTATGTCGTTATTCGCGATGATCTGGGTCAGCTTTTCACTGTAATCCACGCCGTCCAGTTTAGGGCAGCCGATGAGCGTGATTCTGCCCTTCATAAAGTCCTGGTGGAAATTGCCGTAGGCAAAGGCAGTGCAGTCTGCGGCAATGAGCAGGTCAGCGTCTTTGAAATAGGGGGCGTTTACAGGGGCCAGCTTGATCTGGACAGGCCACTGGCTTAACTGGGATGTGGGCGCAAAGCCTGGATCGGAGGAGGAGGCCGAAGGCGGAACCGGCGCGTTTGCCCTGGGGGTTAGCTGTCTCATTTTGCTTCCGGGGCATCCTCCCTGGGAGTGATGGGAGTCGGCCTCCTTTTTTTGGCGCTCTAACACAGCCGCCTCGTCATAGGCAGCGGCTTCCCGCTCCACAAAGGTGATGGCTCCTGTGGGACAGGCTGGCAGGCAGTCGCCAAGACCGTCGCAGTAGTCGTCCCGCAGAAGAACGGCTTTTCCGTTTACCATTCCGATAGCTCCCTCATGGCAGGCCTGGGCGCAGAGCCCGCAGCCGTTGCAAGTTTCCTGGTTGATCTCGATGATCCTTCGAATCATGGCAGTTCCTCCTGAAATCTGTATTTGAATAGTTATGCTTCCTGCAGGGCAGCCAACCGGGGATGCCTGCGGGGAAGCGGGGTTCATGCCTTTAATATAGGATGATTTTCGCGGAATGTATGTTGTTTTAACAACATAAAGGAGAAATTGTGAAAAAAGATCGGGACACACAGAATGGAGGAAACTATGGATCAGGAGTTTTTGCGCCAATGTCCGCTTTTTGCGGGGGTTTGTGAGGATGAGGCGCAACAGATGCTCTCATGCCTGAGGCCGGAGACAAAGAGGTTTGACAAAGGGAGTGTCATCTGCCACGCCGGAGATCCGGTAAAGGCCATGGGGCTTGTCCTTCGGGGCAGCGTTCATGTGGAGAACATTGATCTGACGGGCAACAAGAGTATTTTAAACAGGATCGGAGCAGGGCAGGTGTTCGGGGAGTCCTACGCCTGCATTCCCGGGGAACGGATGATGGTCAGCGTCACGGCGGCCGAGGATGTTCAGATCATGTTTCTCGATGTGGGCCGGGTCTTAAAGACGTGTTCCAATGCCTGTCCGTGTCATGGCAGGCTGATGGAGAATCTGCTGCGCATCATGGCAAAGAGAAATCTGGAGCTGTCCAGGAGGAGCCTGCACACAGCGCCAAAGTCCATACGGGGGCGGCTTGTGTCCTATCTGTCACAACAGGCAGGGATTCAGGGGAGCCCTAAGTTTGTTATACCGTTTAACCGGCAGGAGCTGGCAGACTATCTGGAGGTTGACCGGAGCGCTCTGTCCAAGGAGCTGGGCAGGATGAGGCGGGAGGGGATCCTGGAATTTCACCGGAATGAGTTTTGCCTGATACAGAAACTATGAGAGTAAGAGGAGAAAGAGATGATCAATGAGAACTACAGACAGATGCTGCAGGGAAAATCCATTATACGCCAGTTAAGCGAGTACGCCGCGCAGCGGGGCAGCGAGATCGGGTATGACCAGGTGTTTGACTACAGCCTGGGCAATCCCAGCGTTCCCTGTCCGGGGGAGTACACGGATGCCTTGGTGAGGCTGCTTGAAGAGGAGGACCCTATGGCGGTTCACGGCTACAGCCCTTCTCTGGGGATTGAATCCGTTAGAAAGGCTGTGGCGGACAGCTTAAACCGCAGGTTTGGCATGGAGTATGAGGCAAAGCACATCTTCATGGCCAGCGGCGCGGCAGGGGCTTTGGCCCACGGGTTTCGGTGCGTCACAAGGCCGGGGGATGAGATCCTTGTTTTCGCGCCGTATTTTCCGGAGTACAGTCCCTATATCAATCAGACCGGGGCCGTGATGAGGGTGGTTCCCCCTGACACGGACAGTTTCCAGATCCATTTTGGAGCGCTGGAGGAGATGATAAATGAGAAGGTCATGGCAGTGCTTGTGAACACGCCAAACAATCCTTCCGGCGTGGCCTACAGCAAAGAGACCCTTTGTCGCCTGGCGGATTTCCTGGAAAGGAAGCAGCGGGAGTACGGCCATGATATTTTTCTGATCAGCGACGAGCCTTACCGGGAGATCGTGTTTGAGGGAGCTGATTCCCCCTATGTTTCTAAATTTTATGACAATACCATTTCCTGCTACTCCTTTTCCAAGAGCCTAAGCCTTCCCGGGGAGCGGATCGGGTATGTGGCGGTGAACCCAAGATGCAAAGACGCTGACATCATTGCCGCCATGTGCGGGCAGATCAGCAGAGGGATCGGCCACAACTGCCCGCCTTCCAGCGTGCAGCTGGCTGTGGCAGAGGTTCTTGACAAGACCAGCGATCTGTCCGTGTATGAGAGGAACATGAACCTGCTCTATGACGCTCTCACCAGGCTTGGGTTTCAGGTGGTGAAGCCGGGGGGAACGTTTTACATATTCCCCAGGGCGCTGGAGGAGGACGGGGCGGCGTTCTGCATGAAGGCGAAAAAGTATGATCTGATTCTGGTGCCGTCAGATAACTTCGGCGTGCCGGGATATTTCCGCATGGCATATTGTATCGACACGGAGAAGGTACAGCGGTCTATCCCTGTGCTTGAACGGTTTGTCAGGGAGGAGTATCCGGGGATAGGGAGATAATAGAGAGGTAGATACCATGAGAAGATGGATGTTTTTGGCGGGGATGACCTTATGGCTGTCTTCCGGTTTTGGGACGGTCCGGGCCAGGGCGGAAGTGCCTGTGGGCGGGCCGGCCTGGGGACAGACAGAGAAAGCAGAAGATGGGAAGATTTCTGAAGGAGATGGGTTCAGGGACGGGGCTAAGGATAATGATGGGGAGCAGATCTATGTGAGGGAGCCCCATGAAAAGGGGAAGGTGACTCTGTCCTTTGCAGGGGACATCAGCTTTGCCGAGGGGTATGCCAACATGAGCTATTATCACAGCAATGGCGGGGATATTAAAAAGTGTATCGCCCCGGAGGTCATTGCCCGGATGGACAGCGCGGATGTGATGATGGTGAACAATGAGTTTACATACAGCAACAGGGGAAAGCCTCTTTCGGGAAAGACTTTTACCTTTCGGGCCAAGCCGGAGACCGCGGCCAATCTGCCGGTTTTGTCGGTGGATCTTGTGTCTCTGGCCAATAATCATGTGTATGATTACGGGGAGACGGCCCTCACTGACACGCTGGACACTCTGCATCAGTATGGCGTCCCCTATGTGGGGGCGGGGCGGAATCTGACAGAGGCCCAGGAGATCGTGTATTTCAGGGTGGGGGATAGGAAGATCGCTTATGTCAGTGCCACCCAGGTGGAGCGGTCTTATGTGTATACAAAGGAGGCCACGGACACAAAGCCAGGTGTTTTAAGGACTTATGACCCGGCCAGGTTTTTGGAGGTGATCCGCCGCGCCAAAGAGACCAGCGATTTTGTGGTGGTCTACGTCCACTGGGGGACAGAGGGCGTCAGCCAGTTTGAGGCGGATCAGCAGAGATTGGGCCATCAGTATATTGATGCGGGGGCGGACCTGGTCATCGGGGACCATCCCCACTGCCTTCAGGGGGTGGAGTATTACAAGGGCGTGCCTATTTTTTACAGTCTGGGCAATTTCTGGTTTAACAGCAAGACCAGGGACACAGGACTTGTGGAGGCGGATATTTCGCCGGAGGGCCTGGTGGAATTACGGTTTGTGCCCTGCCTTCAAAAAGGCTGCCGCACCACTCTGGTCACGGACGAAGGGGAGAGAGGGCGCATGTTTCGGTTTCTGGAAAGCATCTCCGGCAACGCGGTGATTGATGAGAACGGGGTGATCCGGGAGAAAGAGGGGACATACTAGGCCGTAAGAATCATGTAAGATTTGTGTAATAGAAAGTTTCTTTACCAGAATAAGGAAATGTGGTAGATTATAACCCAGGAGATGCGGGCAGCGCATTTCAAATTAAGAAGAAAGGAGAATTGCTATGAAACAGCTTAGAGATAATCATAGGGGCGTTTATCATTGGATCGGGAATGTCTTATCATGCATTTGGCAGGGACTGGAAGCGGTTTCAGGCGAGATTCTCTTTGTTTGAGACTGGGGAAAGGCGGACGGCATGATGGGATGACTCCCGTTGTGCGGTCGGCGTTGCGGTAAGGAAAAAAGGTAAGAGACCATACAGAGCCGATGGATCTTGGCAGGGATACTGCCAAAGCTTCGGCTCTGTTTTTTTCGGAGATTTTTCAGCAGGGAAAAGGAGAAGAATGAATCATGAAACTTGTGGAGGGACTTTATAATCAGGCGGTTGTGTACACGGATGTGGTGGAGGACACGGCCCTGGCCCAGATCAGGATGCTGTGCGACCAGGAGTTTGTTAAGGGTGCCAGGATCCGGATCATGCCGGATGTCCACACCGGAGCCGGGTGTACCATCGGAACTACGATGACCATCAAAGACGCGGTGGTGCCCAACCTGGTGGGTGTGGACATCGGGTGCGGTATGGAGACCATACGGATAAAGGGGAGACGGCTGGAGTTGGAAAAGTTTGATAAACTGATCTATGAGAAGATCCCGTCAGGCTTTGACATTCGGGACAAGGCCCACAAACGGAATGACGACATTGATCTGGGGGAACTTCGGTGCTTAAAGCCGGCAAAGATCAATCTGGACCGGGCCGTCAGGTCCCTGGGGACTCTGGGCGGAGGGAACCATTTTATCGAGGTGGACAAGGATGAGGAGGGCGCTTTGTATGTGGTCATCCATTCCGGGTCCCGGCATCTGGGACTTGAGGTGGCGGAGTATTATCAGGAACAGGCTTATGAGGCTTTAAACGGCGTTTCTAAAAAAGATATAAAAAAATTGATCGAGACATATAAGAAAGACGGGAGAGAGCAGGAGATCCAGACCACGGTGGAGGCCATGAAGGCGCGGATAAAGACAGGCATTCCGAAGACTCTGGCCTACTGTCAGGGGGAACTTATGGAGGATTATATCCACGACATGAAGATTATTCAGAGGTTTGCCATGCTCAATCGCAAGGCCATGATGGACGAACTGATCCGGGGTATGAAGCTTAAGGTGGAGGAGGAGTTTACCACCATCCACAATTATATTGACACAGAGGCCATGATCCTGCGCAAAGGCGCGGTTTCCGCCAGAAAGGGAGAGCGGCTGCTGATCCCGGTGAACATGCGGGACGGCTCTATGATCTGTGTGGGAAAGGGGAATGAGGAGTGGAACTTCTCGGCGCCCCACGGGGCAGGGCGGCTGATGTCCAGGAGGAAGGCAAAGGAGTCCTACACAGTCTCCCAGTTTAAGAAGGAGATGGCGGGGATCTATACCACATCGGTCAACGCGCTGACTCTGGATGAGTGCCCCATGGCCTACAAGAGGATGGAGGATATTGTGGAAAATATCGGGGATACGGTTGAGATCGAGAAGGTGATCCGGCCTGTCTATAATTTTAAGGCGGGGGAGGAGGACTGAAAGCTGCTGTTCAGGGGCAAACATTGGATTCGCTTATCTAAAAGACATTTCCCCATGAACGGTAACGCCTGAAAAAAGAATTGTGATTGCGTCTTCCCTTTTTGGAGAACTCATGGTAGAATAGGGAGGATCAAAACAACCGCAAACATTGAAACATGGTAGAGGCGCGGGATTCAAGAGTATCAGGAGGCTATGGACGGACCGCCGTTTCCTGAAAAAGGGGATTTCGCCGAAGGATCTTATGTCCGGCCGGGGCGTGGGGTTCTGGGACGACGCAGAATATGCGGCGTACTGTCACGTATGTGGAGCGCTATCTGTGTTGTCAGGGATTTTTGTTAAGCTAACACCACAAACGCGTTTCCGCAGGGGAATGGCTGTTTGTGGTGTTTTTGTGTTCAAAAGCAGGAAGTCCTGCACAACAAAAGGAAAAGAGGAGACGTATTATGTACCTGACAAAAAAGAAAGTATTTGGCCTGACCGCCGCATCGCTTTTTATGGCCCTGGCCTGCGCGATGACCGTACTGGCCGCCCAGGAGGGGGAGGCGGAGTATGTGCCTGCTATGTATTCCACTTTTTGGGCCCTTGTGCCTCCGGTGGTGGCCATCGGCCTGGCTCTGATCACCAAGGAAGTCTACAGTTCCCTGTTTGTGGGGATCTTGATGGGAGGACTTCTGTACTCGGGATTTCGCTTTGAGATGACCGTCACCCATATTTTTGAGGACGGGATCATCGGCGCTCTGTCTGACAGTTACAATGTGGGGATCCTGGTATTTTTAGTGATTCTGGGGGCCATGGTGTGTCTGATGAACAAGGCGGGAGGTTCCGCCGCCTTCGGGCAGTTTGCGGCTTCCAAGATCCACAACCGTGTGGGAGCCCAGCTGGCCACCATTCTTCTGGGGGTTCTGATCTTTATTGACGACTATTTTAACTGCCTTACAGTGGGAAGCGTCATGAGGCCGGTGACTGACAAGTTTAAGGTGTCCAGGGCCAAGCTGGCCTATCTGATCGACGCCACGGCGGCTCCTGTGTGCATCATTGCCCCCATCTCCTCCTGGGCTGCCGCTGTCACCGGGTTTGTGGAGGGGGAGGACGGTTTTTCCATTTTCATGCGGGCGATCCCCTACAATTTTTACGCCATCCTGACCATTGTGATGATGGTGGGCATGGTGCTTATGAAGGTGGAGTTCGGCTCCATGAAGACTCATGAGATCAATGCGGCAAAAGGAGACTTGTATACAACGCCGGGCCGCCCTTACGGGCTTGTAAAGGATGAGCTTGTGGAGACCAAGGGAAAGGTTATGGACCTTCTGATCCCGATTGTGTCCCTGATCGTCTGCTGTGTTATCGGGATGCTCTACACCGGCGGGTTCTTTTCCGGGACGGATTTTGTCACTGCCTTTTCCCAGTCAGATGCCTCTCTGGGACTGACCTACGGAAGCTTTTTTGGTCTTGTCATCACCATCGGCCTTTACCAGGTCCGCAGGGTGCTGAAATTCTCCGAGTGCATGGCCTGTATTCCCGAGGGCTTTAAGGCCATGGTTCCGGCCATTATGATCCTGACCTTTGCCTGGTCCTTAAAGGCCATGACCGACAGCCTGGGGGCGGACGTGTACGTGGCCGGCGTGGTGGAGGCAAGCGCCAAAGGGTTCTTAAACTTCCTTCCGGCGATTATCTTTGTTGTGGGATGTCTTCTGGCGTTTGCCACCGGTACCTCCTGGGGAACTTTTGGAATCCTGATCCCCATTGTGGTGGCTGTGTTCCAGAACACCAACCCTCAGCTGATGATTATCTCCATCTCCGCCTGCATGGCAGGGGCTGTGTGCGGGGATCACTGCTCCCCCATATCCGACACTACCATCATGGCCTCAGCGGGAGCCCAGTGCGAGCATGTAAACCATGTGACCACCCAGCTGCCCTACGCGGTGGTGGCGGCGGCAGTATCTTTTGTCACCTATATTGTGGCCGGTTTTGTCCAGAGGGCCTGGGTAGCCCTGCCTGTGGGGATTTTGCTGATGGTCGGCGTGCTGGTGGCTCTGAAGATGAATGGGAGCGGAGTTGAAACGGAAGAATCATAAGACGGGTGATTTCCACATCGGGCGAACGCCCGATGCTTCTTGTTCGGCGGAGCCGGGCAAGAAGATGCCTCCCCCGTGAACAGTAACATTTTATCCGCATTAAACGAAAATAGGTTATTTTTGTGTTGTCACTTCTTTCCTCTTGTGCTAAACTAAGACAAGAGGAGAGAATGAGAAAGATGGGATATAAGAATTTTTGGGTTTTATTGGTACTGCTGTTATCAGGGATCGTGCTTGGGAGTTTTATCGGCGACGTGGCGCAGAGTATTCCCGGATTTTCATGGTTGAATTTTGGGCAATCATTTGGACTGGACTCACCGCTTGTTGTGAATCTTGGAGTGATCGTCGTAACATTTGGACTAACCATTCGGATTACAATGGCCAGCATCATTGGCGTAGCCCTGGCTCTGATCATTTACCGGATGCTTTAGGGCGGCTGCAGGCTGGCAGACGTTCTTTTTTGTTTTGGGAGGAGGTGTGTTTGTTAAAAGGTTACAGAAAGGTTACATGTGTTTTCGGGAACGATATGGGAGGATCTGCGGGGGATCAGGCTTTTTAGGAAGAGTCGGATTTTGATAGAATTTGCGATGGATTTTCGTTGCAAGCAGGGAAATCGACAGACTATAATAACATCTACCAGCAAAAAGGAGGACACAAAATGACAGCATTAAACGTTGCAATTGCGGAAGATAACCCGAAAACCATGGAATTATTGAATGATATGCTGAAAAATGAAGACGGAATCCAAGTGGTGGGAAACGCGGAGACAGGCGATGAAGCATACAAGATGATCGTAGATTCAAAGCCGGACGTGGTGCTTTTGGATGTGATAATGCCGGGGATGGACGGTGTGGAGGTTATGGAGAAAGTAAAGACAGAAGGCAACTTGGAGAAGAATCCCTGCTTTATCGTCGTGTCAGCGGCGGGAAGTGAGAACGTCACGGAGGACGCGTTCCGCATGGGCGCCAGCTATTTTATCATGAAGCCTTTTAAAAAAGAGGTTCTGGTGGACAAGATCCGCCGCATCGGCAATTACGGATCAAGGCCCAGAGGATTAAACCTGACGGGAGCCCGGAAGGTGAAACCTTATGAGAGTATGCTGGACTATATGGAGCAGAATCTGGAGAATGACGTAACCCAGATCCTTCACGAGATCGGCGTGCCGGCCCACATCAAAGGGTACCAGTATCTGCGGGATGCCATCACCATCTCCGTGGAGGACCAGGATATGCTGACATCCGTGACAAAGGTGCTCTATCCCACCATCGCCAAGAAGCATCAGACCACGCCCAGCCGGGTGGAGCGGGCGATCCGCCATGCCATCGAGGTGGCCTGGAGCCGCGGAAGCATGGAGACCATCAATGAGATCTTTGGATACACGGTGAGCAACGGAAAGGGCAAGCCCACCAATTCGGAGTTTATCGCCCTTTTGTCGGACAAGATCCGTCTGGATTATAAAAGGTTATAGAAAGAGCAAAAGGCAGGCATCCGGACAGCCGCGGAGCCTGACAGCCGGACAGCTACATAGGACGGAGATATTTTTGGGAGGGACTGTGCAGAATGCACAAAATTATGACGCTATATATGGCCTGGTTTGCAGTTAGAGACGAATAATGACAAAATAAACTGCAAAATTCAAGAATGTACTTCCTAAAATCCTAAAAATGTTGTATACTACACCTATTAGGGGTTGCGGTTTTCGCTCCATATGAGGAGGTTTTTCAAATGAAAAAGATATTATTTGTTGCATCGGAAGCAGTGCCGTTTATTAAGACCGGGGGATTGGCAGACGTTGTTGGCTCTCTGCCCAAGTGTTTTAATAAAGAGTATTACGATGTGAGGGTTATGATCCCCAAGTATCTCTGCATTAAGCAGGAGTGGCGGGATAAGATGGACTATATCAGCCATTTTTATATGGACTTTATGGGCCAGAGCCGCTATGTTGGCATCATGCACTATGAGCATGAGGGGATCCACTTCTACTTTATTGATAATGAAGGTTATTTTTCCGGCCCGAAGCCATATGGGGATTGGCTCTACGACCTGGAGAAGTTTTCCTTCTTCTGTAACGCGTCCCTTTCCGCTCTTCCTGTGATCGGATTCCAGCCGGACGTTGTTCACTGCCATGACTGGCAGACAGGACTGATTCCTGTGTACTTAAAGGACCGGTTCCGCGGCGGTGAGTTTTTCCGCAATATGAAGTCCGTGTTCACCATCCACAACTTAAAGTTCCAGGGCGTGTGGGACGTGAAGACCATCCAGAGGTTTTCCGGCCTTTCCGATTACTATTTTGCCCCGGATAAGCTGGAGGCTTACAAGGACGGCAACCTGTTAAAGGGCGGCGTCGTGTTTGCGGACGCCATTACCACTGTGAGCGATACCTACGCGGAGGAGATCAAGATGCCGTTTTACGGCGAGGGCCTTGACGGCCTTATGAGAGCCCGCTCCGGCAGCCTTCGGGGGATCGTCAACGGTATTGACTATGAAGACTTTAACCCTGCTACGGATTCCATGATCGAGCAAGTTTATGACGCGAAGAATTTCCGCAAGGAGAAGATCAAGAACAAGGTTGCTCTCCAGAAAGAGCTGGGTCTGGAGGAGGACGAAGGCAGGATGATGATCGGCGTTGTGTCCAGGCTCACAGACCAGAAGGGGTTTGATCTGATCCAGTATGTGATGGAAGACTTGTGCAACGACGCGATCCAGCTGGTGGTTCTGGGGACCGGCGAGGAGCGGTACGAGAATATGTTCCGTCATTTCGCGTGGAAGTATCCGGGAAAGGTCGCGGCTCTGATCTACTATTCCGAGCCCATGTCCCACAAGATCTACGCGGCATCCGACGCGTTTTTGATGCCGTCCCTGTTTGAGCCCTGCGGGCTGAGCCAGCTGATGGCCCTGCGCTACGGCACGGTTCCCATTGTGCGGGAGACAGGAGGATTAAAGGACACGGTGGAGCCATATAATGAATTTGAGGGTACCGGCACCGGATTTTCCTTTACCAACTATAATGCTCACGAGATGCTGGCGTCTGTCAGGTACGCGGAGCGGATCTATTATGACAAGAAGCGGGAGTGGAATAAGCTGATTGATCGGGCTATGGCCAAGGATTATTCCTGGAACGCCTCGGCTCTCAAGTATCAGGAGTTGTACGACTGGCTGATCGGATATTGATATAGGACAATTTTAGCAGACCCAGTGGTTTGGCATAGCGGACGCGGTTTCCTGCGGTTGCTGTGCCAAACTGTCTGTTTATCGTCAGGGAAAGACGGGGGAGTTTATCAGGGAAATGAGCAAAGAAAAAGTAAGCAAAGAGGAATTGCTGCGCAAAAGCGCCAGATGGAGCAGGGATGAGGAATACATGGCGTGTGTTCGGGATATCTTAGACCATAAAGTCTTTCAGTCCATGGACCAGTTTATCCAGCACGGCCACACCACATGCAGGGAGCACTGCATCCAGGTTTCCTATATTGCTTTTGAAATATGCAGAAACAGGGGCTGGGACTGCCGCTGCGCCGCCAGGGCGGGACTGCTCCACGATCTGTTTTTATATGACTGGCATACCCATGCCAGGGAGACGGGGGAGCATTTTCATGGGTTTACCCATCCCAGGGTAGCTATGAATAACGCGGTAAAGTATTTTCAGGCCTCAGAGAAAGAGCAGAACATGATCCTCAGGCATATGTGGCCGCTGACCCCCATACCGCCTAAGTACAGGGAGGGATATGCCATCCTGTACGCGGATAAACTGTGCGGTCTCACGGAGTTTTTCGGCCATATGAAAGACTGGTTGCTGGTATCTGTGTGGCCAAAGCAAATAGGATGACAGGTAACAGTTCAAGGGTTATCTGAACGGTTACGATGACAGGAGAATACGATGGATATGTGGCAGGAATTGCTTGACAATCAGATATTAGTCAGTTCAGTGGCAGGATGGGTGGTGGCCCAGGTGTTAAAGACCATGATCGACTGCGGGCTGAACCGGGATTTTTCGCCGGAGAGACTGGTGGGAGCAGGGGGGATGCCCAGTTCCCACTCTTCTACGGTGTGCGCCCTGGTGGTTTCCAGCGGGATCTGCTGCGGGGTATCGTCCCCGGAGTTTGCGGTCAGTTTTGTTCTGGCTGCAGTGGTCATGTACGACGCCATCGGCGTGAGACAGGAGACGGGAAAACAGGCAAAGCTGCTGAATATGATCCTGGAGCAGGACTTTTTTAAATTAAATAATCAGGAGTTTCAGAAGAAGCTGAAGGAATTTGTGGGACATACGCCGCTGCAGGTGTTCGCGGGGGCGGTGCTGGGGATTGTGATCGCGCTGCTGATCAATATGGCGTATTAAGGAAACAGGTTTAGAGTTGGAGGCAATTTATGAACATCTATTATATGATCAACTGGTTTTTTCTCTGCAGTCTGCTGGGATATCTGCTGGAGTGCGTGGTTTTGACTTACGAGAACCGCACGCCGGTGCTGAACCGGGGATTCGGCCACGGGCCTTTCTGCATCATCTACGGGTTTGGGGCTGTTGGGGCGAATCTGCTGTTGAGCCCTCTGGCGGACAGCGCGGTAAAGCTGTATATGGCGGCCATGATCATGGCGACCATTATGGAGTTAATAACCGCAAGGGCCATGATCCGGTTGTTTGGCAGCTTCTGGTGGGATTACAGTATGAAGAAGTTTAACTACAAGGGGATCATCTGTCTGGAGAGCAGCCTTGGCTGGGGGCTTCTGGGGATCGTGTATTTCCGCTTCCTCAACGGGTTTTTGATGCATCTGGCGGGTTTTGTGCCTCAGCGGTTTGAGAAGCGGCTGGCAGTAACCCTGGTGCTGTTCTATCTGACGGATTTTCTGTGGTGTCTGCGGCATCAGATTAAGAACCGGGGGGAAGAGCAGGAGCCGGTTATAGGGAGGTTGAGCGTTCGTCCGTAAGCGAAAGCCGGGGGCGGACGCCTTTTTGCGCTATGGGGGATTGTTTGTGGAGCAAAATCCTCTGGGGTGTTGGACAAAAAAGCAGGAACCGTCAGCTTGTATCAGAAGGATAAACATGATATAATTGGCACGGTACATGTGCCGGGGATAGTATGATCCGGCTCAATGACGGTATGGAGCAAGGCGTGATATCGGGACAAAAAAGACCAGGATTGGCACAGGGCTTTTTTCCGGAAAAGACGACCGCAGAAATGAGGAAGAAGAGTGAAATATATGAGGGATATAAAGGTAATACTGGCATCCGGCTCTCCGAGACGGCGTCAGCTGCTTGATCAGATTGGCATAAAGGCGGATATCAGGCCCAGCAGGGTGGAGGAGACCACTACATCCACAGATCCTGAGGCTGTGGTGACGGAATTGTCTTCCAGGAAGGCAGAGGATGTGGCAGAGCAGGCTTTGGCAGGGACCCTGATCCTGGGAGCGGATACGGTGGTGGCTGTTGACGGTCAGATCCTGGGAAAGCCGGAAAGCCATGAGGACGCGAGGCGGATGATTTGTATGATCCAGGGGAGAAGCCATCAGGTATACACAGGGGTGACGCTGATCTATAAAGAGGAGCAGAGGAGCAGGGGGATTACCTTTTCAGAGAGGACCGAGGTGCTGGTGTATCCCATGTCCCAGGAGGAGATCAGAGCCTACGCTGACAGCGAGGAACCTATGGACAAGGCCGGGGCCTACGGGATACAGGGCAGATTTGCCGCTTATATCCAGGGGATCCACGGGGATTACAGCAATGTGGTGGGACTTCCCGTGGGAAGAGTCTGGCAGGAGTGGAAGCGATTGATGGAAGAAACGGAGGGAGAATAACGTGATCAAACTGATCGCAAGCGATATAGACGGAACTCTGGTGAGAGACGGGGAGCATAAGCTGGACCCCGAATATTTTGACGTGATCCTGGGGCTGCGGAAAAAGGGGATTCAGTTCGCGGCGGCCAGCGGGCGTCAGTGGGCCAGTATTGAGGCTGTTTTTGAGCCGGTGAAGGAGAAGGTGTTCTATCTGTCGGACAACGGGGCATATGTGGGCTGTCACGGCAGGAATCTGTTTTTAAACCCCATTGACAGGGAGACTGCCATGGAACTGATCCGGGGGATCCGGCAGGTCCCCGGGCTGGAGGTGATGGTGGGAGGCCCGGACGTGGTCTATGTGGACACGGGGGATCAGGATTTTATTGACTGGATGGTCAATGGCTATAAGTTCCGGGTAAAGCAGGTGGAGGATGTGACAGCTGTTGGGGATGATATCATTAAGGTGTCGGCTTACAAGCCTCATGGCATTCAGAAAGCTGTCAAAGGGCTTATGGGGCAGTTTGGGGATTGTTTAAAGATGACGATCTCCGGGGATATGTGGATGGACGCCATGGCCCCGGGCGTGTGCAAAGGGCAGGCGATCCGGGTCCTTCAGGAAAGTCTGGACATCCGGCCGGAGGAGACCATGACTTTCGGGGATCAGCTAAATGATATAGAGATGCTGGAAAGGTCCTATTACAGCTTTGCCGTGGCCAATGCCAGGGAGGAAGTGAGGAAGGCGGCCAGATTCCAGGCTGACGCCAATGTAGAGAAGGGCGTTTTAAAAATATTGAAGCTGCTTTTGTAGGAAAGGGATCCACCGGATGAAGAGGAAGAACAGATGGATATTGGTTTGGGTTCTGGCCGCCGTTTGGGCTGTCTGGTGGGCCGGAGGCTGTTCGAAGGAGACTGTGGTGGAGGAAGAAATACCTCAGCCGGCAGCCTATACCAGAGCCCAGATGATGGTCATTGCCATAACCGAGAGGAACCGGTATGAGCAGATCTACACGGACAAGATCTGGGACGCTGTCATGGAGAACGGGGATACGTTTGAACAGTATCTTCTGGATCAGGCGCGCGCGTTTCTGGAAAATATGAAGACGATGACCCTTCTGGCCAGGGACCGGGGAGTCGCTGTGAGCAGCGGGGAAGCGGACCGGGTCAGGAGAGTGGCCAGGAATTATTATTCTTCCCTGTCCAGAAGCGAGATCGAGTATCTGGGGATCTCCGAGGCGGATGTGGTGACTCTGTATGAGGATTACCATATGGCCTGCAAGGTGGTGGAGGTGCTGACCGAGGGCCTGGATCTGGAGGTCAGCGACAGCGAGGCAAAGGTCATTACCATTAAGGTGGTGGAGACAGGGGACAGGGTGAAGGCGGAGACGGTCTGGGGGCGCATGGCGGAGGAGGGAAGCGATTTTTCCGCGGTTGCCAGAGACGTGACAGGGGCAAGCCCTGAGGAGAGAAAGGTATGGCGGGGACAGATGCCCCAGGTTCTGGAGACGACGGCTTTCGGGCTGGCCGCGGGGGAGATCAGCTCTGTGGTGGAGTTTGAGGGCATGTACTATGTGATCCAGTGCGTCAATGACTATGAGATGGACGCCACCAGGGAGAGAAAGACCCAGATCTATAAGGAGCGGAAGAACTGGGCCTTTCAGCAGATCTATGAACAGTTTGTCATTGACAACAAGGTGACCATCTCTGATGAGGAGTGGTCCCACATCACCTTCGAGGGAGGAGAGGCTGCTACTGCCTCCAACTTTTTTGAACTATACCAGGAAGAATTCGGAAGCCAGAGCTACTAGGGCTGCCTGATCCTTTGTTCCCATGGTCTCCCGGGCGGAATGCATGGCCAGGATGGGGACGCCTACATCCACGGTCCTCATGGACAGAAGGGCCGAGGAGATGGCTCCCAGAGTGGCTCCCCCTTTGATGTCGGAACGGTTGGAAAATTTTTTGCAGGGAATTTGGCTGCGGCGGCAGATATCCTCGATGACGCTGATACAGGAGGCGTCGGTGGCGTAGGACTGAGCGGCAGCCATTTTGATGGCAACGCCGTCGCCTGGGAGGATCTGGTTTTTGATGTCGCATTTTTCCGTGTGGTTTGGGTGCATGGCGTGGGCCACGTCCATGGACAGCAGAAACCCGTCCATAACGGCGTTTAAGTATTGTTCCCTGGAATAGCCCAGAGACAGGTAGAGTTTTTCCAGAACCCGGTCTGTGACAGCGGAGAAGGCTCCCTGCTTGGTGCGGCTTCCGATCTCCTCATTGTCGTAGAGGGCAATGACATTGACGCCGTTTTGGCGGAAGCCGGAGACGATCCCGGCCAGACAGGCGCTTACGGAGGTCAGATTGTCAATGCGGGGAGCGCAGAAAAACTCGCCTTCAAGGCCCAGGGTGGAACAGGAGTCCAGGTTGTAGAGGCAGAGGTCGTAGTCCAGGATGTCTTCCGGGGCGCATCCTGTTTCCCGGGCCAGAAGGTTGACAAGACAGTGATCGTTGTCCGTCTTATCCTCCAGAAGGGTGAGGATGGGAAGCATGTCCTTCTGGGGGTTCAGGGCCGCGCCGTTGTTTACTTCCCGGTTCATGTGTATGGCCAGATTTGGGATCACGGCTACAGGGCGCTTTACGTCAACCAAGTGAACCTTTGGGGAAAAAGGGGTTTGTCCGGCAGCGCACACTTTTCCCGCAAGGGAGAGGGGCCGGTCCATCCAGGTGCTTAAGATGGGGCTGCCGTAGACTTCCACGTTCAGCTTGCCGTAGCGGCTGGTGGAGACTTCCGGCGAGGGTTTTAATTTCAGACAGGGCCAGTCTGTGTGGGCGGCCTCCATGCGCAGGGTGGGAACGTAAGCTTGGGATACCGGAGCGTCCCCTGTGGTGAAGGCGATGAGGGAGGAGTCAAAGACAGGCAGATAGTAGCCCTTCGCTGGCTTAAGGTCCCAGGCCCCTGTCAGGTCCAGGCGGGTAAATCCCTCCTGCTCCAGAAAACGGGAAGCGGTCAGGATGCAGTGGAATGGGGAGACGCTGCCCAAAATCAGGCCGGTCAGCCGGTTTATTTCTTTTTCAGTGTTCATGGTAAGGTCCTCCTTATGTGAATGATTTATGAAACATATGCTCTGGGATAGAGTATACCACAGATCGCCGCTGTCATAAAGTGTGATTGACACTTGCAGGTTATTCGTTTATAGTTACATAGATAAAGATGGCGTCCGCGGGGAAAGGGGAAGCGGACTACAGGGTGAAAGGCAGGGATGGGGATCATGGTCGCGTTGAAAGTGGAGGATATGAAACAGTTTACATCCGGGCTGTTTATCGGTAGTATGTTTGACCAATTTTTGGTGAGGGAAGCGGATATTGTGACGTTTAACGCGTTTCATATGGACGGGCGCGTCAGGCCCGGATACTATACAGAGGAGGAGATGGCGGAGCGGGAGATCGGGGAATACTCGGCGTGGGAGGTCATGAAGCCGGTATGCTTTTCCCTTATTAAGGGGAAACGGCTGCCGGGAAGTTTTCATATCGTTCTCCAGCTGACGAAAAAGCAGGTGGAGCGCTTTCTGGCTGACAGAAAGCTGGCTGTCAGGGAGGAGCAGGTCAGCGGCATGTACCTGAATATTCGGTATGAAAATGGGGAATTGTACTGCGTGACAGGGACGTCGGTGAATTTCTTTACTCTGGACAAGTCCCTGGACGAGGAGTGGGACGAGGCGGTGAAATTGTTTTTCCGAAAGAACGGGATTCCGGTTTCCGTATAGAGGGAGACATAAGACCGCCCAGGCTGGGCAGAAATAAAAAAAAGGCAGGTAAGATTTGTGGCAAAATTGTATTTTCGGTATGGGGCTATGGGAAGCTCCAAGACAGCCAACGCGCTGATGGTGGAGTACAATTATTTTGAGCGGGGGAAGAGGGCCCTTTTGGTTAAGCCCAGGCTGGATTCCAGGGACGGGGATTACCTGATCCGGTCCAGAATGGGCCTTGCAAAGGAGGGGATTCTTCTGGAGGCCCTCCTTGAGATGGAGGATGATGCCATCCGGGACTATGACTGTATCATTGTGGATGAGGCCCAGTTCGCCTCCAAGAGGCAGGTGGAGTTTCTGGTACACATTGTGGACGACCTGGGAGTGCCGGTGATCTGCTACGGGCTTAGGACGGATTTCCGCAGGGAGTTTTTTGAGGGAAGCCTGTGGCTCATGGCGTGGGCGGACGTCATCGAGGAGATCAAGACCGTGTGCTGGTGCGGCAGGGCGGCCACCTGCAACGCCAGGATCGGGGAGGACGGCAGGATGATCCAGGCAGGGGAGCAGATCGTCATGGGCGGCAATGACCGGTACACGGCCCTGTGCAGAAGACACCACCGCCAGGGGAACCTGGGGCCGAAGAACAGGGACGGAAGGGGGCCGGGGCAGGAATAGGGCGGCAGTGTGAAAAATATTGCGGTAATGTGAAGAAAAATTACATTCTAATCTCCGCGGGAGATTTCTATAATGGAACCATTACAGAAATTTACCGCGGAGGTTTTTATGTTCAGAGAGATTGCAGAACGCAGTGATTTGACGAATTTGAGGGTGTTTGATGTGTATCCTCCTGCCAGGGACCGGAAGGCCTGGGAGGGCGTGCCGGAGAGTTACCGAAGGGAGCTGGTGAAAGCGGGGGAGAAATGGCTGGGGTGCGGTTATCCGCCGATTTACGCTTCGGATTACATGGAGTTTTGCCGCACAGGAAACAGGAGCCGCTTTGAGGAGAAGCAGTTTCAGCGGAGAATCGCGCTGAATGCCCTGGTGATGGCGGAGTGCGCGGAGTATGAGGGGCGCTTTCTGGATGACATCATAAACGGGCTGTTTCTCATCTGTGAGGAGACGGCGTGGCAGCTTCCGGCCCACAACACGTATGTCCGGGACGCGCCCCAGCACATTCTTCCCGATGTCACAAGGCCGGTGATTGACTTGTTTGCGGCGGAGACAGGGGCAGTGGCGGGGATGGCGGAGTATCTTCTGCGGGACGCCTTAAAGGAGGTGAGCCCGGTTATCTCAAAGACCGTGGACCGCAGCCTGGAGACCAGGGTGCTTGAGCCCTATCTTAAAGAGCATTTCTGGTGGATGGGGGACGGAGAGTCTCCGATGAACAACTGGACTTCCTGGTGTACCCAGAATGTACTCACGGCGGCTTTTACGAGGGCATCGGCTCCGGCTATGAGGCGGGAGATCATAGGGAAGGCCTGCGTGAGCCTGGATTATTTTCTGGATGAGTACGGGGAGGACGGGTGCTGCGATGAGGGAGCCCAGTATTACCGCCATGCCGGGCTGACCCTGTTTAATGCCGTGGAGGTGCTCAACTATGTCTGCGGCGGGATTTTTGGGGAGGTCTACAGGGAGAAAAAGATCGTCAATATGGCGGACTACATCCGGAGAGTCCATGTGGCGGGGCCTTACTATGTGAATTTCGCGGACTGCTCCCCAAAGGCGGGCTCATGCAGGGCGAGGGAGTACCTGTTCGGTAAGCGGACGGGCAATGGAGAGCTTATGGCTTTTGCGGCAAAGGATTACAGGCAGTGTGAGGACAAGCTGGATCTCCAGGAGCATAATCTGATGTACCGGGTTCAGGCGGCCTTTGCCCATGAGGAGATGACGGAGTATGGAAAGGGACGGAAAACAGGGACCGTACAGGAAGGAGGACGGGCCGGGGACTGGTATTTTCCCAGCGCAGGCCTTTTTATCGCCAGAGATGAAAGGTTCTGCCTGGCGGTGAAGGCGGGGGACAACGGGGACAGCCATAACCACAATGATGTGGGAAGCTTTACCGTGTACTGTGACGGCAGACCCCTGTTTATTGATGTGGGGGTGGAGAGCTATACGAAGAAGACATTTTCCCCCAAGAGGTATGAGATCTGGACCATGCAGTCCCAGTACCACAATCTTCCCACCTTTGGAGGGGTGATGGAGAGGGACGGAGAGCAGTTCGGGGCAGGACGGGTGGAGTATGAGCTGGGCAGAGAGCAGTCCTGGATTGCCATGGAACTGATGGGAGCCTATGGGGAGTGCTTTGTCTCCTCCTACAGAAGAAGGGTGTGCCTGGAGAAGGGCAGGTGCATCTGCATCACCGACCGATGGGAGGGAGACGGCGACGCGCAGGATGTGGTGCTGTCCCTGATGACCTGTGTAAGGCCGGCGACTGCCCGGAGGGAGGGAGCGCTTTGGATGGATGTGGGTGGTGTGGGTGTGTGCCGCATCACAGGCGGCGGACAGGCTGTGACGGAGGAGATTCCCGTGACGGACGCAAGGCTTAAGACAGCCTGGGCACACAGTGTTTTCCGGACCCGGGTTACGTTTGAGGGGAAAGTGATGATGCTTACCGTTTCGGGCGGCCGGTGACAGCGCAGAGGGGAGGGCTTACGTTTTTAAGGATTGCTGGACAAACTCCCTGGGGGAGACTCCCTCCACTTTCTTAAATACCTTGCTGAAATAGAAGGCGCTCTCAAATCCCAGCTGATCCGCCACCTCGTAGATCTTCATGTCCTGTTCCAGCAGCATGACCCTGGCCCGGCTTATCTTCATCTGGGTGATGTATTCGGAAAAGCCCACGCCGCAGGTTTTTTTGAACAGCACGCTTAAGTAGTTGGGGCTTAATCCGAACACGGCGGATACCTCATTGAGGGTCAGCCGTTCGTCCATGTGGTTTTGAATGTATTTCTGCACATTGGAGATCACATGTTCTTTGTAGGTGACCCGCCGGGATTTCAGGATGTCGCAGAGGCCGTCCCTGAGACGTGCCATCCAGTCCGATACCTGTTCCACATTGCCCATGCGGTAGATGGAGCGGTAATTGTCCGGGTCGCCGGAGAAGATTTCGGAGATGGTCTCCTGACCGGAGGGCATCAGGGACAGGGCCAGGTACAGGATGTTGCAGGCTCCGTCAATGGCCTGAAGGTAGCGCAGGGGATTGGAGCGGAACAGGTCAATGATCTGGGTCAGGGTGTCGTAGAGAATCCCGGCGTCAAACTCCTCAAAGGCCCTGGTCAGGTCATTTTTAAACAGGGTGATGTTGAAGGAGTTGCGGATGTCCTCAGGCTTTGCCTGGTCGTAGTCCCGGAAGGGATCTTTGGGGGAGGCGAGGGTGAATGCCACTCTGGCGTCCTGGTAGGAGTCGCTGATCTTGAAGGGTGAGTCTGCCGCGGAGCCGATGCCTGCCATAAGGCGGACATTAAAATAGTTGTGTACCATGGTGGAGGCGTTTTGCAAGGCTTCCACCATTTTTTCGTGGCCCTCCCTGCCCGGATCCTCCAGGTGGAAGATGACGGCAAAGTGCTTTAAGTCCAGGGAGACGACCTGGCAGGCCATATGGCGTTTCAGGATGTCTTTTACCATCTGCAGGGTGCTGCCATACAGGTTTACCAGCTTTTCGTTGGTCATGTCCTGGACCAATTCCTCCAGAATCTCACAGTGGGCCACAGCGTAGCAGGGGCTGTCAAAGTTCAGGTTTAAGTCTTTGGCCTGGATCTGAAACTGCTCCTCATTGTCAAAGAGGTTGTGGAGGAGACGCAGGAAGAATTTGTCCAGGTAGCTTTGCAGAATGGGCCGCCCTCCGGTCCGGACGGCTTCGCTGGCTTTCAGCTCCTTAAGCCGTTCGATGGTCTTTTCGATGGACTTGCCAAGAGTCTGGGGATCCAGTTCCAGCTTTATGAGATAGTCCACCACCTCACAGGACAGGGCCTGCCTGGCCAGCTCAAATTCTTCGTAGCTGGTGAGGATGATGAAGAGGGGGATGCGGCCGTAGGTCTCCCGGCAGACTTTGGCCAGCTCCAGGCCGTTCATAATGGGCATGCGGATGTCCGTGATGACGATCTGGGGGGAGAACTCCTCGATCATCTCCAGGGCGACGCCGCCGTTCGGGGCAGTGCCGCACACTTCAATGTTGTAATCCGCCCAGTTGAGCATGGATTTGATGCCGATCTGGACTAAGGGTTCGTCGTCTGCGATGAGTAGTTTTATCATGGCTGGGTGTGGTTCCTTTCTGGTTTGGTAAGGAGGATACAGGGAGTTGTGATGGTCATGGTGGTGTAAACACCTATCTGGCTCTCAATGGAAATCCCGTAGTTCTCCCCAAATTCGTGGCGTATTCTCTGGTTTACATTGGCGATTCCCACCTGGCGGAAGAAATCAGCGCTCTTTTTCGACGGCTTCTGGTGCAGCACTTTCTCAATGGTCTCCCGGGACATTCCCACCCCGTTGTCCGTGATGGAGATGTGCAGATCCGCTTTGCGGGCCTGTTCACCGGCGACCGGGCAGGTCCATGCTTTTATGACGATCTTCCCGGTGGAGCCTTTTGGCTCTATGCCGTGGAACAGGGCGTTTTCCACAATGGGCTGCAGCGAAAACCGGTGGACCATGCACTGGTACAGATCCGGAGATTCGATCTGGTAGTCAATGGCAATGCCGCCGCCGTACCGGTACTGCTGGATGAGAAAATAATCTTTCACCAGGTTCAGTTCCTCCTCCAGGGTGATCATGGCGGAGGAACCTTTGGCCACCTGCCTTAAGAGACGGGCCAGGGCAGTGGTCATCTCGGCGATGCCGGGGGAGCCCTGGATGGTGGCCATCCATTTGATGGAATTTAAGGTGTTGTAGAGAAAGTGTGGGTTAATCTGGCTCTGGAGAATCTGGTACTGCAGGTCTTTTTTCTGCTTTTCGTCCTCAATCCGCCTGTCCATCAGGTTGACCACGTCGAATGCCAGGGTGTTGATGCCTTTTCCGATGTCCCCCAGCTCATGGTTCCACTCTATGGACGCGTCCCTGGAGAAATCGCCCTGGGCGATGGCGTGGATCTTTTTCTGGATCCTGGCCACAGGCTGGTTGATGGTGCGGTTTAGGGACATGGCCATGAAGATTCCCAGGGACAGGATGGCAACGGCAATGGCCCCGATAAGCAGCAGGTACACCTGGCGCTGCTGCTTTAGCTGCTGTCTGGACAGGATCTGATGGATATACCAGCCGTTCTGCCCAAGGGAGTGGGTGATAAGGGTTTCGGTCCTGCCGTCGGCCAAGGACACCTGCTCAACGGCGGTGGAGGAGTCCGTGCCTTTTACCTGTTGCCTGGACAGAACCGTAAAGTCCGGTTCGGTCTTTACGATGCGGCCGTTCAGAACTTCATAGAATCCGTCGCCGATGGTCAGGTAAAGGCGGCTGTCCGACGGAAGGGGGAAGGACTTTAAGGAGTCCAGGATCACGTTGGCGGAAACGGATATGTAGACCCACCCCACGGCGTCGCTTCCGAAGGAGGAGTAAATCGGCCGGGCAATGGGGATGACGGGCATCTGCTGAAACCCCTGGAAGAACGGGTCGTCGATAACGCCTACCCAGGTAAAATCCGGGCTTTCCATGAGCGTTTGAAAGACCTGGGACTCCACCAGATCATCCATGTTGTAGGATAGGGTGTCCCCGGAGGTGGAGACTACCTGGAGGAAGTTGGAGGATGAGTTGGTGGAGACAATGGCTCTTGTTATGTAGCGGCTGGTGTTGTGGAACTCTTCTTTTAGCCGCTCTGAGGAATCCAGGGCAATAGCCCGCAGGCTTTTATCGCTTCTGGATGCCACGGCAAGAGGCGGTTTATCCTGGAAAGTGTTCAGGTATTTCAGAATGTCGCTGCTGGAGCCGCACCACCGGGCAAAGTAGGTGATTTCCTTCATATCAAAGGCCACATTGCTGGACACCAGCTGCAGGCCGAACTCCACGGACTGGATCTGGTTCTGCCTTAGGAGGGACTGGAACACCACAAAGCAGACGCCCACCGTGATCAGGGCGATGACGGTTATGGTGCCTGTGGTGATGGCCACGATCTTTCCTTTTATGGTTGCCGTGAAGTTTTTTATGGTTCTGGTAACGGTTGTCAGTGGTTTCATGGATGCATCCTTTTTGAGGCGTTTCCCCGGCATTTCCGAAACAGGGGCTGCCATGGCGGCAGCGGGGATTGGTTTTGCGCGCAGCGGACTGCGGCGTTAAGGGGTATTATGAGAAAAGTATGATACATTCCGGGGAAAATGTCAACAGGCGGATGGGGAGGAAAGGGGCACAGAGTGCCAAAACATAAAAAATTGCCGGAAATTCATAAAAAATTACATGGAATCAAAAAACACAAAAACACAGCGGTAGATAGTTAAGCTTTTGTGCAATTTTTTCCATTCTGGAAATGATATTTTTACGTTATACTTGATTCATAGTTAAAAACAGAAAAAAGAGGAGGAAAAGATCATGAAAAAAAGATTACTTGGACTGACACTGGCCTGCAGTATGATGGCTGTGAGCCTGGCGGGCTGCGGAGGCGGAAGTTCAGAGGGGGATGCTACAACGGCGGCTCCCACGGCGGCGGAGACCACAACAGCGGCGGCAGCAGGCGGGGAGACCACGGCGGCTGCGGTGCAGGCGGCAGAGGGGGACACGGTGTTAAAGTGGGCTGTGTGGGATATCTCCTCCACGGTTTACTATCAGCCTCTCATCGACGCGTTTGAGGCGGCCAATCCCGGTGTGAAGATTGAGATGGTGGACTTGGGGTCCGCGGATTATCAGACGGTTCTGGCCACGGAGCTGACGGGCAGCGGTTCTGATTTTGACATCGCGACCATCAAGGATGTTCCGGGATACACCACCCTGGTGAACAAGGGGGTTCTGGAGCCTCTGGATGATTGGATCGCAAAGGACGGCGTGGATCTGTCCCAGTACGGCGGCATCACGGACCAGGTGACCGTGGACGGGAAGCTGTATGAGCTGCCGTTTAGAAGCGATTTCTGGGTACTGTTCTACAATAAGGATGTATTTGACAATGCGGGGGTTTCCTATCCCACCAATGATATGACGTTTGACCAGTATGACGCTCTGGCCAGAAGTGTGACCAACACCACGCCTGGTGAGGAGGTCTACGGCGCTCACTACCACACCTGGAGGTCTGCGGTTCAGCTGTTCGGTATTCTGGACGGGAAGAACTCCATTGTGGACGGCAATTATGAGTTCTTAAAGCCCTACTATGAGATGATCTTAAAGCAGCAGGAGGACGGCGTGTGCCAGGATTACGCCACCCTTAAGACTTCCAGCCTTCACTACTCCGGCGCTTTTGCCCAGGGCAATGTGGCTATGATGAACATGGGTTCCTGGTTTATCCCCACTCTGATCGAAAAGATCAAGACCGGTGAGTACGGGGCGGAAGTGGCCAACTGGGGCATTGTGAAGTATCCTCACGCGGAGGGCGTGGAACCCGGGTCCACCCTGGCTACCATCACCTGTCTGTCCGTTCCTACGTCCGCTCCCCACAAGGACCTGGCATGGGAGTTTGTAAAGTTTGTCTGCGGTCCTGACGGCGCGGAGGTTGTGGCAGAGACCGGCACGATCCCGGCGATTACCACGGATGAGGTTGTGGCTGCCATCTCCGGCATGGAGGGATTCCCGGCTGACGACGCCAGCGCGGAGGCTCTTAAGACGGCCAACACCTACCTTGAGATGCCGGTTCACGCCAAGAGCTCTGAGATTGAGACCGTGCTCAATGAGGGCCATGACAACATCATGACGGAGGGCAGCTCCATTGATGAGGGTATTGAGGAGATGAACGAAGGCGTTCAGGCCGTATTGGGACAGTAGGTTTGGCGCTTGGATAATCGGTGGATTGACGGATTTGCGGATTAGCAGATTTATGGATCGGTAGATTCGTGGATGAGCAGATTTGTGGATTGGCAGATTGGCGGATTTGTGGATTAGCAGATTTATGGATCGGTAGATTCGTGGATGAGCAGATTTGTGAATCGGTAGATTCGTGGATGGACGGATTTGCGGATCCGTACGCCCGGGCCGGGACAGGTAGTGTCCGGCGGGCTGCACAAGGAATATAGGAAGATTGCGGACGGGCCGGTCAGATGGCCCGTCCGATTTTAAAAAGAGGGAACGGCGGCAAATAAGGCGGCTGTGACAGGCTGCAGGAAAAGGAGGGTAAGCCGGATTTTTGGGCGTTGGGAAATATGGCAAATCAAAGGAATGTTGACCCGAATGTGGTAAAGGAAAAATTGGCGAAACTGGAACCGCAGCTTTCGGCTTTGCAGGAGGAACTTAAAGGGACTTCTGACAGGAAGAAGCGGGACCGGCTCATCAGGAAAATCGAATATACCCAGGGAAAGATCAAGCAGGCGAAGACAGGGGAGCGTTTCAGCAGACAGGCAAAGAGGGATCTGGTGGCGTACTCTTTTATCGCTCCCAACTTTATCGGGTTCTGCGTGTTTACCCTGGTCCCCATTATTTTTGCGTTTATTTTGGCATTTGCGGAGTGGGACGGAAATAATGCCATGAAGTTTGTGGCTCTCAATAATTTTGTGGAGGCGTTTAAGAATGACCGTTTTCTTGCGTCTTTGAAGAATACTATTGTCTACTGTATCGCCACGGTTCCCTTGACGCTGATCTGCTCTCTGGGGCTGGCCATTATTTTGAACCAGAAGGTGAAGGGCAGGAACTTTTTCAGGACCGTCAGCTTTTTCCCCTACGTGGCTTCTTTAGTGGCAGTGGCGGCGGTGTGGAACATGCTGTTCAGCCCCCAGAAAAGCGGCCCGGTGAACATGATTTTGTATAACCTGGGGATGGCGGCAAAGGATCTTCCCAAGTGGTCCGCGGATAAGGACTGGGTGATGTTTACGGTGGTTCTGTTCAGCGTGTGGAAGAATATGGGTTACTACATGGTGATCTACCTGGCGGGTCTCCAGGGCATTAACGGGGAGCTTTATGAGGCCTGCAGCCTGGACGGGGCCAACACATGGCAGAAGTTTCTGTATATTACCTGGCCTCAGCTGCAGCCCACTACGTTTTTCGTCACCATCATGCTGACCATCAACTGCTTTAAGGTGTACGACATTGTGTACATGCTGGCAGGCGGGTCCAACGGCGTGCTGAACAAGTCGGCTATTGTCCTGGTTTACCACATCTACGAAGAGGCGTTCAGGAACTGGAACCTTGGGTACGCAAGCGCGGTGGCTATGGTACTGTTCTTGATGGTACTGGCAGTGACTCTGATCCAGTTCAGAGGCGAAAAGAAATATGCCAACTAGGAGGGGTGAGAGATGAAAGTACAAAGTAAAAGCTATACCCGTGGGGCATCCCGCAATGCAGGCTCCGTTGGAGCAGGGGTACACAGTACCGCAAAGTATAAGTTTTGGCGTGTTGTCCTGTACGCGGTTCTGATCGCCCTGGCGGTTTTGATGCTGATCCCGTTTGCGTGGATGCTGTCTGCGTCTCTGAAGCTGGATAAGGACGTGTTTATTTTCCCCATTGAGTGGATTCCCAAGAATCCCAGGTGGCAGAATTATGTTGATATCTGGACAAAGATTCCCCTGTCCAAGTTTGTGTTAAATACCGCGAAGCTGACCGTTATCGTTACGTGCCTCCAGCTTCTGACCAGCAGTTTTGCGGCTTACGCGTTTGCCAAGCTGGATTTTAAGTACAAAAATCTCCTGTTTATGGCCTACATTTCCACCATTGCCATGCCCTGGCAGGTGTACATGGTCCCCCAGTTTATCATGATGAGGGGCATGGGCATGAACGATACCCATATGGCGATCATCTGCCTCCAGGCGTTTTCGGCTTTCGGCGTGTTTATGATGAGGCAGTTCTATCAGGGGATTCCGGATGAGCTGTGTGAGGCGGCAAGGATCGACGGCATGAGTGAGTACAAGATCTACTCCAAGGTCATGCTGCCTCTGTCCAAGCCGGCGCTGTCCACGCTGACCATCTTTACGTTTGTGGCCACGTGGAATGATTTCCTTGGGCCTATGATCTATCTGAAGACGGAGAGCAAGAAGACGCTGCAGATCGGGCTTAGGATGTTTATCAGCCAGTATTCTTCGGAGTATGGCCTGATTATGGCGGCGTCGGTGCTGTCGCTGATTCCGGTGCTTATTGTGTTCTTGTCGCTGCAGAAGTATTTTGTGGAGGGGATTGCGGCTACGGGAGTTAAGGGATAGATGGTTGAGTGAGCAAAAGGGGCTGGGATTGTCGTGAGCCAGACAGAGAAGGAGAGATGTCCCGTCCGGTTCAGATATGCCAAACATTCCGATGAGCCCTTAAAGCGGGAACCAGTCGGGT
>CAJUFP010000031.1 GCA_910585645.1 uncultured Hungatella sp. | reverse complement strand
AGCTCAAGTACATATGATAATATTTGCACAAATATTTCAAGGACAGACTACTAGTCTATATTCACCAACAATCATTGACTTAAATGTCTTCTCTGTATATGAATGTATCCTGGCCCGAGATCGCCGAATGTACGAAAATAACGGTGGATGGTTTGGCTTCTTTGAAACTCCAACCATACTAAGTGGTAAGGGGAAGCAAAAACTATCCGCAAATATTGAAATTGACTATTCATCCTATGGAAGAAAAGAACACGAAGATAAGGATCTTAATGAGGATACCAATCTTGGCAAATTAAAACGAATTCCTTACCCGCCACTCCAAAGTTATTTAAAAACAGCCAACGATCTATTCTCTAAAAAAGATTAAATCCAAAATAAAAGCCGCTATTTTGGAATATGTTAGCCATACAGCTTATCCAAAATAGCGGCCTTTTTTGCAGGCATCAAAAAACATCTTCTACCTCTGCGCAAAAACACGTTCCCCTCTCAGTCATGAAAATCTGATTCTGTCAACCCTATATTTTCCGCAGTAACGATCAGCCTTTCCGTAGCCTTCCCCACATTTTTTCTCTTTACAAAAATCATCCCTGCCTGTCCTGTATTAGTCAAATGTGTTCCTCCGCATGGACAGATAAAATCAAGGCACTTCCAGTACCACGCTTCTCTCTCCTCCTTATGAGGATAGACCTCAATAGGTATTTCCAGTGAAACCAGTTCTCTAACTCTGCGCGCAATACCATCAATATCCTCAGGTGTAAATTTTTCTTTCGCAAAAAAATCAATCCTGGCGCTTTCCGTCGTGATCTTACATCCCCTTATGATGTTTGTAAGATCCGGTCTCCTCTCCCTTGCCGCCATCAGCGCAAGATGAAGAGCGCTGTGTAGAACTGTTGTGCGGATTCTGTGTTCCACATTGATCTTAACTTTAACTTCCGCGCCTTGAAAAATATCGGTAAGCTGTTCTCCATCTGTAATATGATAAATCGGCGCTTCCACCTGTATACTCGGGAAATCCTGCAGGCTCAAAACCCTTCCGATCCCCTTCTGCGTATCATGAAATGGTATCTGCTTCCCATCCAAATACAGATTTCCCACATCCCCAATCTGCCCGCCTCCTTCCGGAAAAGCGACCGTCCTGTCTAAGATTACCTTATTCTCTGTAATACCAACGATCCTGGCATCACATGTATGTAAAAAACTGTCTTCATAATATACTTTTTCTGTTTTTATCATACGATTCACCTTCTCTATTCGATCTTCCCTGTTAGGTTCATACCCCTAGAAGCTTGTCCAGGTAGTCACTGCCTCCATCCGGCGCAACCGTACACACGATTTTACCTCTTCCCAGCATCCGGGCCACTCTTATCGCTCCCAAAATATTGGCTCCCGAAGACATGCCTAAAAATAATCCCTCTTTTTTCGCCAAAGTCTTAAGCGTATCCTTAACTTCCCAAAGCCCTACATCCAGATACCCTGTGATCAGGTCATAATCCAAAAGCGGCGGAATGATTCCCAGAGAAACTCCCTCAATCTCATGCTCCACTGCCATTCCATTTTCCAGGTCGCATCCCTCTGGCTGGACTGCGTACAGCAATGTCTCCGGATCATTATCCCTAAGAAATCTACCGATCCCCTGAAATGTCCCCGCGCTTCCTACGCATGCTGCAAACGCGTTCGGATGAATCTGATCGCAGATCTCAACTGCCGTACCAGTGTAATGTGCTTCTACGGAAGCCGGATTGTGGAATTGATCCACCCAGACATAGTTTCCATGTTCCTCAACTAATTTCTGTACCAAACGGATATGGGAATCATTTCCCTGTGTGTGATCCGAAAGGATCACTTGGGCGCCATAAGCTTTCAGCGTATTGATCCTTTTCTCGCTGTAATTATCCGGAACCACTGTAACCAGTTTATAACCTTTTATATTGCTCACGATCGCCAATCCGATCCCCGTATTTCCTCCTGTGGCCTCGATGATCGTATCTCCTGGTTTTAATCTGTGATCTCTCTCCGCATTCTCTATCATTTTTGCTGCCACTCTGGTTTTTATGGAACCACCAGGGTTAAACGACTCCAGCTTAACATATACATCCCCATAATCCTCTGGCAGATATCTTAATTTTACCAGTGGTGTGTCTCCTATATGATCCAGTACTGTCATAGTCCTCTCCTCCTGCCGTACAGATATTTTTACTTTGCACATCTAAACACTTAATTAAAAATGTCCATTAATTCCGCCTCCAAAAACGGATCCACATTCGGATTGTTATCATAACGGATAATCAGATCGCGGATCAAAAACTGGCCGTCATTTGTCATAGGCATTGTTATCCATCTGTTTTCCAATTTCCCTACGATCTCTACGCCGTTCATAACAACCTCCCGCCTGCAAACCTGAAATGTGATCGCCCTCCCAAACCACAGGACATCCATCTGTCTTCCCAGATTGGCCTTTTGTACATTGACAAAGTTTGTCCTGAATTTAAATTGATCTGCAATCTTATAATTCATGTCATATGAAAACCCACAGCTGGTATTTAATGTTTTCAGATCTTCTTTATGAATTTTCCTGTTTCCCAGTCGAATCTCGCAAAGATCGATTCCGACAAAGCTTCCCGCAGGCGCAAAAGATACATATACCGGTTCCTTCTGGGCCCGCTCCAGATCGCTTCTGATACTCTTGATCTTTGCCCTGATCGTCTGAACCTCCCCATTTACACGGACAGGGGACATTTTTATCTCCTGTCCCACACTAAGTTCCCCCTGAAGGATCTTCACCCTCCAGCTTTGTCCCGTATATTGTTGGGATCTCACATAGCTTCTGTCCACATAGAAGAGTAACGGCGTATTATTTTGTTTATTTTCAGCCCGGGCTATCTCAAACGTCAGCTCATCTTCCAGAGAATTGCCCTTATACCATAGCATCTCCGGACTTTTGACGCAAACATTGTGGGCTTTCCTACCTTTGACATCTACAGATATAGGAATGATCGCCGCCACATTCACCATCTCGCACAGCTGCTTGATCATCTCTCTGGCCTTATTGTAAACATCTTCCCGATAATCACATTGATCCATTTTGGTTAACGCGATGATCGTCCGCCTGTTGAATTTTGACCACAACATCATAGTTGCCATGAATGCAGAGAACAATCTCTTTTTTATAAAAAAATCCTCGCTTGTCAGCTGCCTTGCCTCAATACAAAATACTCCTATTTCGCCATAATACATCCCCTTTTGTCTCTGTATTGTTTTATGCTCGCTTCCCGGCGTATCGATCACAATGATCTCCGTTCCGCCTATCTCAATAGGTTTTAAATGGATCTTCTTCGATTGCCCTGAACTTGCCTTTGTCCTTTTCCGCTCTTCAATAAATTCATCTACCAGATAGCCATAATCCCGGGAATCATCATATTCTTCCAGTTCTTCTTTTAAACGGGCTATGTAATCCTCAAAATTATAATTAGGATCCTTTTCCCTGGTCCTGTTATACATATATCCAATACAGGTAGACTTCCCCGAATGCGCCATACCAAATACCACTATATTCTTTACCATGGATAATCCTCCCTTGAAATATTCATTAAATCGTTTTCTTTAAGTATCTTCGAATCACATCAGAACTTACAAAAAAGTATTTTTCACCTGAAACGACCTTTAAATGAATATTCCTCAGGTCTGTCTCCATCTGACAGCACACTTTCATTGTAAATGTCACACAGCGTTTGGTCCGCTCTAAAACAGATACTGCCACACTGTTTTCAGGACCATAATCCTCGCCTACTGCCACAAGCTCAACCTCTTTTATATTTTCACCATACAACAGCAGATTTGTTCCATCAGAAACTACACCGTCCAGAATAACAGGCTGTGTATCTTTTATGCTGATTATCTGCAGCTGGTTGACAATCAACACCTTTGAATCCGACGGAATATCATGTATGATACGGCACCCCGGACCTATGAAGACTCTATTGCCCACAATGATTCTGCCCAAGATCTTCGCGCCTGCGCATATCGTAACATCATTTCCTATTTCCGGGTGTCTTCTTCCCTCTGATTCTCCCTGATTTACATCTGCCGCTCCAATAACCACATCGTTCAAGATCGTACAATTTTTCCCGATAATTACGGTCTCCCCAATAATAACAGTACTGTTCTCATAAGCGTCCACTCCAATCCTCACACCAATGCCATGATCGATCACACAGCCTTCGCCGATCTGAGCGGAAGGATGGATATCAATCCCTGTCTCCACCTTCTCCTTTTCGCACAAGGTCCGCACGATAACCGCCACCATTCCCTTATCCACATGGTATAGGGCATCCCATGTTAAGATACCTCTTGCGATCCGGTAGTACATGATCGCCTTAATCCCTTTATATGCCCTGTAAACATAAGAAAAGGACCCCTTTGCGGCAGGATCGCTTTCAGCAAACCTCTTGATATCCTTCAAAAAACCGGATTCAACGATTACCGTGTTAGCTAAACCGAAAATATCTTCATCAGAGATGCCCAAAGCCATCTTCTTTTTTCCAAAGATATCCTTCAGAGCCTTTGCGGCATCATCAATACATTCCGCATAAAAATTTGTGATTTGCGCATTAGATAAAATAGTTTCATTACCAGTACTCTCTTCACACATTCTTTTGTCCTCCAAGGTTTTATCTAATATTTACAATTAAAGCTTCAAACAAAAATTTTACACTAAACCAAATTCATATCCTGTAAAATTCCTTATACCATTGGATAAATTTTCGTAATCCGTCCCTGAGTTCCGTCTTAGGCTTGAATCTAAAATCTCTCTCCAAAGCTGTTGTATCAGCATATGTAACAGGCACATCTCCGGGCTGCATAGGAACAAGTTCCTTATGTGCGTCAAAGTCGTAATCTTCTGGAAGGATACCTGCAAAAACCAGTTCTTGTTGCAAAATATTGACAAAATCAAGTAAACTTTCTGGCTGATTATTGCCAATATTGTAAATTGTATAGGGAGCGATCGGCAATCCATCCTCTCCTATCTTTCTTTCAGGCGCCCTGCACATAACACATTCTATACCTTCTACAATATCATCTATATACGTAAAATCCCTTCTGCAATTTCCATAATTGAAAATCTGTATACACTCACTATTTCGAAGCTTATCAGTAAATCCAAAATAGGCCATATCCGGCCTTCCTGCTGGTCCGTACACAGTAAAAAACCGAAGACCTGTAGACGGAATATTATATAATTTCGCATACGCATGAGCCATTAGTTCATTTGACTTCTTTGACGCTGCATATAACGATATCGGATTATCCACCTTGTCATCTGTAGAATATGGAATTTTTTTATTTGAACCATATACTGACGAAGAAGATGCATAAACTAGATGTTCCACTCCTTTGGATCCATTATCGTAGGAATGGCGGCATGCCTCCAGAATATTATAAAATCCTATTATGTTGCTCTCGATATAAGCATCTGGATTAACAATACTGTAACGGACACCTGCCTGCGCTGCCAGATTTACAACGATATCTGGGGCATAATCCTTAAAAATCCCTTCGACCATTCGCTTATCCGCAATAGAACCTTTAACAAAATCCCAAGAAGATCCCCTGTGACAATTTATTAACTTGTCAATCTGACTCAGTCTCCACTCCTTAAGTCCTACATCATAATAATCATTCATGTTGTCAATTCCGACAACATGAATGGACTCCGTACATTTTAGTAACTGCAATGTCAGGTTTGCCCCGATAAAGCCTGCAGCTCCTGTTATTAAAATAGTTTTTTCTGCTAAGTTAAGTACCATTATTACGCTCCTTATCTTTTATACTCCAAAAAATTATATCTGTATTATTTACGGGTTGAGATAATTTTTAATATCAATTTTTGGAAATATATATATTCCTCTGTTTTATGAAAAAATAACATCCATGTAACAACAAATATCACAAGAGAGAAAAAAATATTTGCAGATAATTGTCCAATTAAACATAAATCTGAAAACAAATACATATCTCCCCATATCATGAATACACATGCAACAACTACTACCACTATATTCTTTATATAGGTTTCTATATAGCAAATAAATTTTTGATTAAACGAATACTTAAATACAATATATCCGTAATACCATACATCTGTTAATAGCTGACTAATTGTTGTTCCTAAAATTACTCCTAATATACCATTTTGTTTTCCCATTACGACTGAAAAAAACAGATTCAAAGCAGCTGTTATCCATGGTTCTACTGACAATTTCTGGAATAAGCCATCAGCCGAAATAAATATTTCTAAAGGTTGCTTCATTCCGCTTATATAGCAATTAACCATAATCAAAATTACAATCGAATAAGATAATAAAAATTCATTTCCTATCCAAATCTGTATAAACGGCTGTATCGCACTGAGAAATCCTATTGATATCATCATATAAAGAGAAAAATACATAAAGTTAATTCTCCGAAAAAGCTTATACTTACTATCTCCATCTTCATTTACACAATAATCTCCCACACCTGCAGTTAAAGCATTGACAAGCATAACGGTCGAAGTGGAAACGATCTGCATAATAAGAGCGTAATTCGAATAAATTCCAACTACAACAGTACTAACTAAAATTGACATTAATATATTATCCGTGGCACACACTATTGTTCCACTAAACTTTCTCGAAAAATTATATAACGCATTAATAAAAATATGCTTCTTCTCACTTATCACAAGAGGTTTAACCTTTTTCCTAATAAAAGGGAAGTGCCTAATTGCTTCTTTATAAATCAAATAATTACATACAATTGATATAATAATTTCAATAGTCAAATAAACAAAATAACTTCGAAAGAACCATAAAAAAATACACTCTAAAAGAACCTTTAATATAGAAAATATCATATTATATCTTGTATTAATATAATTTTTCTGAAATGCATTAAAAAGTGATATATATTGTGCAAAAAAATAGGTACTTGCGGTATTTATCAAAAACAGTATGTAAATCGCTGTAATATTATTAACGTTAGGAACATCTTTAATAATCTTATCCAAAAATGGTATTACGCCCATCCCGCATATCAAAATGAATATACCAATTATGGAATAAATATTTCTATAAAATCTAATCAACTGCGCAACTTTATTCTCATCTCCCTTCGCTATCGGATCATATAAATCATAAATAATCGCTGTCCCTATCCCCAATTCCGATAACGCTAAGACAGTTAGTATATTTGAAAACACACCACTAACCCCAAGATATTCCTTTCCTAAACAATAAATAAATACACTTCTCATAACAAACTTTAGCAGTATATTTACAAACTGATATTGTATGGAGAATATTGTGTTTTTTGCTGCGTTCTTTGTTCGAGATTTCACTTAGTATATTTCCCCTAACTTTTCAAAATTTTCTTATAATGAGTATATGGAATTGGACTTAATATAAATGCAATTAGATTTTCTAAGAAATCAAAAGATACATGAACTTCTTCTTCTGTGATTTTACCTAATGCTATACATTTACTCCGTGCTTCAATACGTTCCATCCACTTTCTCTCATTATTTGCGATCATTTCATAATAACGCAATAATCCTTTGGGATAATTAAACTTTCCACTCATCGTTAATCCGGTAGGAAGATATTCACATATGATCAATGGTTTTTCAATTTTCTTAAAAATATAGTTACTATAGTCTATCATTCGAAACAAATACGCTTCAACTGCCCAATATTCTCCTTTGATCTCCGGATAGGAAAAGGCCTTTACTCTTTCTGTTTGAAAAATAACTGTAGTTTCAAAATTACATTCATTTGATATTAACTCTCGAAACTGACAATAATCTTTATCCGCAAACCTTTCACCATGCATAGTCTCCGTATCATTCTTACCGCGATACCCCACCATGCCAATCAAGTCTCTTCCTTTTTCTGTACTATCCCACACCCTTAATATAGTTTCTACCGCATCTGAAACAAAATAATCATCATGGTCAATTGTTACAAAAAGTTCTGTATCCGCAATTTGTATTGCACGATTCATCGCACGGTGTTTTCCACCATTTTCTTGATATACGTAGTTAATATCTATTTTTCCCTCACTAATATATTTATCTATTACCCTTTTCGTCGAATCTGTTGAACCGTCATCTATCGTTAGCCATATAAAATCTTTAACCGATTGTTCGCATAGACTTTGATAAAGTCTCTTTACCTTTTCTTCACTATTATATAAACTCGTAAAAATTGTCAACCTGCTCATTTATTCTTTCCTCCCTAGTTTATACAAAAACCATAGTCAGTAATTTCATATGTGACAGCAGGGCTACTAATCCATATGCACTCCATCCAACTATAATAATTAGATACAAAAAGATGAAAAAATGCCACAAAGAATTTCTATATAAATCACGAAATAGCTGAAGCATAGGTAAATAAAGAATCCCAAGAAAGATCATCATCCTTTCTTCTAAATAATACGCACAGAAAAAAGACGAAAGCATAAATATTATCATGACAAAAATAAATTCAGTATATTTTGACGCCCAGGAAGGCCAGTGGTATTTTCTGTTCTTTAGTAAGATCAACTGCATATATACAAAAATCATAAATGCAAATTCAACCAGCAACTTTCTATAATCTATAGGATATCTAACTGTAATATAGTCATCTAATTTTCTCACAATCAAATTTAAGTATGCTGTATCTAACCTGCGCAGAAAGAATAACACTGCTTCAATTATTATTGGCCAAAACGCCAATACTACATAAACTAATTTATGTTTAAATGACAAGCGCGAGGCATAATATAAAAAAAAAGGAATCAAAATTGCTGGATGTATTAACATACCTAATATAATAATAGGTATATAACTGATCATTTTTTCATCAAATAAAATCTTTCTTAAAAGGATTGCCCCACTGATAAAAAAACAAAACACATTTCTTAGTCCCGAAAATATTGAAACGAACTGCAGCATAGAAAAGTGAACCAGAAAATAAATCAAAAAAACGCTTCTATTTATATTCATCTTTTCTGATACAGTATTGTAATTATAAGTAAATATAATATAATCTATCAAAACTATTATTGCAGGAAGATAATGATTGCTTCTAAGTCTTGATACAAAAACCAATATCCCTTTCCATACTATTAGCGGGCTTAAATACTGGGCCTGCGCATATGCTGAATATGAATATGATCTATAAGCATCAATCGATAAAAAATGTCTATATAAATCATCACTTTGTTTCGGCTCAAAGTAAAACGCCACTACAGATAAAGCTAATGCGTTAACTAAAAGCATTATGATCTGTAACCTTCTATGTATTTTAATCCGTAAACATGTTGCCGTAAACTGCCCTGCTATAAACACAAATATATATATAAGAGAGATCATTAGCATGTCAGATATTTCCTCGTTCTAAATAAAATTTTCCTAACCATTTTGATATTGCTTTAATATCATAACCTTTATTTTTTGCTTCTTCTACTCTCTCTATCCGCTCTCTTTTATATAAATTTATAATATTCTCAGCCCAATGCTTGGTAGAATCTTTAAGTGAAATAAAGAATAAATCATCAGAGAGTTTAATACTTGATGGTATATTGCTATCTGCCACCACACATGGCAATCCTGAGCACTGTGCTTCAATGAGAACGATTCCAAAACCCTCAAAAATGGAAGGGAATAAAAATACATCCATCGCGCTATATAAATCGTTTACATCTACTCTTGATCCTGTTAAGATCACTTGATTCTCAATACCTAATTTCTGAGCATTCTCTACAATTTTAGTTTTTAACGGTCCTTCTCCAACAATCAGTAACTTTGCTTCCGGGATACTTTCTAGTACTTTCTTTAATATAGGCAACATAAACATCTGATTTTTATAAGACACCATTCTTCCAACATTTCCAATCACATAACTTTTTTCTAATCCATACTCTCCTCTTATCCGATCTCGGGCTTCTACATCAAATCTAAAACGTTCTGTTTCTATTCCATTATTTATTATCGTAAATCCTCTCCTTTTTCCTATATTGCAATATTCATATTTTCCTGCCAGATCCGAACAGGCAAATAACTCTGTTGCATAATAAGAAATACGATGTTGATTATAGTAATGAATCAAATTTAATACCTGAGGACCGGTTTGTCCTGAAGCATGCGCATGGATAATCCGAGTTCGTATATTGCAATCATATGCTGCTTTCAGCAATGAGATATCCATCAGTGAAGATACATGTACATGTACAATTTGAATATTTTCAACCTTTTTAAGGAGGTTATAATATTCATTATAATTACGTCTATAACAATAATCTCTAGTCTTTAAATAGTATATCTTTCCACCTAATGATATTATTTCATCTTGGAATGAATTCTCACAATACTTTGAACAGACAAAATCAAACTGTACTCTTTTTCTGTCAATATTTCTATATATATTCATCAAAAATGCCTCTATTCCGCCACCTTTGATCATATCTCCTGCGCTATGTAAAACTCGGATCATTTAATCTCCCCTGTTATCTATAAAATTTAACACAACCTTTATGGATCACGGATTCACATTCCTATACTCATGATAATATTTTCCAATTGCTCTATTTTATCTTCCACATACAGTTCTGTCGAAGCGTACTCTTTTCCTATCTCCCTCATTTGCTCTACGAATAGGGGATTATTTGCATAATATTCCATCCAATACGCAAGCTCAGAATCATTATGCACTATTACACCGCCTGGAAGTTGTGGTATTACACCAACATTTGTTGAAATATAGGGTTTCCCAGCAGCAAGCCCTTCCACAATGGTAACGGGAAAATATTCATTATCACTGGTTAGTATAATGGCATAGGCGCCTCTGATGAGGCTCAACGTATCATCTCTGGAAATACTATAAAGCAGTTTTACTTCATGTTCGCCTTTGTCTCTTTCTTCCATAATAGAATTTAATCTCTCTAATTGCTCAAAATATTTATTCTTTTCTGACCCAATAAATACCATACTTATTTCCGCAATATCAGCATCATAATAAGCCTCTATAGCTCTCTTTTGATTTTTATTCTTTCCATAATTTGCAACTGATAGAAAGTATTTATCTTTAATTTCATATTGTCCTATAAGTCGATCAATCTCTTTTTGATCCATTTTACTTTCGAATAGTGCTTTATCACAACTATTCTTAATTACAAAATTCTTATCAAACCCATGTCTTTTAAAATACGAAAAACTATTGTCCCGTTCAAATAAATGTATTGCTACGTCAAAATTCATAATTTTATTCCAGTAGTACTTAAAATACGCACGAAACCATAAGTTTAGTATGCTCTCTTTTAAAAAATGTTCTACAGTCTTTATTTTATATATGTCAATATGTTCTGACCGCATTCCATGCATATATATAATCTTTCTGCATGAAAGCCTATGACTAATCTGCATTATCCACTCACCTGCAAAGGACTGTGCTCCTACGACAATCAAAGCATCTATATTACTATCATTTTTCAATAAAAATTTTTTAAACTTTATGCTTTCTCCAAAATTAAGCTTTAATATAGACTTATGTATAAAACGATAAATTTCTACCCCATTATGTCTGTCATATGCATTATAACCTTCTAATCTGCTAGTCAAAATTGTCACTTTATATCCTGCGTTAACAAGTCCCTCTGCCAAATATTGATTTACCATCTGTACACCATCCTGATGAGGCCAATAAGAATGTGTTGCAAAAACAACATGAATATGGTTATATTCTTTCCCATTATTTTCATCATTTTTTATCCTACTCATCACCGTCTTCCCTTCAGTTCTATCTTCCTATAATCTTTTCATAGCTAGAATAGATTCTCTATCTATGAAAGTCAAGAAAGGTAATATGCCGCCTTCTGCCTGATATAAATATATTTCTGATACAAAGTCCTTTCATTGAATCTTTTTAATTTTGACGTAATATCACTACACCCAAAGTGTTCCTCAATTTGTCTAGAAGAATATACATCCGATATCTGTGTTATAATAAACTCTTTCAAATTCTTTTCATCAATTTCTGTACATTTATTATAATCAAAGATAACCGCTCTCCAACCTAAATCTAATTCATACCTCTTTCCAGAAAAATGAAAATACATTTTTTCCTTTTTCACCAGATTATCATGCTCATCCAAATAAATCTGGTAAATATGCCCTTCTTTCCATAACACCCACTGGGGCACATAATTATCTATTCCTGCAAACTGAAAGGGTATCTGATGGCATCTATCAAGACATAATGTGTGTCCGCAATCCAGCCAGTCTATTCTCTGTTTTTTGCAGATCAAATTATATCCAAATTGTTCATCAAATCCATAATTGAATTTGCTTGCGAACACTCTTTTATATGGAAATGCTGCTCCCTTTTTCTTATAGAGAGTATTTATCTTTTTAGTATTGCGGTACAAAATAAGATGGCCAAATGACCCAAGCCTGTCATATCGACCAAGTACATCTTCTGTAAAAAAGGACCTAATATCTCCAAAGATCATATCCATGTCACAATGTCCCCAAAAATCAAAATCCTCCAGTTCATTTTTGAAAGCAATACCATAAAGAGGTTTATAATCACACAGCTTGTACGGTGTGTCTAAACACACTTTCATGCCCAAAGCTCTGCTAAACCGTCCCTTTAACTCTTCAAATGTTTCATACAATAACTCTACATTATCTGGCATATTTTCCAAATGCAGATCTGTAACAATCATAAACTGGATTCTAGAATTCCATTGGCAGGATTTAAGCCATGACTCTATCCATACCGGGAATCTGCCATAATAACAAATAATAATTTTTATCTTCATAATTAACAACCTCTTAATCTCATCCACTATCTATGGCAGTTTCACTATCTATATATTCTTTTTAGGAAGTACAAACAGTCCTCCTAATTGAAAATCAAATTGATCCGGCTCAAAACTCATATAACCGCTTCCATCAAAAAATGTGATCTCTCCAAAATAAATCTTCCCCTTTACAAAATATAAATCAATCCTAGCCTCCGGAAAAGGTTTAGAAAGCTTCCCTGCGATACAAAGCATTTCTTCATACTTCTCTGGTTTCTCTATATCTCTCATGAGAGGTTCTTCATCACACCTATTTACAGGCAACCTAGTATAGTCTTTTGCAGAATAAATTCCTAGTCCTGCCCTTTCTCCAACCTTTCGATCTGCGATCACATAAAGTATTTGTGGTATTCCATAGAAACAAAAAAATTTGTAATCAATCAGTCCGCCTTCCTCAGGACAGGATTCCAAATATTCTTCAATAATAATACGATGCCTTTTTCCTCCGTAAACCCATTCTCTTCCACCTGCCTTATATCCTGCCTTTCTATTTATCCAGCTTTCCATCAATTTCATAACAGGATCTATTCCTCTACCAGAATTTTCTATCATCCTTGACTTGTCACCGCAGATAAAAACTGAATTTCCTCCCCCGCCAAGGGTATCCTTTGCTACAAACTTCTGTGGTAGTTTATCAAAGTCAATCTCCTGCATACTCTCATATACACCGATCAAAGGAATTAAAGTATGTCCGCATCCACACTTTTCTACATAGTTCCTAACCAAAGCTTTATCTGCGCACTGTCCCATTAACGGGTCTCTGTAATACAGCTTATACCATTGGATTTTTTCCGTAAACCGCCTCGGATTTTTTAGATCTAGCCTGCGGTTAAATTTAATCCGATATTGAATAGAGACCATAAACCTGTCTGGTATAAAACATAGAAAGTTCAAAATATATATACGTAATTTCTGACTACTAATCAGCTTTTTATAATCCATGTGTGCCTTCCTCCAGTTCACACACCCTCTCTACTTTATTTAATTCCTCTATGTATTTCCTAACAACAATCTTTCTGTCAAATTCTCTCTCTACCTTTTTTCTCCCGGCCAGTCCCATACATCGCCTTTCTCCTGTTTTTAGAGCCAGAAACTGCTCAAGTATCCTGATCAAATCCTCACTATCTTTCTTTTTTACCACGTATCCGTTGATCCCATCATCAATAACCTCTTTGCAACCAGGACGGTTTGTTGTGATAATTGGTCTAGCGCTGGCAGCACTCTCTAATAACACATTGCTCAACCCCTCAGAATAGTAGGTAGGATGTACTGTGCAAGAACATAGTCTATACATTGTAGTCATATCTTTTACCATACCATGATAGATGATTATCCCTTTTTCCTCATATGCTCTCAGCCTTTCTTCATAATCCTCCTCGCAGATTCCGCAGACATGAAACCTAGTCTCAGGATATCTCTCCCTTATAGTTTCTGCCGCATCCAAATATTGATCAATCCCTTTTTCTTTCATCACTCTTGCTGCAAACAAAAAGTTAATGGTATCTCCATCCGGATAGTCCATCACTTTATACTGTTCGAGGTTAACACCGGAACCGGGAAGAAGATCATATGGTCCGCAAATCAGATGACGATCGATCATAAAATCACGGTTCATTTTATTTTGAAAAAATACCTTCTGCGCTTTGCTTAATCCTACTTTATACAACAAGAGCGTCAGCCTTTGGAGTTTTCCTCCATTCTCTATAGCAGTTCCAAGCCCTGTAATATTGGCTACATAAGGAATGTGATTTGTACCACATGCAATTCCTCCATATACATTTGGCTTTATTGTATAAGTAAAAACCATATCTGGCTTTAACTGTTTCATCATACTTTTGTAATATCGTAGAAGATTTAAGTCTTTAAAAGGGTTTGTCCCTCTACGATCCAATCGCTTATTCACAATCACCCTACATCCCATGGCTTTTATATCATCAATAAAACCCGTATCAGGAACCGAAACATATACTGAGTGGTACTTCATCATTTCCTGGAGTATTTCCCGCCGAAAGCGCAAAAAACCACAGTCATTATTTGCTAAAAACAGTATTTTCAAACCAATAAACATCCTCCTGCATCTCAATAATATAAAACATATTTTTAAATACAATGTACCTCTAAACGCTGTTATCCTCTGCTATCCCCAGATCATTTTTCCTCCTGGCCGGAACCCCCACATAAGTCCCCTTCACCTCAATATCCCTCACCACCACTGCCCCTGCCCCGATCATACAGTCGCCGCATATTTCTATATTATTGCTCACTGTTGCTCCCGCTCCGATCCATGTCCCTTCACCGACATTCACATTTCCCGCAAGATGTACTCCCACCGCGATATGGACAAAATCACCGATACGACAGTCATGGTCAACCGACGACGACGTATTGATGATGCACCCTTCCCCGATCCTGGAACCGGTATTGATCACAGCCCCTGCCATGACCACGGTGCCAGGCTTTATCTCCACATCATTTCCAATTACCGCAGCCGGATGGATCAGCGTGGCAACCATCCCGCCTGCCTCCACGATCTCCCTCTGAACCTTTCGCCTTATGCTCCCATCACCCACAGCAACAAAAAGATCCGTGGCAATCGCATCCTCTCCCACGAATCCCCTAAACTCCCTGCCTGCCCCAACTACCGGATACTTTCCGCAGGTCTTCACCTGCTTATCATCATCCAGAAACACAATATCTTCATAGCCCATAGCCACCCCGCAGTCCGCCACCACTTTTCCATGACCGCCAGCCCCGATGATCACTAACCGCCTCACTGCTCTCAATCCCCTTCTTCTCTCCCCTTAAACTCTTCCATAGTCGCCGATGTCCCGCTGCTGATCCCCGTGCCCTTGAGCACCACGGCTATAGTGCCAAAAATGATCTTCAGATCGCCCATGAACGTGACCTTCCCCACATACTCAACATCATATTCAAATCTCCTCTCCCAGGACAGCCCATTCCTTCCCCTGATCTGTGCCAGCCCCGTAAGCCCCGGACGCACATCATGGCGATGGGCCTGTCTCTCATCGTATCTTGGCAGATAAGAAACCAACAACGGTCTCGGCCCCACAAACGACATATCCCCGGCCAATATATTAAAAAGCTCCGGCAGCTCATCCAGTGAACTCCTCCGAAGCATCCTTCCAAAATCCGTAAGCCTGTCCTCGTCCGGAAGCAGCTGCCCGTCTTCCCCCCGCTCCTGGGTCATTGTCCTGAACTTATAAAGTTTAAAGATCTTTCCCCTTAAGCCCGGACGCTTCTGGGAAAAAATAACCGGCGAGCCAAGTTTTATTTTTACCAATAATCCGATGACCAAAAATACCGGAAAACACAAGATGATCACAAAAAAGGACACCGCAGCGTCCAATGGCCGTTTTACATACCTTTCATAGGGACCATATGGCCTATGCCTTTCCATCCCGCTCACCTTTAAAAACACCCTCTTATGATCTCCATCACCTTGTCCTGGGTTTCCTCTGTCATCTTAATATCGCTTGGCAGACACAGCCCCCGCGCGAAGATATCTGCCCCTGCGTCTCTCCCGTCCACGCTGACAAAATCCCGGTCCCTGTAAACAGGCTGCAGATGCATAGGCTTCCAGATAGGCCTGGACTCCACATGTTTCTCATCCAAAGCTCTTCTTATCTTCTCCGGTGTCACCTTCCCGCTCTCCGCCAGCTTTCTTTCAATCGTCATGCAGCTTAACCAGAAATTAGGCTCAGAGCATTCCAGATAGGGATTCATCGTTACAGGGATATCTTTTAGCCCCTCCCGGTATCGCTCATAGATCTCCCTCTTTCTCTTTCTGTGCTCGTCCAGATGCATCAGCTGCCCCCGCCCGATTCCCGCCGCCACATTGCTCATGCGGTAGTTGTACCCGATCTCCGAATGCTGATACCAGGGAGCCGGGTCCCTGGCCTGAGTCGCCCAAAAGCGGGCCTTCTCTATGGCCCCTTTGTCATCCGATAAAAGCATCCCGCCTCCGGATGTGGTAATGATCTTATTTCCATTAAAGGAAACGCAGTTATAGGTTCCAAAGCTTCCGGTCTGTCTTCCTTTATAGGTAGACGACAGACTTTCCGCGGCGTCCTCAACCAGAGGCACCCCATAAGCCTGACACAGGCAAACGAGCTCGTCCAGCTTAGCCGGAACCCCATAAAGGTTAGCCGCCACAACAGCCCTAACCTTTCCCCGGTATTTTTTAAGCGCCGCTTCCAAAGCTTTTGGGTCCATGTTCCAGGTATCATACTCACAGTCAACAAATACCTGAATTCCGTTTTCATAGGAAACCGGATTGACCGTGGCCGCAAAGGTCAGATCCGAGCAGATCACCACATCGCCATTTCCCACACCCGCAAGCTTTAAAGCCAGATGCAGGGCCGATGTTCCTGACGCCAGAGCGGCTCCGTACTTTACGCCTATGTACGCGGCCATTTCCTTTTCCAACTCATCCACATTTTCTCCCAGAGGCGCCACCCAGTTGGTGTCAAATGCCCTCTGTACAAACTTTTGTTCCTCCCCATGGATGGTCGGGGAAGACAGCCATACTTTCTCTTTGAATCTATCGATCACAGCCTGTCCCATGTTCCTTTCTCTCACCTGCCTAAGAATCCCTTAAAATAGACATGGCTTCGCCATCCCGGAAAAATACTTAATCCGGATGACAAAGCCCTTATGTCCGTCACATCCTGTACAGCGCGCCAGGCGTCAGATACACTCTGTAACTTTTTATCAATCTCTTCCTTCCGGCTCCCTCATTTTTCACGGAACCTGTCTCAAAAACACTCCTTGCCGATGCTCGCCAATGAATGCAACAATGTACTAGCTTCCTGTCAGTTCATCACCTGTACTCTCCCGCCGTCTCCGTCCCTGGAGACAATCCCCATCCCCACAGTGACCTCCGCCATCCGTCCCATCAGCGGGATCTCCAAAATCACCAGCCTCTTATGGCGCAGGATCTTTTTTACTGTTCCCCGGCAGTCCTTCATAGCGCCGGATATGACTACCAGCCTGTCTCCTTCGATGTATCCCCTGGAATATCTGACAACGTGGTCATCTCCCCCCGCCATCCGAAGATATGCTTCCTCCTCCGGGTACAGGGGCGTCATCTCCTCCCCGGTCCGCAGGATCCTGGCTGTCTGCCCGATCCTGCCAAGACGCTCATAAAAATCCCGGATCCTGTCTGTCTCCACAAAGAGATATCCCGGAAACAGCCTGCTCATGGTCAGGGACCACTCTCCCCGGATCTTTGTCATCCGCTCCGCCAGCATGACAAAGACATCCTCGCCTTCTTCCATAACCCGGCTGCGGCACTGCCCGCAGATCTCCATCTCCACTCCCGTATGAACCTGCATCACATACCACATATCCTACAGGCTCTCCCTTGGGAGATCGTCCTTAACCCGGCTTTTCTCTGGTTCTGATCCTGGCAGATCTCCCGCAGAATCCGTCTTTTCCGTGATCTCCAGCCCGATCTCCGCCATCCGCACCTCATCGCCAAGCCGCACCCTGATGTAACCTTTCCGTTTGTGGCGGTCTATCTTTGTCACCCGCTCCTCCATCCCTGTCATCGCCCCCCGGGAGATCTTCAGGACTCCGTCCCGGATCACGCCGTAGGACATTCCGATCTCATCCTTTCCGCCTGTGATCCTTTTTAGAAATTCCGCTTCGGTTTTCTCAACAGGCCTCATCTCTCTGCCCTTTAAGCCCCCGTCATTCCCAAAAGCCCCCTCGTTTTCCGATCTCTCATCCGATTTCTCATACAAAGACATCCATCCACTTCCGGAATCTTCATCTTCCGCCACCAAAAACACATATCCCGGCAGGAACATTTCCGTCTCCTCATGCCATGCCCCCAGATATCTCTTTTTACAGGCGCGGTAGAGCACTTTGCAGTCATCCGAGTATCTTTCAGTCAACCTGCCTCGAACTTGCCGTCTCACGGATTCCTCCTGCCCCGGCTCTGTGCGGATCACATACCACATCCATCCCTCACCTCTTCCATATCTTCTGACAGAATCCCTGTGTACGTCGGGCCTAAAACAAAACACATTTAGCTCCGTCCATCACGGGCTCTCCATCTCTATCCCCAGATACAAGATCTGTTTTTCCCCCATAAGGCTTGCCTCTATCTCCGCGATCCTTTTATGAAGGTTTACGTTCCTCACACGATCCCCCACATCTTTCAGTGGTCCTGACAGATACCTGACCGTCCCGCCTTCATCCACCGCTACCCTGGATATGCCGATCACTCCGCCCTTATCCGCCATCAGCTCTAAAAGCTCCGACTCCTTCTGTTCTAATGTAGAAACATACTGGTCATCGCTGAACAAAAGCTTTGGCCTGGGCGCTTTCTTAAGTTCCCGATATACCCTGTCCGGATCGACCGTATCAACAAACACATATCCCGGAAACAGATCCTCCTGGACAATCTGCCACTTCCCCTGAAATTTCTTTTTCCTGTTCCTGGTCAGGTGAAAACACCGGGCGTCCAGGCTTTGGGGAAGAAGACCGGCCACAAGGCGCTCCATATGCTTCTCTCCCCTGTCCCTTACATGTATCACACACCACATCGTTGATCCTCCATTTTGAAACGGGATCTTACGGAAAATGTTCGCTTAATAATCAGTTAAGCGACACTTTTTTGGGTTTTAAAATTTAGAATTATCTGGATATTGTGAGTTATAGTGCAATATATTAAAAAACAATCCGATTTTTATACTTAATTCTAGGAATAAAATGACAATTCAAGACCATTGACACTTGTTAGAAATGATGATATAATCGAAACCGTCAAAAAAAGAGTGATTTTGTATCTGTATAAATAAAAAGTGTCGCTTAACTGATTATTAAGCGACACTTTTTTGCGTTATTTTGTATCAAGATGCCAATTTAACCTGGTTTTATCAGTATTTTCGGCGCTTTACTGAGATAAAGAAACCTTCGCAAATCAGTGCCAAATGGACATCTGATGGACCTGATATCATCTTCTGATCCTGGATAGACTGGAGCTGATTCAATTTGAAAATAGGTTTCCCGGTTGCATATCTAATTTAGAATGAGTTATTTTGAAAAACGCTAGACCGTTCGATTTTTCTGTGCTAAGATAGAAAATAAATGATAGTATTTTCCCGGTTGCCACTTTGATTCTCCAATCCTTTTCGGAAGATCAAACTAGGAAGGGGGCGTGTAACATGACAGAAACCCGTAGGATGGAAGATTTGAGTGTCGCCTATCTATCCGCAATAGCAGCGCAGGCTTCGGTAGATTTTGAAACGCTTCATCACGATGAGGACAGTGTGGATTGTATGCTGATGAAAATAGTTGTTCTGGAAGACGGACGCCAATTTAGGTCGAGCCTTCACGTTCAATTGAAGTCAACTGCTTCCAGAAACCTATATTCGATAGATGAAAACGTAATCACATACCAGCTAAAGAAAAAGAACTACGATGATCTTCGGAAACTGGGTACGAACGAGATTATTTTGTGCTTACTTGTGCTTCCGAAGGAATCTGATAAGCCCTGGGTCGAATGCACTGACGACGAGTTGTTGCTGCATGGGCAGATGTACTGGTGCTCCCTGCGCAATAAACCAGATGCCACCCAAAAAGATCGGGTACCAGTTGAACTGCCCAAAAAACAGTCTTTGGAACCAAATACATTAGACGCGCTGATGTTGCGGGTAGCAGGAGGTGATCTGTCGTGATCTATTCCGTCAATTACGAAGAACTTTCAGGGCGGATTAACCCTTTTGTCATTAAGCGGTATCTAACAGGAAACGGGTGGGTATCATTCAGAACAAAGCGTGATGATATCTCGGTCTTCCAGTATATCAAAGATGGTCAATTTGAGCAGGTTACGATACCAAACGACCGGACGTTGACTGATTATTCCATGGCGTTATACCAGGCTGTCAGGGCTGTTGCGGACGTTGAAGGAAGACCTATTGAGCAAATGTTGTTAACATTGCTCAATCCTCATTCTGATATTGTTAAAATCCGTATTGACGATCCCGGCATAGAGCCAGGTAATATCCCATTCGATGCCGCCGTAGATCTCTATGAGAATGCGAGAAAATTGATTGCGGCAAGCGCCCGCGATGTGTTGCATCAGAGAAACTATCATGCAGGCCGCCCTGATGATTCTGTCCAGAAGTTTGTCAGCCATTGTCGTTTCGGGCAGACGGAAGTAGGAAGCTATATTGTTCCACTGGTGTGTCCGTTCATGGATGTGAATGGCGGTGTTCATGAGCAACTGACAATTTTTGATAAAGCGGACGAATGCGCAGGATCGCTGACCAGGAAAGTAACGCGGCATCTCATTGAGGGCATCCATTCTATTAAAGCTGCCATTGACACAGAGTCGGAGCTGGAGATTCCGGTAAGCGCCAATTTTTGTGATGCCGTTGTCGGCATTTGTGGTCAGCGCGCGGAGGCTCTAGTTGACTTTCATGCACAATGGTCACCCGCAGTCAGAAAGAATATCCCCTCCTTTTCAAGAGTTAGGCTAAACAGCGACTATATTGCGCCCATAAAGGCCATATCCAAGACACTCAGGCCAAATCAGGAACAAACTATGAAGATTTTGGGGCGCGTGCAGGAATTGAGAGCTGATCCTTTGCCGGAAAATCGGCAAGGTGGGCATATCAAAGTGTCATACCTAGACGAAGAAAGTAAAGCAGGTGTTTTGACTGCGACTTTAGATGCCGAAAGCTATGCGAAAGCCATCGAGGCTCACCAGAAAGGATTGTATGTTTCTTTAGAAGGCACAATTCCTGAAGGAAATCGAAACATGGATTGCTCATACTTTAGTATAATCTCTGATTGAGAGCGCCTCCTCCTGACGATACACGACAGGAGGAGGTGTTTTAATTTCAGAAAAACCAGCATAAGCCTCCGGCGTCTGCCATCTTCCTCCTACTTCTCATACTCCTCAATCATCTCCTCCAAAGACGGGATCTTCTCCAGCTCATCCATCATCCGGTTATACCCCAGACGGTCCAGCTCTTTTAAGTAATCCCCCCAGGTGGCGTCCACATCCACCTGCCCAAGGATAGCCTGGGTGCGGTAGCTGGCCACGTAGGCGTCCAGATCGCCGCTAATCTCCTGGAAGATCTTCTCATATCCCGTCTCATTGGCCAGGTCCGCCTTGTAGGGCCTGTGCTGCCATTTCAGCCATGTGCCGTCCTGGCCCTTGGACCAGTATTTTCCGCCTGCCTGGAACAGCTCCTCCTCGCCGACCCATTTGGTCACCAGCTCCGTCTGGCCGAACTGGCTGAAGCTCCAGGTTCCCTTGTCGCCGGAATTTAACTTGTTGATCTTTACAGGGATTTTGCCGCTCTCGTCCCACTTCCAGTCCACATCCTTTTCCCCGAACATGAGCTTTGCCATGGTCTCCTGATCCCCTGCGCCGAAAATGGTGTAGTTGAAAAACTCCAGGATCTTTGCCAGCTTCTCGTCGTCCACATTGGCGTTGACATAGAACTTCCCGTAAGCCGGGGTGGGGTTCACCACAGCCTGCACCTGGCCGCCGTCAGGCTTAAGGCCGGGAGTTGCCAGGATCTTGGCGTCCGGGTCCCTGTCAAGAAGGGTCAGAGGCGGTCTGTCCATGGCCCAGCTGTTCAGGGTGTTGGTGGAGCTGAGCCAGTAGCCTGCGGCGCCGGTGTTCACCTTGTCCCATGCCAGGGTCCTGTCATTGCTGATGATCTCCGGGTCCAAAAGGTTTCTGGCGTACAGATCCTGGAATCCTTTCAAAAACTCCTTGTACTCCTCCATGGCGTAGCTCTGCTCCGCCCTGCCGTCTACGTCATTAATATCTCTGGTAAACCCGTAGGCAGAGTAAAACTGACCGATCTGGCTGATGCCCCAGTCGGGAGCCGCGGCGCCCAAGGTGTCGTTCTGTCCGTTTCCGTCGGGGTCCTTGTTGACAAACGCGTCCATGATCTCGATAAACTTGCTAAGCTCAATGCCGTCAGAGGCCACGTAAAGCCGGTCGGAGACCTGCTCCACATCCACCCCCAGGTCGATCCCCAGGTTCTCGATCCAGTCATACCGGTAGAAATCGCCGGGGAGATAGTAGTCCACAAACTGGAAGGTCAGGCCTGCCAGGCAGATAAACTCGTCCTCATTTTCCGGATTCAGCACCATCTTGTAGATCAGCGGGTTGGCCTCATAATACTCCAGGATCTGGGGGCAGTATTTCTCCACCATAGATCTGGGGATGGTGCGGATCAGCTCCTGCTCCTGCATCCAGCTGGGAGTCTTCCGCTCTGTCCACATACAGTCCGGCATCTCCCCGGAAGCCAGGAGCAGGTCAATGGTGTCGGCTGTCTCCGCCTTCTCCACGGTTATATTGATATTTAAGGCGTCCTCGATCATCTTTTCCGCAAAAGAACCGTCCTCATAGTCAGAATAGCACCACTGTCCTGTGTAGGTAATGTCGTAGGTCTTGTTGGGATCCGGTTCGGTGCTCCCGTCCCCGCTTCCGGAAACGCTTTTAGAAGAACCGGAACAGCCTGATATAGCCACAATTCCGCACAAGGTCAATGGCAGCACTCGTTTCATCGTTTTTTTCATCATGTTAAACCTCTCCTTTATCTCCTGCCGCCGGTTTCTCTTCCGGCGGCAATCCTATGGCAACATCATTTCCGGTCCGGCGGTTTGTCCGAAACCAGCCGAACCTTGTAAGGCCCAAAGCCTTTCCCCGCTTATCCCAGAGTCTCCAGCTGCTCCCTTCCGATCCGCCGGATCCTGGTTCTTGCCAGACAGCTTCCGTCCTCCGGGCCTCCCGCGTTGTATCCCAGAAGCAGGGCGTCATCCAGAAAGTGCATGGCGCAGTAGCAGTATCCATGGTCCTCCTCCCGCTCAAAGGCCGTTCCCTCCGAGAAGGTTTTCCCGTTATCCCTGCTGACCGCGATCACATAGGGCGTCCGCCCTCCTGTAAACACTTCTGTCTTTCCCCGCCCATTGTACTCCGGGATCGGGTTCCACACAGCCCAGATGTCCCCGTTTCTGTCCCGTTTCATGCTTAAAGGGCTGTTGGGGGCCGTGAACCGGGACGGCTCTGCCCCGGTCCAGGTGTTTCCATTGTCCAGGGAGTACATCTCATACTGCCTTCCCAGGTCCGTCCTGGCAAATCCCCAAAGGATGCCCGGGGAGAGCTCCAGCACCCCCGGTTCCTGAAGCCCTGACAGACAGTTTCTCATGGCGGGCATACAGCACTTTCCATCCGCGGCCCGCCAGGTGGCTCCGTCGTCGTCAGAATAAAAGAACACTGCCTCGGACCGGCTGTCCAGATAACGACTCTCCTCCGCCTCTCCATCCGTCCTGGCCTGGCAGCAGTTCTCCTTCACCTCTGTGTCCGCCACATCCGGATAACAGCTCTCCTTCGCCTCTATATCCGCCCTGGCTTGGTAACCGCTCTCCCTCGCCTCTCCATCCGTCCTGGCCGGATAACGGCTCTTCTTCTCCCCCAGCCGCCCTGCCCTGTGGCAGGCCGCCGGGATCAGGATCCTGCCGCTTGAAAGCCTTACGACCCGGTCATTGTTCACCACGAAAAATCCTTCCTGGGGCGTACACAAAACCCGCTCTGACCAGGTCTGCCCGTTGTCCGCGGACCGCCGCAGATACATCTGCATCATGGTGTGGGTGTGGCGCGCCAGGTAGAACAAGCCGATATCCCCGTCTGCCATCTCCATAAGGGACAAAGACATGATGTTTACCGACTTCTCCCCCTCGCAGGTCAGAAGGGTCCGCTCCTGTCCAAAGCTTCTGCCCCCGTCCGAGGACGTCGCGGCGCAGATATCCGACACGCCCCAGTCCTCGCACCCGTCCCCCTTAAACCGGCTGTACACAAACAGCACCTGCCCGTTTTTCAGGCTTAAAAAGGCCCCCTCGCTGTTGCGCGGATTTTTCTTCTCCTTTGACGGGATAAACTCAGCCACAACCTTTCCCAGCTCTCTGTATTCCATCTCTGCTCTTTTTACCTCTTTTCCAACCCTTTCATTTTTCCAACTCTTCTCAAAATCACCGGACGGTCTGTCAGCCCTTCACAGCGCCCACCATGATCCCCTGGACAAAATATTTCTGCAAAAACGGGTACACTGCCACAATGGGCAGCACCACCAGGATGGTGGTGGCCGCTTTGATGGTGTCCGGGTTGGTGTCCACCAGGGCCCCGATGGCCTCCACTCCTGACGCCCCTGTGGACGTGGACGCTGTCAGGCTGTCCAGCATTCTCCGGAGCAGATACTGCAGGGTGGTCAGGCTCGCGGACCTGCGGCAGTAGACCATGTTGTCAAACCAGGCGTTCCACTGCCCCACCATCTGCCACAGGGCCACTGTGGCGATAACCGGCTTGGACAGAGGCATGATGATGGACGTAAAGATCCTCACCTGGGACGCCCCGTCGATGGAAGCCGCCTCCTCCATGCCCTTGTCAATGGAGAAGAAATAGTTCCGGATAATGATGGTATTGTAGATCGAGAACCCGGTAGGCAGCACGTACACCATAAAATTGTTTAAAAGTCCCAGCCGCTTCATGTTCAGATACGCCGGGATCATGCCTGCGGAAAAGAACATGGGGATCAAAAGCACTGCCGTAATAAACTTTCGAAACGGCATGTCCGTCCTGGTCAGGGAGTAGGCTGCCATGCAGCACACCACAGCGTGAACCATGGTCCCTATGACGGTCCTGAGCACGGATATGAGAAACGCCGTGATGATCTCATTGTCCTGGAAACAGTATTTGTACGCGTCCAGGGTCCACACCTTTGGGAACAGGTTGATGTGCATATAGGAAATATCCTGGGCCCTGGAAAAGGACCGCACCACCACGTCCCAGAACGGCAGCAGGATCGTAATGCAGAATGTGACCATGAACACCGCGTTTAGGATGTCAAACGTCCGGCTTGCGGCGGATTGCTTCATCTTTACTCTCTTTACTTCTTCACGTGCCATATTATTTCTCCTTTCCCCGGGATCAAATGATCTTGTATTCCGGATTGGCCTTTCTGGCAAACCAGTTGGCGATCATCACCAGGGCAAGGCTGACCACGTTCTGGAACAGGCCGATGGCTGTGGAGAAGTCGTACCGGCTCTCAACCATTCCTTTCCTGTACACATAGGTGGAGATCACGTCCGCCGTCTGGTAGGTTGCGTCATTGTACAAGTTAAACACCGGGTCAAATCCCACGCTTACCAGGCTGCCGATGTTTAAGATCAGCATGGTACACATGGTAGGGAACATGGCCGGCAGGGTGATATATAACACCCGATGGAACCGGTTTGCCCCGTCAATAGACGCCGCGTCGTACATGGTAGTGTCAATGCCTGATATGGTGGCCAGATAGATCACAATGCTGTACCCGGTGGTCTTCCACAGGTTTGCAATGAGATAGATCGGCACAAACATATCCTTCTGGGCCATAAAATACAGCGGCTTATCCAAAACTCCCAGCTTGATCAGGATGGCGTTGACCACGCCGCCTGTGGGGGAGAGAAGCTGATACACAAAGGTGCCCACCACGACCCAGGAGAGAAAATGGGGCATGTATGTAATGGTCTGCACCACGCTCTTAAACTTGGTGTTTACGATCTCATTTACCAAAAGCGTAAAGATGATGGTCACCGGAAATGTGGTCAGAAGGGTTAAAATACTGATCTTCAGGGTATTTCCCAGCACCCTATAAAAGTTAGGGTCTGAAAACAGCGCCTGAAAATGCTTAAGCCCCACCCACTCGCTGCCCTCGATGCCTCTGGCCATCTTGTAATCCTTAAACGCTATGACAAGGCCCTCCATGGGCATATAGCAGAACAGGACCACAAGGATGATGGCCGGAAGCAGGAACATGTAAAAAGGCAGATATTTTTTCAGCTCTTTTTTCAGGTTCCCGTTTCCTGTGTGTCTCGTTTTCCCCATTGTATCCTTCCTTTCTTTTTTGATACTGATTGTCGCCTGCTACAAGTTTATGTCCATACGCCCGGGCGTACTTCTTTGTTTATGGCCCTTTTTGATGTCTGGCCGGACACCGAAAGGGCCTTATGTTCTATATTCAGTATCCGGCCACAGGACGCCGCTGGTCCGGAATCTGCATGCCCGCAGCGCCCTTTCGCCGGATGATCCTTACGTGTTCGGGATCAGCTTTAAATCAAACTGAAATCCTTCCTCTGCCAGCTTGTACCTGCCTAAAAGCTCTGGTCCGCAGCTGTTTGATCCAATGCCGTTTTGCCTGTAATCCAGACACAGCACCGTACACCCGCACTCCTCCAACTCATAATTATGCCCCTTTTTCGTCAGCTCCTCCTGGGTGTATATAGAGGCGTTAAAGCTGAATGGGCTTGTGCTTACAGCGGCCAGCTTCCTGTGGCCGTTTTCTGTCATGACGTAGTCGCAGTCAAAGTGGCTGCCGTTTTCCTGGGGACGGATATAGTCCTCATGGAGGTCTTCTACCCTGCTTTTGTACAGGCCGTGGCTTGCCCCCCGGCATTTGTCCACATAGCTTTCCTGGGGGCCTAAGCCGCAGTAGGTTACCCGGTCAAATTCCTTTGGCAAAAACAGACGCAGCCCGAACCTGGGCAGCTCTGGAAATTCCATGTCCCGCTTCACCTTCATGGACACTGCCAGCTCCCCTGCCGGCCCTACCATCCAGTCCGCCTCAATATCCAGGATTCTCTGGATGGAGTCCGCCGCAAGAGACATCTGGCAGCGGATGTGGAGCCCGTCTTCCTCCCGGACACAGCAGGTTTCATAGGCCCTGGTAAAAGCCTGGTCATAGAAAGCCCGCTCCCACTCCAGTTTAAGCTTCCGGTCATTGTCCGTGGGAGCTCTCCAGATATTGACCTCCATAGGTTTCAGGAGAAGCTCCCCTCCCACATTCCAGGAGGTAAACATCCCTGCGCGCTTGTCAAAGACACAGGAAAAACCGCCGCCTTGTATAGTCAGATATTTGCCGGTCTCCTCCACATCAAACCCCGGATATTTGGACTCTTCGCCTTCGTTCCACGGGTCTTTTTGCCCTCTGCCCTTCTGGCTTTCCGTGACGCTTTTTCCACTGCGGGGCCATTGATCCAAAAGCCTTTTGGCGGTCTGATTCTGGTTGTCCTCACTGTTCAGGGGAATCTCGTCAAATCCCAGCAGATACCCTTCTGTGAGAAGCTCGCTTTCCTGTCTGAGACAATAGCACACTTTCAGGAAACATCTGCCCTTTTTGGGGATATGAACTGCCAGGGAGATCTGCCCTTTTTCGTGAGGCTTTATGGAGGGAAGATCATGGATCTTTCCCATGGATATCACATTGCCGTCGCACAGGGTCTCGTACACCAAAAACAGGTAGTCCTTCAGATCCACAAAATCCATATGATTTTTCAGCTCCAAAACTCCCGTCTCCTGGTCATAGGCTGTGACTCTGGCCGGGCGATGGACGTTTTTGTACTCCAAAAGCCCTGTGTGCGGGGTTCTGTCCGGGTACACCAGGCCGTCCATGCAGAAATTGCCGTCGTGGAGCCGCTCCCCGTGGTCGCCGCCGTAAAAATACATGGATTTTCCGTTTTCAGCCTGGCCTTTGTACACCGCGTGGTCGCACCACTCCCACACAAAGCCGCCGCACATGTTGTCATGGCTGTCCATCACCTGAAAATAGTCTTCCAGATCCCCGGGGCCGTTGCCCATGGCATGGCAGTATTCGCACATCAGGTAAGGCTTATCCGGGCTGCTGTCCAGATACTCCTGGATCTCCTCAAAGGAGGGATACATCCTGCTGTGCAGATCTATATTGGAAAAATCGTATTTCCTCTTTTTGCTCCTGTAAAACGCGCTTTCAAAATGGGTCAGCCGCCCGGGGTCAAACTCTTTGGTCCACTTAAGGGACTCCTCAAAGGTGCAGCCGTAGGCGCACTCATTTCCCATGGACCAGACAACCACGCAGGGCCGATTCTTGTCCCTGTGGACGCAGAGCCGTACCCGGTCCAGGGTGGCTTCTATGTACTCCGGGTTGTCCGCGATCCGCTCATTCCACCTTGCGGCCCGGTTCTCCCACTCTAAGTCCTTAAGGTACTGGTACTGGGTCCCATGGCTCTCATTGTCTGCCTCGTCAATGACCAGAAACCCGTACCGGTCGCACAGCTGGTAGAAATAAGGCGCGTTTGGATAATGGCTGGTGCGGACGGCGTTGAAATTATGCTGCTTCATCAGCAGCAGATCCTGCTCCATCTGCTCTTTTGTGACCACAAACCCGGTGACCGGGTTGGAATCGTGGCGGTTCACCCCCCGGAATTTTATAGGGCTGTCATTGAGATACACCACGCTGTCCCGGATCTCAATCTTGCGGATGCCCACCTTCTCCCGGATGATCTCATGGTCCGTCTCAAAGGTCAGAGTGTAGAGACAGGGCCGCTCCGGATCCCAGAGTTTTGGGTCTTTGACGTGCAGGCTCAGCTGCTTCTCATATCCGTTTTCCTTTTCTGCCTCCGGCAGCTCCTCCCAGACCATCTCCGTCTCCAGTCTTCTTCCCGCCATGTTGGCCAGAGAGACCTTTACCGGAACTGCCTGGTCAAAGAACCGAATCCGCGCCTTTATCCACGCCTGCCCGTCTTTTAGGTCCGTGGTGATAAAGTAGTCAAAGATCCCCTGTCCGGCCCGCTTTAACAGGTACACATCCCGGAAAATGCCGCTCATGCGGAACTTATCCTGATCCTCCAGATAGCTTCCGTCGCACCATTTCAGCACCAGCACCGCCAGCCGGTTCTCCCCCTCCCGCACATGATCTGTCACGTCAAATTCGCTGGTGGAGTGGGAAACCTGGCTGTAGCCCACAAATGCGCCGTTGAGCCACACATAGAAGCAGGAGTCCACGCCCTCAAAGTTTAAGTACGCCCTGGGCGCGTCTTTGTCCTTCTTATAGGAAAAACGGTACACATAAGCTCCGCAGGGATTGTCACAGGGCACATAGGGCGGGTCCAGGGGAAAGGGATACCGGATGTTGGTGTACTGATGCCGGTCATACCCGTAGTTCTGCCACACCCCCGGGACGGTGACTTCGGAAAACGCCTCCCCGCAAAAGTCTTCCTCCCAAAATCTCTCCTCCAGATCATAAATACTGTCATAGTACCTAAATTCCCATGTCCCGTTTAACATCTGCCGCCTGCTTAAACCGTCCTTGTCCCTGGGCATATAGTAAGCCCTTGGCGGCATGGTGTTTACATGGAGTTTTTTCAGATCCTCATAATATTTTTCTACAATCACGTCTGCCTTCCCCTTATTTTTTATGATAATTCGATTATAGTGAATTTCAGGAAATCCGTCCATGAACAAGATTGGACAAACCATGCACAAAATGATATAATGTTCTTGTCGATCACTTTTCGGACGCGCGTAAATGGAGGGATCCCTATGTACATGAACGCAGGATATTTGCACAACTCCCTGGTGGATTTTAAGGACAAGACCAAACCTTTGGTGGTGGGAAGCTGCGGCACCTACCGCCTCTACACCAGGCCTAAGCTGCCCACCTACCGCCCCAGAGGCCGCATTGACTTTCAGCTGCTCTACGTGGCGGCGGGAAAGGCCCACTTTTTTTTCAATGACGAGGACGTAACCGTCACGGCGGGACACATGGTTTTGTATCTGCCCAAGGAAATGCAGAGATATGTATATTATGGAGTTGACCAGACCGAAGTGTTCTGGGTCCATTTCACAGGAAGCGATGTAAAGAATATTTTAAGAAAGTACGGCATCCCCCTGACCGGCCACGTCTTTTACACAGGCCAGTTTCCGGAATACCAGAACCTGTTCCAGAAGATGATTCAGGAACTCCAGCTGTGCAGGCCCCACTATGAGGAGGTCCTGGCCCTCCACCTGCGCCAGCTTCTGATCCTGATCAGCCGCCAGCTTCAGGGCGGCCACAAGACGGCGGACTATGTACAAAATGAAATGGAGGCCGCCATCCGCCATTTCAGCGAAAACTACAACACGGACATTGTCATCGATGAGTACGCCCAAAGCATGCACCGGAGCACTGCCTGGTTCATCCGCAGCTTTAAACAGTACACCGGCATGACCCCCATGCAGTACATCATCTCCGTCCGCATTGCCAACGCCCAGAGACTTCTCGGGACCCTGGACTACAATGTGACTGAGGTGGCCTCCATCGTTGGGTATGACAATCCGCTGTATTTCAGCCGGCTGTTTAAAAAACAGACCGGGATATCGCCTACGGAATATCGGAAGAATCTGTAAGGCTGCGGGCTCTTCTCCAGCTGAGAATTGACGTGCGGGTTTACATACCAAAACGCCAAAGAAAAGACCGGCGAGTAGATTTTGGAAAAAAGAGAGGGGAGACGAAAATCATCTCCCCTTAAATGTTCCCATGATTTCTGCTCTGCAAGGTTTTCCTGCTCTTGAAGCCGGCTCACATCACCGCTTCTCCTCCTCGATACACACCACATCCCCCTCCCGCAGCGCCTGCTGGAACATGCCGGGCGCGCCGTTGACCATCAGCTTCACCACCCCCCGGGGGTGCTCCAGGTCAATACCGGAGTATTGGATCATGTCCATCAGGTAATAGGGACTGCCATCCTCTTTCCCAGGCAGTTCAATAGAAGCGCCGTTAAGCCGAAACATCACCGTCCTCTTCCCTGCCGCGGCCATAGGCTCCTGAACTTCTTCAACGACAGTCTCCTCATCTGCCGTCTCTTCTTTCCCGCTTTCCAAAGGGACCGCCTCATCCTCTGTCTCCCCCGAATCCTTTCTCCGGGTTTCAACAGGCTGGGGTTCAACAGGCTGACTTTCCCAGGCAGGCTCCGGCTTGGCCTCTTCGCTCTGCCCGCCCATCATGGGCGTTATGACAGCCCCAAAACGGCCCAGCCTGTCCAGAGCCGTGCCTGAGCTTCTGCCCCTTTCGCTCTTTGAAGTCTCAGATGCCTGCGGCCTGGCCTCAGGGGAAGCCTGTGCTTTCCACCCGGCTCTGACCTCTGCCGGTGTGGGTTCTGGAGTCTGCTTCTCACCATTCTCACCATTCTCATGAGAAGTCCGGCCCGGTCCTGGCTCTCCTATATCCAAAGCCCCGTCCAGCCGCCTGGCGTCCTGTCCCCTCACGGCATCCTGTGATCCGGCCTCCGCCTTTTCCCGCGCCCTGTTCTCATCCAAGGCCCCGGCCGCCTGCCTGGCGTCCTGACCTCTCACGGCATCCTTTGGTCCGGCCTCCGCCTTTTCCCGCGCCCTGTTCTCATCCAAGGCTGCCTCTCTCCCGGCGGCCCCATTCTCCGGGACGCCTTTCCCCGGTTCTGACGCCAAATCTCCGGCTTTCCGATCCTCAGCTTCTGTCTTCCCCTCATCTCCTGCCTGACGGTCAACTCTGTCAGCCCCGAAAGCCTCGCCTTCCCCGCCGGACTCTTCCTCTTCTCTCGCCGCCGGCTCCGCTTCCTTCTTCACCTCGGCCTTCTTCGGCAGGATCATGTGGATCACATCCCCGCTCTTTAAGGGCGTCTTAAGAGGCACATGGATCCCGTTCAGCGTAATGTCCACACAGTCCGCCGCCCCGTCGATATCCCCCAGACAGGCCTTGGCACCGATGCCCGGCACCGCGGGCACAAAATCAATGGAGTCCCCGGCGTGGATAATATCCGAAAGCTTTCCCTCCTTCTGGTTGATCAGCAGGGTAGCCGGCTCCGAGGCGCTTCCGTAGAAGATCTTCCTGGTCCCGTTGACAATGACCACCAGGTTCTGTCCGGCTCTCCCCAAGAGATCCCTGAAATTGTACCCGTTCATCATCAGAAGGTTCAGCGCCGTAAAGCTGCCGCTGCGAAACAGCTTGGCCGGCTTATTGTTCAGAATGACCCGGAAGCTGTCATTGATCATGTTCAATCCCGAGGATACGGCGATCCCCAGGGGGGTGGCGTACTCCGGGTTATTTAAGTCGTACTCCTCCGACCACGCGTTGGCGTTAAAATAATTGCCCGCAATGGCCACCCTGCCGGGGGCCATGCCCAGAGCGGCGGTGAGACCCTCTTTTAATCCCGCCAGCTTGCTGCCGCCTCCGGCCAAAAACAGCGCTGACGGCGCGTCGCCGTTGACCTCCAGCACTTTGCCTGCGATCTCCTTGCACAGGATCCCGGAGGTTCCCTGGATGCACTGGAAGATCTCGTCCCTGGAAACCTGGTAATCCATCCCCAGGATATCCTTAAAGGTGATCTCCTCCTCCAGATCCAGCCTGGCCTTGATGTTCTCGGCTGTGGAGAAATCCACCAGGTACTGCTTCATAATGGTCTCTGTGATCTCGTCCCCTGCCACGGTGGCCATGGTGTAGCCTGTGATGCTTCCTCCGGTGCAGGCCGCGATATCCGAGGTACCGGCGCCGATATCCACCAGCACCAGGTTCAGAAGGCGGATGTTCTCCGGGATAGCCGCGTTGATGGCAGCTATGGGCTCCAAAGTCAAACTGGCCACCTCCAGACCGATCTTGTTCATGGTCGTGTACAGGCTCTCCACTACCTCGCTGGGCAGAAACGTGGCGATCAGATCCACCTTCACCTTTTTGCCCCTGTGGTCTTTCAGATTCGAGATGGTGTACTCATCTAGATAATACTGGCAAACCGTGTACCCCACCAGGTAAAAGCGCCGGGTGTCCTCAGCCGCCTCATTCTCCGCGTCAAAGGCCTCCTCCGCCCTGGTGATGGCCCCTGCCTCCAGACGGCTGATGATCTCGTCGTCGATCAGCTGGGACCCGGAAAGCTCCAGCTCATACTCCGCCCTCTTTGTCCGCAGAGCCCTTCCGGCCGCGGCCACGCACACCCGGCTAAGCCGGATGCCTGTCTTATGCTCCAGCCGCCGCTTCACCTTCCCGGCCAGGGACGCCACCTTCTCGATATTCTCGATCTGCCCGTCGATCATGGCCCGCTCCGAGTGCTCTTCTTTTTCCACGGCGACGATCTTGATCCTGCCGTCCTCCACCATACCCACCATGCCGATAATGCTCCTGGTGCCGATATCCATGGCAAGCACCGCCTGGTTGGGCTGGTCCTTTAGCTGCGGCTTTGTCTCCTTTGCCGCCTTGGGCTGCGTTTTTGCTTTTACCTGTTCCTCTGTCTGCGTCTTTTTGGCTTGTACTCTGGCCATGACATGATCCCCTCCTGTTTCTATGTGAACCCTCCCCAACGCCCTGCGCCCATCTGCCGACCGGACACAACGCCTGTTGGGAAACGCCCCGTATATCAGATCCGACCAATGCCCCGGAAAAACGGCTCTATCCTTCCGGCCTGTACCCCCGGGAAAAATGCATATAGTCCCGGCGGCCCTCCCAGGCTCCTCCCCAGGTAAAACCGGCCTGGGTAAAAAGCCGGCAGCAAAGGTCATCTTCATCTATTTTACAGGGAAAATCCACACTCCTGTCCATATAGGCAGCTCCCTGCCTGGGAGCGCATCGGATTTCCCCCTGTTCATTCCACGTAATATAAGGATTATACAAAGGATTCACGTCAATTGCAACCCCAAGTCCATGAAGTGACAATTTATTGCTCCCGGCAACTGTGCGGTAATTAAAACAGGACGTGTTGTTATCCCTGCTTGACCAGTCGTCGTCCCCTCCGTAATCATCAATAAGCGCGACTTTTTCGATGGGATACCGGGCCTCGTACAATTCCCGAAAGATCCTTCTCATGTCTTCGCTGACAGATTTGTGGCACACCAGTTCCCCCACCCGGATGTTGCCGGAAAGATCATAGTGGAGAATCAAAAGATACCTTAAATCCTCCCGCGCCACAGGACAACCCTCCCGGTACGAGTTGCCGTCCATGCGGCCAAATATGTAGTCGTCTATGGGACTTATGGTGAAAAATCTCTCCTCCCCCGCGTGCCTTACCCCCTTCTCCTCCAGGATCTCCCCCGGATATACCAGAGCAGGGTCCAAGACCTCCGGCCAGTCTTTTTCCAGAACCGACGCTGGGAGACGATCCCCTTTCCCGGCCCGAATCTCATCTGCCACCGATTTTGCGGCCTGCCCAAAGACCTGCCCCAAAATCGCCCCTGGATTTTCGGCCTCCGCTGTCCCCACGCCCACAACCTGAATCGTGATCCCGTCCTCCCTCATACGCTCCCCCGCCTCCGGTTTTAGAGCAGGCGTCCGTTCTCCCTTGGTATGCCCTGACTCCCCGCATCCCCCCACAAGGGCAGCCGCGGCCAGGAGCACTGCCCCCAGCCGCCATCTTGTTCCCTTTTGCAAGCCTTTACCCATACTGCTCTTTCAGCCTCTTTCTGTCAATCTTTCCATTCTGGTTTCTTGGCATCTCTTCCAGATAAATATATCTGTTTGGCATCATGTATTTCGGAAGCTTTGCTGACAGCCCTGCCGAAAGCTCCCTCTTTTCCAGCTTTTTCCCTGTATAGAAAAATAGAATCATCTGCCTGGACGGATCGTAGACGCAGGCCCGATCCCTGATCCCTGCGATTCCCGCCGAGGCCGCCTCGATCTCCCCCAGCTCAATGCGGTAGCCCAGCCGCTTGATCTGAAGATCCATCCGGTCATGGTACACAAGCTCTCCCCGCTCATTGTAGCTCACCAAATCCCCGGTGCGGTATATTCTCTCCGGATAGTGAGGATTTTGGGGGTTCTGCACAAACCGCGCCCCGGTCCGCTCCGGATCATGGTAATACCCCAAAGCCAGGGCGCAGCCTTTCACGCACAGCTCTCCCTCCCCCTGATCTCCCGGAAGGATCTGCCTGTCTTTTTCGTCCAGCACCAGAATGTCCACGTTGCCGCAGGGCCGCCCGATAGGCAGGGTTTCGTCATCTTCAAACTCCCGGTCCACGTTGAAGTAGGTACACACATAGGTCTCCGTAGGCCCGTACATATTGCAGTAACAGGCGTCAGGCACAAATCTGCGCCAGTAATTCAGCTGCTTTAGCGGCATCACCTCCCCGGCAAAGAATATGTACTTTAAGTATTTTGGGGTTTCCACCTCCAAAGCCCTTAAATTAGCCGCCGTACACAGGGCAAATGGGACCCAGAAGATCCCAGTGACCCGCTCCTTATTGAGAAAGGCCATAAGCCTGACAGGAAACGTAAACAGCTCCGGCGGAATGATGACTGTGCTGCATCCGAACTTCAACGGGCAGTACACATCATGGTCCGACACGTCAAAATACAGGGGAGCCTGGTTGCCCATCACATCCTCCGGGCCAAAACCATACTCCTCCTCCAGCCATTCCATGTTGTTGATTATAACCCGGTGGCTCACCACAACGCCTTTGGGAACGCCTGTGGAGCCGCTGGTAAACAGAATATACAGCGGGTCCAGGTCTGTCCTTCTCCTTCTTATTTCCTCTAAGATCCCCGGGTCCTCTTCTTTCAGGCACAGCTCCTCAAACATGAAAACAGGGCAGGACAGATCCATGTTTCTGATCTGCTCTTCCTGCCCCCTGCCATAGATCACTGCCGCCGGGTCAAGGGTCTTAAGGATCACGGACAGCCTGTCCTTTGGCATGGAGATATCCAGAGGACAATAGCAGCACCCGCCGTACACAGCCCCCAGAAATCCAATCATCATGGACGCGCTCTTTTCCATAAAGACCGCCACCGGCCGGTTCCAAGCCTTAAGGCCGGCAATAAAAGTCCCTTCCCGCCTTGCCATGGACCGGACCTGGCCAAAGGTAAAGGCCTCTTTCGCGTCCCTGTAAGCCCACCGCTCCCCATACAGGGAAGCGGTATTTTCCAGATAATCCAGAACACTTTTTACCATTGTCTTTTGTCCTCTCCGGCTATTTGGCGGCTTTTACCAGATACTCCACCCCGTCCACCACATCTTTCGTGGTGTAGATCCTAAGCTCTGCCGTGTCTGTGGAGTAGCTGTAGGTGCCAAGCTTCTGCTCCTCCTTATTGTACTCCTTGCCATAGGCGTCTACCACATCCTTTGCCTTGGAGCCGATCTTTATGCCCTCCGGCGTGGCCACGGAATCATCCAGGAAATACACGGAGGCAATGTGCTCCTTGCCGTCCACCGGGTAGGTGTTCAGCTCAAACCCGGCGTAGGTGTACACCTTGTCCTTGCCCTGGTAAGCGCAGCTGTCCGCCTCAAACACGGCCTTTGCCGGCTTGCCGAGAGCCTTCACCACCGAGGCGGCCTCGGCTCCCATGGCGATCACCGTATCCCCGGACTTAAACTCATAGGCCGCTGTCTCCGTCTGGGCGCTGTCCTTCTTCGCGCTCCCCCAGATCCCGGCGTACGAAGTCATGGGCGCGGCGGCCAATGCCGCTGCCAGTCCTGCCATCACCAGGTACTTTCTTAATTTCTTCATCAGTTACTTCCTCCTTTATGTATGTTTATTCAAAAGTCCGCCTGCCCTACTGGGCAAACTGGCTTAAGTAACCCTTATCCTCAAACTCCTGCTCCTGGGCTGCCTTCATTTCATCGTAGAACCGGCATTTTTCTTCCCACTCCGCAGCCATGGCCCCCTCTCCTGCTTCCTGTCTTTGGTCCTTTACGCCCGGCACGTCCAGCAAAATGTCCCCCAAGTACCGGGACATCTTCTCTGCCCCGTACACATTCATGTGAAGTCCCCCGTCGTAGGTGTCCCAGGAAAAATCAATGCCGATGTCCCCGCTCTTTTCTATACAGTTGATGTACAAAAGCCCGTGTTCCCCCGCATAGTCCCGGATCTGCTGATCCCACTGGGGATACCAGGCCGGGTACAGGGAGGGAGCTTTCATGAGGATCAGGGTGATCCCCCGCTCCCGGCACAAAGTTCTGATCTTATCCAGGTACTGCCAGGCCCTCTCATCAAACGCATAGCTGGAGCGCCTTCTCTCTGCCGGAAACTCTCCCGCCGGCCTTACGTCGGCCCGCATGTAGTATCCGTTGTGGCTCACCTTCCTCTTCTCCCAGAAATACCGGAAGTCATCCGCCTCTAATTCCCGCCACCGGGAATGGAACCGCAGCAGGGGAAACACATACTCTGTCATATGCTCATCCTCCATCATGGTGGCCCGGATGGCGCCCACTTTTGAGGGGGACCACTTCATTCCGTCCAGGGTCATGCGGTTGTACGTCTCATTGTCCTGCTTATACTGCTGCATGGCCGAGACGCTTAAGATTACAGCCTTCGGCGATTCATGCCTTAAGGTGTCCTCCAGCAGGTAGTAGGACTGGGCGATCAGCTGCTGGGCGCTGCCCCGGATATAGCTGGCAATGCCAAACTCCCTCCAAAGCACAACCGGGGACAAATTCTCGTACACCTCGCAGTCCCCCAGAATGATCACGTCGTGGGGACTCTTTTCTTCATAATATTCCCGGATCAACGCTCCCTCCACCACCTTGCCCATATATTTGGGCACAAGAAGGCGCTGAAGGGCCCAAAGGACTGTTGCGGACGCCAGCGCCACGGCGCTGATTTTAAGGATCTTCCTAACGTTCATGCCGCTCCTCCTCCGGTCAAAACTGATTGTAGATAAACTGGCTGGCATCATAGCCCCGGCCGTAAACTCCCGTCACCACCACAAGCACAAACAGCCCGAAGACCTCTATGTACCGCGCGAAAAAGGACCTGCGCTTTGTCCCTTCCTCCGCCTCTTCCGCCTTCCGAAACCCGCTCCGGACCATCAGCGCCACGCCCAGGGCCAGAACTCCCAGATCTGCCGGGGAAAGCCCCAAAGCCTCAGCCCGCCCGTCAAACAGCTGTCCCGCGGACCAGGATGTGAGAAGACTTTTCCCCATGGCAAACACCGTGGCAAAGGGATAGTATTCAAACATCTCCAGGAAGGCAAACATAAGAAAGGTGCGGATCACCTGGAAGATCTCATATGCCCTGGTTTTCCCAAAGGGGAATATGGCGTGAAACCGTCTGTAACCTCCCGCCATCTCCTGGGAAACCAGCAGAACCACGCCGTTTGCCAGGCCCCAGGCAATAAAATTCCAGGAAGCCCCGTGCCAGATGCCGGCCACAAACCACACGGTCAGGGTGGCAATGTACACGGGAACCTTTCCCGCCGCCTTTTTGCCCATAACCTTTGAGGCCAGCTTAGACATCCGCTTTGCCAGGCGGCTTGTGGATACAGGGAAAAAGATGTACTCCCGCAGCCACAGCATCAATGTCATATGCCACCTGCGCCAAAACTCTCCCAGACTTTTGGAGGCAAAGGGCCTGTCAAAGTTCTCCGGCAGCAAGACGCCAAAAAGCTTTGCGGTCCCCAGCACAATATCCATGCCTCCGGCAAAATCCGCGTACATCCATATGGCGTACCCGATCATGCCCAAAAGCACGTAGATCCCGTCGTAGGTTTCCGGGGAACGGATGATGACAGCCACCGCCGGCCCCAGCCGGTCCGCCACCACCAGCTTTTTAAAGTATCCCCACAGCATCCGCCTGGCTCCAAGGATTATATTTTCCATCTGAAACCGGTGGGGTTTGTACAGCTCTTCCCTCATCTGGTCAAAGCGGCTGATGGGGCCTGCCACCATCTGGGGAAAGAAGGACACGAACAGGGCAAACCTGGCAGGATTTTTCTCCGGCTCGTACTTGCAGTAGTACACATCAATCAGATATCCCATGGACTGAAAGGTGTAGTAGGAGATCCCCAGAGGCAGGATCCAGTCTCCCCAGGCCCAGACGCCCTCCCCGCCTCCAAGCCCTGCAAGAGCGCCGATAGTTTCCAGAAAAAACCGGAAATACTTGAGAACCGCCAGAATGCCGAAATTAAGAACCAAACCAAGGACCAAAAGACGCCTCTGCCCTGCCTTTACCCTGCGGTTACAGGCAGTTTTTTCCTCCCTGCCAGGTTTCTTCTCCTTCACCCACGCCCGAAACCGGAGGGTTCTATCCCCCATGGCCCTGGCTAAAAACCAGGTGCTGGCAGTGGTTATGAGGGGATACAGCAGGTAGATCACGCCGCCCCGAATGTAGAACAGATAGCTGAACGCCAAAAGCACAGCCCACTGAAACCTGCCGGGAAGCACATAGTAGAGCGCCACAAGGATGACCAAAAACGCTCCAAACTCGTAGGACACCAGATGCATGGCTACTCCCCTTCTTCCAGCCGCGTGATCATGGCCATGATGGCGGCAGCGGAATTAAAGTTCTCCGGAACGATCCACGCAGGCGGTATGGTTACGCCAAAGGCGTCGCTGATCTGGGTCACCAGGACCACCAGCTCAAAGGAGGTGAGAATTCCGTCGTCCACCAGGTTCTGGCTGGTTTCATAGTCCACCTCCGGGTTCATATCTTCCAGTATTTCCATAAGCTCTTCCATCTTAAAGGTCCCCCTTATTACTTTTTACTTTGTTACCTGCAGCGCCATTCCTCTCTGGTATATAGCCGCTAATCAGCGGGTATATTTGGGCATGGCTACGCTAATACATCGCCGCGCTAAGGCGTAGGCGGGTACAGCGACTGGTCAAAGGCAAAACTTCCTCCGTGGCTTGCGGAGTAGGACAGCATCTGCCCGTCGGTCCACAGACAGAAATATCCCCCTGCCCTTCTGGGCGTGGTGTCAAAATGATACCAGTTTCCGTCCTCCAACTGCACCAGATTCCAGTAGTGGTCATTGTCCGTATAGCGTATCACCTCAATGCAGGGGATCCCGCACCGGGTCAGCAGCTCCTGGGACACGGCAAAATAGGTATAACAGTCCCCGTGGCGCCTGCGGATCCCCTGGTAGGCCTCCTGAACCCAGTCTCTGGTGGCGGAGTGGCCGCTGTAACGGAAATTTCCCCGCACCCAGGCGTAAATGGCCTCCGCCTTCTGCCTTTTGGTCATGGAATCATTGACAATCCCTGCCAGGATGGAGTCCGCCATGGCATCCACGCTTCTCTGAAATTCCGACTTCTGGTCATCCGGAAGGATGGGGGTGATAGGCTTATAGGGCCAGTCCCCATTGACCACATTGGCGCCGCTTTGGGAGGACGCGGATGCTGCCGCCGCTGCCTGGGCTGCCGCCTCCGCCCCCACATGGGCTCCCCCCGAACTGTCAAAGGTATAGGTCACCCCGTTGACGGTCCTGCTGTCATCGTGGACCATGACGCCGCTGTCCTCCAGGTAGTAGAGGACTCCGCCTACATCCACAAGGCCGGTCTTCATATACCCTTCCTCGTCAAAATAGTACCACTCCCCGTCGATCCGCTTCCACCCCACGGCATAGCTCTGGGAATAGTTTCGATAATACCACCCCCGATCATCCTTCAGCCACCCGTCATAATAATCCCACATAGCCGTGCAGGCGCCGCTGTCCTCAAACTGGTAAGCCATAGGTGTTCCAAAAGATGTTATGCGGTCTGTGATCATCTGGCCATTCTCCGGCCTGAAATAGTACAGCCTGTTGTTTTCCTTAAACCACTCCTTCACAGCATAGCCGTCCTCCCCGAAGTAATACCAGGGACCATCCACGCCCTCCTGATGCCAGCCGGTTTTCACGGTGCCGTCATCATTGATATACCGAAGCCCGGTCTCGTCACTGACCAGCCGCCCCGCCTGGGCCTCCACGGCAAACAATACGGAACACACACCTGTCAGCAGCAGCAAACGCTTTTTCATACTCTTACCCTTTGTCTTTCTGATATAAAATAAACTTAAATTGATAGATTCCTTTGTGTATTATCTTGTCTATCATACCACTCATTGGAAAATTCTGCAATGTTTTCGCACAATTTACTTTTTAAGAAAGAAAATATTTACCTTAAGGTGACAGTATAGAACCACCGCATGAATAGCGGTGGTTCCATTCCGGGAAATATTTATTGCATAGCCCCCATACCTGTCAAATAATAATCACCCACTCTCTCATTTGCCGCCATACTCCCATCGTCATGGAAATAATACCAGGTGCCATTAATCATTTTCCAACCTGTGGCCATGTCCCCGTTTCCCTCCTGCAAAAAGTACCACTTTCCATCAATCATACGCCAACCTGTGGCCATATACCCGCTTTCATCAAAATAATACCACAATCCATTCACCTGCTTCCACTGATTGCGTGGATAACTCCCATCAGACTCCTGATACCACCACCCTTCGCTGTTACTGCGCCATGGTGTACTGCTCTGTACCGCCTGCTGCCCCAGAGAATCTCCTCCATTTATTTCCTTAACACGCTGGATCACCACATCTGTTCCATCCTGACCATTGGCCCACTGGGCTGTATTCAAATATTGACCCATTCCAAACTCGCCATATCCTGGATCCAAAAAAGCTGTTGACAAAACCACATCAGCAGGCAATGACTGATTCATAACATGATCTATATCCACAATTTTTTCTCCGCTGATGGCAATATATAAATTTCCCATAACTACTCCTTCCGTATCCATCCCTGACCAGGACATGACCGGAAGGTTATATTTTCCCAATTTCCCTGAAATATCATTAAGCGTAAAATTACTGTCCATCCCTAAAAATAACTCATTGGCAGGCATCTCCCATTCACCACCAATTACATAGCCCTGCCCCTTCAATCTTTCAAGCGCATCTGGATTTAGTCTGAGATCGGACGCAGCCAATACTGTCGTAACATGAAAACTTACACATCCAAAAACCGCCAAACAACCTGCTAAAATCCTTTTCCCTCTGTGTTTCATTTTATACCTCCTCATATATTTTTTCTTCCAGTTTACTCTATTTATTTCTATTAGTCAATAATTTTATTTCTATTAGAAATAATAACTCCTACTTAAATGACATATGCAATATAATAATTATTTAACAAATTTTCCAAAAGGTGGTGATTCTCAACGAACAGTTCAATGGATTTGAAAGCAATGGGAAACCGCATCCGACAGCTGCGGCAGGAACAGGACAAAACCCAGGAAGCTTTTGCTGACGAAAATTATATCTCCACCTCCTACCTGGCCCTTCTGGAAACAGGCAGGCGGACTCCCAGCATCGAGGTTCTGGTCCTTATCGCGCAATCCTGTGAAACCACGGTTGATTACCTTGTCCATGGAACACCTGATACCACGATCTCTCCCTTGCACAGGAGATTTGCACAGTTATGTAATCGCTATCCAAAAGAAAAAATCAGGAAAGCTCTGCAATTGGCAGAATACTATTTAAAGTTAGAAAATTCTTAAGATTATTTACAGGGATGGTCTCTGTAAACGCCACATACACGGTTTATGTTCAAATGTGTTATCCGCAAAAAAGGCTGTCATCCCGGGAATCTTTTCCTTCCCGAGACAACAGCCTCTCTTTCATCTATACCTATTCAGACCTCTCCTACTGCCGCACCTGCCCATTTCCATAGATCACATAACTTGGCGCTGGTCAGCGCCAAAAGCCCCATAGTCTACATGGTAGACAAGATCCTGCCGTCTCCCATATGTCCGGTACAAAGCGTTTTCTTGGCAGTTTCGATCACTGTCTTTACAAGGATGGCAGCCACAATGACTTCCGCCTTCATCTTGGGGAGCAGAGTCGCATCAATCTCCACGCCTGTGTATTTTTCTCCGCCTCCTTTCCGGATGCCTCTTCACCAGGAAAAGCTGAAGGAACCCCCGGCTATTGCAAAGGTGTATCAGGCGATTTAGGAGATAAATGAGAGCCGTTATCCTCTATTCCATATTCTCCGTAAAACCGTCTCCGAGCCTGCTCGTCGCTGGCTGCCAGCTTCACATCTTCCATCCGGTTATCGGCAATCAGGCGCTCCATCAAAGCCGCCAGAAGCTGTTCGCCTTCAGCTTTTCCCACAACGATTCCTTCGGCTTTTCCCTCCTCTATTCCCTGAATCTTTCCCGCTCTAACTCCCTCTTTCAGCCCTGCCTCTCTCCCCTGATCCCACACA
>CAJUFP010000030.1 GCA_910585645.1 uncultured Hungatella sp. | reverse complement strand
AATGGGAGGTTTTTTTATAAATTTTTAAAATTATTTTTTAATCGTCAGACCTGTTCACTTTTATATTTCTCTCTGCGTCTTGTAACCACTCTTTATGAATCCCCGCCCCATACCTACGCCGCAAATACCATTTGACGCAGGCCCCCAAACCCCCTATAATAAACCCATAACAGCAAACTACGGATCAGCCGGTCTGCTGATGTGCAGACTGACCGATTAATCACAGGCCCACGGATCCCCCGGCACATACCCGGACAGATCCGGCGGCCCCATCACCATGTACTGCCAAAGTCTCCCCTGCCTTTTGGGTCCGGACTCCAAACGTACATGACCACAGACAGGAGGAATCCCCTTGATACCTTATACACAGAAATACCTTCTGGACCATCCGATTTCCTTCACCCCCATGGGTGAGATCGCCGGCTTTTCCGTGCGTCCCGGTCTCTTTGACGTAAACGGAGCCATGGCCCTTCCCAACGGGGTAAATTTTACCATCCACACCCACAACGGCACATCCTGCGAGCTTCTTTTGTTCGGCCGGGACGAGGAGGAGCCCTTTGCCGTCCTGCCCTTCCCCGAATCCTACAAGATCGGGGACGTGTACTCCATGATCGTGTTCGACCTGGATATAGAAACCTTTGAGTACGCCTACCGCATCGACGGCCCTTACTCCCCGGAGGAGGGCATGATCTTTGACAAAAAAAACGTGCTCCTTGACCCCTACGCCGTGGCGGTCACGGGCCAGGACTCCTGGGGCAGCAAGAAGAAGAAAAACTATCACGCCAAAGTCATCCGGGATATCTTCGACTGGGGGGACATGCCCCAGTCCTCCAAGGAGATGTGCGACCTGGTCATCTACGAGCTTCACGTAAGGGGCTTTACCCGCCACCACACCTCAGGCGTAACCCATCCCGGCACCTTTGACGGCCTGAAGGAAAAGATCCCCTACTTAAAAGAGCTGGGCATCAACGCCGTGGAGCTGATGCCGGTCTTTGAGTTCGACGAAAACATGAACTCCCGGGAGATTGACGGCAGAAAGCTTCTGGACTACTGGGGCTACAACACGGTCAGCTTCTTCGCTCCAAACGCAAGCTACGCCGCCTCCGCGGAGTACAACAAGGAAGGCACGGAGCTGAAAAGCCTCATAAAAGCCCTCCATGACCATGACATCGAAGTCATCCTTGATGTGGTATTCAACCACACCGCCGAGGGCAATGAGCTGGGACCCTCCTTCTGCTTCAAGGGCATTGACAACAAGATGTACTACATGCTGACCCCTGACGGCAACTACTACAATTTCAGCGGCTGCGGCAACACCCTAAACTGCAACCACCCCATTGTCCAGCAGATGATTTTGGAGTGCCTGCGGTACTGGACCATCAATTTCCGCATCGACGGATTTCGGTTTGACCTGGCCAGCATCCTGGGGAGAAATGAAGACGGCTCCCCCATGAACAATCCTCCCCTCCTAAAAAGCCTGGCCTACGACCCGCTGCTGAGCAACGTAAAGCTTATCGCCGAGGCCTGGGACGCAGGCGGCATGTACCAGGTAGGCAGCTTTCCCGCCAACAAGCGGTGGGCCGAATGGAACGGCAGGTACCGGGACAGTATCCGCTCCTTCTTAAAAGGCGAGTTCTGGGAGTCCTGGAACGCTGTCCGGAGCATCTCCGGCTCCAGCGACCTGTACGGAGACTTCTTCACCGACTACAAGGGCAGCTACGCAGGCTACAACTCCTGCATCAACTTTATCACCTGCCACGACGGCTTTACCATGTATGACCTGTACGCCTACAACCACAAGCACAATGAGGCCAACGGCTGGAACAACACCGACGGCTCCAGCGACAACCGCAGCTGGAACTGCGGCATCGAAGGCCCCACGGACAACCACGCCGTCAACAAGCTGCGCATGCGCATGATACGCAACGCCTGCGCCGTTTTGATGTGCAGCCGGGGAACCCCCATGTTCCTTTCCGGCGACGAGTTCGGCAACTCCCAGTACGGCAACAACAACGGCTACTGCCAGGACAATGAGATCTCCTGGCTGGACTGGAGCCTTCTGGAGAAAAACCGGGAACTTTTAGAATTTTTCCGGTTTATGATCCATTACCGCCATGAGCACACCGTCATCCGCCGGAAGCTCCCCGACGCCATCTGCGGCATGGAAGCCCTCCGAAGCCACAGCACCGACGCCAGGGTCACCCAGCTTCCCCCGGACTCCAAGACCATCTGCGTCAGCTTCGCGGGCTACGACCGGAAAAAGGGCAAGGACGATTTGGTGTACGTGTGCGTCAACGCCCACTGGGAGGACGTGGACATTACCCTGCCTGACCTTCACCACCGGGGCGCCTGGTATCTAAGCGTCAACACCTACGGCGACGGCCAGGGCCGCTACACCTACCCTGAGGGACAGGAGACCCGCATTGACAACGGATTCATCATGCGCCCCAGGTCTGTGGCAGTGTTTACGGGGCGGCCGTTTTGGGAGAAAAGCGGCCGGTAAAAAATCTGTTCAGGAGGTAAACAATGGCTGTTCCAACTAATATTAAAACACTGCTTTCCGGAAATGTTGTGGAATGGGCACGGATAGAATATAAGGAAACCTGGGATGCCGAAGCATCTCTCAAAACGATCTGCGCATTTGCCAATGATATTGATAATTGGGGCGGTGGTTATATTGTTATTGGGGTAAAAGAAAAGGATGGCCGCCCTGCCTCTTTCCAGGGCGTTCCGCCAGAAAAAGTCGATCATTATTTAAAAGATATGCTCAATAAATGTAAACGCATACAGCCGGAATATCTTCCTATTGTTGAGGTGGCGGATTATGAAAAAAAGAAATTTATTGTTATATGGGCGCCGGGCGGCTATCTGCGCCCATATTCCGCACCAAAGACCATGGCAAAAAATGAAAAAGAACGTGTCTTCTATATACGCAAAATGGCAAGTACCATAGCCCCTTCTGAGGAAGAAACCCGTGATCTCTTTAATCTTGCAAACAACATACCTTTTGATGACAGGATCAATCACGGAGCTGATCTGGCTGATCTTAATTTAACTCTGATCCAATCCTATCTCAAAGAGATTGGCAGTTCACTCTATGAGACGTCAAAACATATGGAATTTATCGATCTGTGCCGCAGTATGAATATTGTAAACACTCTGCCTGAATACATCAAGCCAAAAAATGTAGGCCTCATGTTTTTCAGTATGGAACCAGAACACTTTTTCCCCTACGCCCAGATAGACGTTGTCCAATTTCCAGATGATCTGGGAGGTGACCGAATTATCGAAAAAACCTTCAAAGGTCCAATTCATCAACAGCTTCGGGAGACACTGCAATATATTCAAAACAGTATTATTCAGGAACAGATCATAAAATCGCCTGACAAAGCAGAAGCAGCGCGTTTTTTCAACTATCCCTATGCGGCTATAGAAGAAAGTCTCTGTAATGCTGTGTATCATAAGGGATATGATGTAAGAGAACCAATTGAAGTCCGCATATTGCCTGATAGAATTGAAATCCTCAGCCATCCCGGTGCTGACCGTTCTATCACAGAAGAAGGCCTTCGAACGTATCGTGTATTCAATCGACGTTACCGCAATCGGCGAATCGGCGAATTTCTTAAAGAAATGCATTTAACTGAAGGAAGAAATACCGGTTTTCAGAAAATTTTAAATTCATTGAAACGCAACGGATCCCCTAAACCAATATTTGAAACAGATCCTGAACGCCTGTCCTTTAGCACCACCATACCAATCCACCCATATTTTCTGCATCAAAATGATGCTGATGATGTTAATAATGATGTCGATGATGTTGATACTATAGGCCTGTCAGAAAGAGAGAAATCGGTACTTTCCTACTTGAAAAAAAATCCTAAGGCAACCATCAAAGATGCCTCCTCCTCACTCTGCGTCGGGAAGGCTACCATAGACAGGGCAATCAGAAATTTAAAAGCCAACGGAGTCCTGATGCGGCAGGGAACCAGCAAAAACGGCACCTGGATCATTATAAAACCGAAACCATAATAAGATCACCACTCAAAACAGGCAGAAGAAACATCCCCGTTTCTCCTGCCTGTATTCTTCCTCAATCCAGCTCCTTCACCCCCGTATACAGCTCATAATACCTTCCCTTCATCTCCAGAAGCTCCTCATGGTCCCCTCTCTCCATGATCTCCCCGTGCTCCAGCACCATGATGGCGTTGGCATTGCGCACCGTGGAAAGCCTGTGGGCGATGACAAAGGTAGTCCGGTTGGCCATAAGCCGGTCCATGCCGTGCTCAATATGCTTCTCCGTCCTGGTATCCACGGAGCTGGTGGCCTCATCCAGGATCAGAATAGGCGCCCTGGACACCGCCGCCCTGGCGATATTGAGAAGCTGCCTCTGTCCCTGGCTTAAATTGGCCCCGTCCCCCTCCAGCATGGTATCATACCCCTTGGGAAGACGCATGATAAACGAGTGGGCGCTGGCCGTCTTTGCCGCCTGCACCACCTCCTCATCCGTTGCATCCAGCCTTCCGTACCGGATATTCTCCCGCACGGTCCCTGTAAACAGGTGGGTATCCTGGAGCACCATGGCAATATTCTTCCTCAAATTTTCCCGGCTCAGATGCCGGATATCCACCCCGTCAATGGTAATGCTCCCTGCCTGGATATCGTAAAACCGGTTCAGCAGGTTGGTAATGGTGGTCTTTCCCGCCCCTGTAGACCCCACGAAGGCGATCTTCTGCCCCGGCTTGGCGTACAAACTGATGTCCTTAAGGATCACCTTATCCGGGTCATACCCAAAGCTGACCTTGTCAAGGACCACATGGCCCTCCATGGGAGAAAGAGTCACCGCGTCCCGATCATCCGCCTGCTCCGGCGCCTCATCCATCACCGCGAACACCCGCTCCGCCCCGGCCAGAGCCGAGAACACATTGCTCACCTGCATGGAGATCTCATTGATGGGCCGGGAAAACTGCCGGGAAAAATTCAGAAACACCGTCAGCCCGCCCACGTCAAAATTCTTCCAGATACACAAGATACCGCCGATACAGGCAGTCAGTGAATAATTGATCTGGCTTAGATTCCCCATAACCGGCCCCATGATGCCGCCGAAAAACTGAGCCCTGATCTGATTGTCCCGCAGATCCCGGTTTAAAATGGCAAACTCCTCCCTGGCAATGTCCTCATGGCAGAACACTTTCACCACCTTCTGTCCGGTCACCGTCTCCTCCACATAGCCGTTGACAGCCCCCAGGGAAGTCTGCTGGGCGCCGAAATACTTCTGGCTCCGCCTTGCCACCGCGCCTCCCGCCTTCATCATCACCGGCACCATGACAACGGTTATCACGGTCAGATAGACATTGGTGTACAGCATAAGCCCCAGGGTGCCGATAATGCTCAGAGCCCCGGAAAACAGCTGCACCAGGGTGTTGGACAGCATCTGCCCCACCGTGTCAACGTCATTGGTAAACCGGCTCATCAGATCCCCGTTGTTGTTGGTATCGTAAAACCGCACCGGAAGGGCCTGCATCTTGGTAAACAGGTCATTGCGTATCTTCAAAAGCGCGTTCTGGGCCACGGTCAGCATCACCTTTGCCTGGGCATAATTGGCCAGCACCCCTGCCAGATACACAAGCGCCATGACCATAAGCGCCCTGGCAAGCCCCGCCGCGTCCCCTCTGCTTCCGTCCGTTGGCACAATATACCGGTTGATAATGGGGCGCAGCATATACGATCCTGCCAGGGAGGCAGCCGTATTGACGATGACGCAGAAAAACGCCAGCCCCATCTTGGCCTTGTCCTCATTTAAATAGGCCAGAAGACGTTTCACCGTGGCTTTGCTGTTCTTGGGAGTCCCCTTTGCCATGGCCCTCTGTCTTCCCGGACCGTGCCTGCCCGGCCCCATAGGCCCGGGTCCTCCCTTTAAAGGCACCGCTCTCCCGTACCGCCGCTTAAGCCTCTCCGCCCGGGCGCTCCGGTCTCCGGCGGCCTTTTCTCCCGGACGCCCTGCGGCTTCAACGCTGACTGTCCCTTCCCCGGGATGTTCCGCAGCTCCGGCTCCAACGCCGGCTGTCTCTTCCCCGGGATGTTCCGCGGCTCCAGCGCTGGCTGCCCCTTCCCCGGGATGTTCCGCGGCTCCAGCGCCGGCTGCCCCTTCTCCGGCTCTTCTGTGTACACTGCCGCCTTCCGGTCCGCCCTTTTCTGGCGCCGGCGCCGGCTGTCCCTCTTTCCTCAGCTGTTCCTCTCTGCTCATAACACGCCCTCCTCCCTCTCACGGTCTCTCTGGGAATAGTAGATCTCCCGGTAAGCCTGGCAGTCCTTCATCAGTTCCCCGTGGCTTCCCATTCCTATGATCTTCCCCTCATCCAGCACCAAAATCTGGTCCGCCTCCTCCACGGAACCGATCCTCTGGGCAATGATGATCTTCGTGGTATCCTTAAGATCCGTGGCAAAACACTGGCGTATCCGCGCCTCCGTAGCCGTATCCACCGCGCTGGTGCTGTCGTCCAGAATCAGGATCTTCGGCTTTTTCAGCAGAGCCCTGGCAATACACAGCCTCTGCTTCTGCCCTCCCGACACATTGACGCCTCCCTGGCCCAAGTCCATCCTGTACCCGTCCGCAAAAGAAGTGACAAACCCGTGGGCCTGGGCGCTCTCCGCAGCCCGGCAGATCTCCTCCGCAGACGCGTCCTCACTGCCCCACCGAAGATTCTCCTCAATGGTCCCGGAAAACAGCACGTTCTTCTGCAGAACCATGCCCACGCCGTCCCGCAGATTCTTAAGAGAATACTCCCGCACATCCACGCCGTCCACCAGAACGCTGCCTTCGCTCACGTCGTAGAGCCGGGGGATCAGCTGTACCAGGGTGGTCTTGCCGCTTCCCGTAGCCCCGATGATGCCCACGGTCTGTCCCGGCAGGGCCGTAAAGCTGATGTGCTCCAGCACCCTCTCATCCGCCTCCTCATGGTAGCAAAAAGACACGTCCCGAAACTCCACCTTCCCCAGGGTCACCCTCAGGCTCTTCTCCGACGCGTCCTCATCCGTCAGATCAATCCTGGTATCCAGCACCTCATTGATCCTCTTGACGGAAGCCATGGCCCTGGAACTCTGGAGAAACACCATGGAAAGCATCATCAAAGACATGAGTATCTGCACGATGTAGGTGGTAAACGCCGTCAGATCCCCCACCTGCATGCCTCCCGCGATAATCAAATTCCCGCCGTACCACACAACTGCCAGGGTGGTAATGTTCATGGCCAGCATCATCACAGGCATGGTCATGATGACAATATTCAGGGCCCTAAGGCCGCTGTCTCTTAAATCCAGGTTCATGGACTGAAACTTCTCCTCCTCAAAATCCTCCCGCACAAAAGACTTGATGACCCGCACATTGGTCAGAGCCTCCTGAATACCGGAGTTGAGCCGGTCCAGCTTCTTCTGCATCACCGTGAACCTGGGAAACGCGGTCTTTAAGATCAGCACAATGGCCCCGGTCAGAAAAGGGATCACCGCCAGAATCACAAGAGCCAGCTTCCCGTTCATGATAAACGCCATAATAAGGGCGCCGATAAGCATCCCCGGAGCCCGAAACATCATCCGCAGCCCCATCATGGTCACCTGCTGCACCTGCTGGATGTCATTGGTCAGCCTGGTCACCAGGGAGCCGGTGCTGTAGGCGTCAATATTCTTAAAAGAAAAATCCTGCACCTTGTCAAACAGATCCTGCCTTAGATCGCTGGTAAAACAGATGGACGCCTTGGAGGAAAAATAAGCTCCCCCGATGCCGCCTGCAGCCATAAACACGGCCGTCACCACCATCACCGCCCCAATGCCCAGAATGTAGTGTACATTCCTCTCAGGCACCCCGTTGTTCACGATCATGGACATCAGCTTGGGAAGCATGATCTCCCCGAAAACCTCCGTCAGCATGCACAGCGGCGCCAGAATAAACGCCGCCCCGTAGGGCTTTATATACTTCATGTACCGTTTCATTTACGCATCCTCTCCTTCCTGCCCTTTAAACTCTCTCTCCCGCCCGGACTCATACTCCTCCAGATTGTGATAAATCCGGTCCAGAAGCTCCCCCATCCTCTCAAAGTCCTCAGAGGAAAACCCCTGAAACATGCTTCTCTCCAGCTCCTCAAAAATGGCGGCGCTCTTTTCCACAGCCGCCATGCCCTTTGGCGTAATGCAGATTTGGTTAAACCGGTTGTCCCTTACATCCACCTTCCGCTCAATGTATCCCCCCTGCTCCAGCTTCTTCAGCGACACGGCAATAGTGGCCGTTGACACGCCGTGAAGCCTGGCCAGCTCCTTCTGGGACACCTGGGGGTGTTCCGCCACAAACATCAGAAGCTGATGCTGGCTCCGGTAAACCCCCGTGGAACTAAGCTCCTGCTCCAGCACCCTCCTGTGCAGCCGATTGGTCTGTATATACTTTCCCACCAGACGGCACTCCTTTGTTTCATACCTTCTCCCCACCTTGCTCTCCACAATCTCCCCCTCTTTCCTTTCCCCGCCCCGGGACGGCCCTTACGCGCCGCTCCTGCTGCCCGCGGCTTTGGTCTGTGTGCTAATCATTAGTATGCTTATAATTAGAGTGTTTATAATTAGCCTGCTATTTATTATAGGAAATCACTCCCAAAAATGCAATAGTGGGGAAATTATTTTATATTTTCTTAAGATTTATTGTTATTCGATAAAAATATATTGATTTTTGATAAGGATGGTGGTACACTCTCTAAAAAAGGAGTTGTTTCATGAGGGATGTCAGCCGAAAAGTACATTGTCAGAGTCTGCAAAGTTGTGGCAGCGTCCCCTACCGGAAACACCTTAAGTAAGCAAACCCTGACCGGCGAATTCTGGTTTTGCCAGTCAGAGAAGGAGAGATGTCCCGGCAGGGTGAATTTATGCCATGGAGATGAGACCAGGGAAACAGGAGGGCTGATACCCGACTGGTTCCCGCTTTAAGGGCTCATCGGAATGCTTGGCATATCTGAACCCGGACGGGACATCTCTCCTTCTCTGACTGGCCCTACGACAATCCCCGCCCCCATTGCTCACTCCATTATTCTTCCCCCAGAAAGGAGCACATTTCCCATGACCCAGCGCCCCATCCTCTTCACCAAACGCCTCCTGGACCTTATGTTCCTCTGTGGCATTGTCATGACCGCGTCCATCCCCGCCGTGTTCTCCCGGGTTGGCCGCCATCAAAGCCTTTAGCGCCTACTACCTGCCCTTAACCCTTCTCTACATGGCATCCGGCGTTCTCTGCCTTATGATCATCTGGCAGCTGCGGCGCATGTTTGACACGGTTCTGGCGGACGACGCCTTTGTGGACGCCAACACGGTCTCCCTGAAGAAAATGGCCAGGTACAGCTTTCTCATCTCCGCTCTGTCCGCCCTGCGGCTGCCCTTCTCCCCCACGCCGGCCACAGTGTTTATCATCATCGTATTCTTCATTGCCGGCCTTTTCAGCATGGTCCTAAGCCAGGTCTTTGCCAAAGCCGTCCAGTACAAGAAAGAAAATGACCTGACCATCTAAGGAGGAAACCTATGGGTATCATCATCAATCTGGACGTGGTCATGGCCCAGCGAAAAATCGGCCTGACCGAGCTGTCCAAACAGGTGGACATCACCATGGCCAACCTGTCCATTCTGAAAAACAATAAAGCAAAAGCCATCCGTTTCTCCACCCTGGAAGCCCTGTGCCAGGCCTTAAACTGTCAGCCGGGAGACCTGATCTCCTTTGTGGAAGAACCGGACCAGCAGTAAACCTATGGAGGTAACTATCATGAAGATCAAGCATACGCTTCAAACCTACCCGGTCCTAAGCTCCCTGGCCATCACCACCTTCTTCACCCTTGTGTGGTGTCTTATCCTATCGCCATCCTGGACTGCCATCCCGGAGATCTTTGCCGCCGCTGTCCTTGCCGGGCTGTTCTGCTTCTATCCCTTTGTGCTTACAGCCCTGAATCTGTTTTTCTGCTTCCTGAAACATCCCGGCCAGACAGCCAGACGGGCCGTTGGCCACATAGAGGCAGCCACCCTGATCCTGGGCATTTTATTCACTCTGCTGCTCCTGTGCGTCGTTGACATAGACTTTGGGGCAGACTGGCCTTTGACCCTGGAAGGTCTTATGGTCCACACTCCCGTCTGGACCGGGGCATACCCCACAGTATTTACATTCCTTGTTCTTGGAGTGACAGGCTTTGTCCTGTTACGGACAGCGGATTTTAAAAAAATGCCTCCCCTTGTCATCGTGTGTTCCATGTCCTTTCTCTATCTGGGGGCAGCCCTGTGCGTCACATGGATCATCCAGATCTTTACCATGGACAGCCTGGCATTCTACCTGTGCCTGCTGCCTCTCAACTGGGTCTTTCTCTGTATCCGGCTCATACGGGAAAAGACCACGGAATGGAAGACCATAGAAGAGACGGAAAAAAGGACCTTTGACAACCGTTTCCTGGCAAAGCTGAACCAGAAGCTTATGGACTCGGAAAAATGGCCTTTCTGGGCCTTTCTCCTCGCGTGGCCTCTGGCCGGCCTTGCCATCATGGTCCTGGCCCTCTTCGGCCAGCGCCCTGACAATATCATCCGGGCGTGGACCGAGACCAGCCAGTGGAACCTGTCCCGCCAGATCTCGCCTCCAAACCTTGTGTACGATGAACACTACCTCTGTACCGTGGCGGCAAGAGGCCACCAAAAACTGGTAAAGCCTGTCCGCATGGGCGTCCGCCATGGCCATAAGGTGGTGGTAAACCGGCAGCTGTGCGTTGCCAACGCCTTTGAACAGATTCTGGAAGAACGAAGCCCCCGTCTCCACCAAAATGTCCGGCGCTTTTATGACACCTGGGGATTTCCCGTGGCCAGCCTTATCCGCTCCCCCTGGGCGTCCGATGTGATCTATGTGCTCATGAAACCCTTAGAGTGGGTGTTCCTGGCAGTCATCTATGTGACAGACCCCAGGCCGGAAGACCGGATACGCATGCAGTATATTCCCCCTGTTCCCCCTGCGGGCCCATCAAAGGTATTCCATCAAGAAAGAGAGGTATAATCATGGAACCTAACACATTTTCCGCCACCCCTGATCCTGTACAATCCGAAAATTCCGTCCAGCCCCGGGAAAACCAGGCCTTTTGTCCTGCCAAGCCATATCCCGAAGACAGCTCCTTTACAGAACCGGCTGGCCCGCCCTTTTACCAGAACCCGCCGGGCGTCTCCTTAGAGCAGCTGGCCAGGGCCAAAGAGCGAGCCCGCCTGGTAAAATCCATGGAGGAGGACTTCCCCTTTTTCGGCGGCATCAGCCTTCTTTTCGGGATCATGTTTGCCTTCTGCCTGTACAAAAACCCCTGGGGCATCACCTACCCTCTGTTTACCGCGTTTGCCTGTCTGACAGGCCTTATGGTCTGTCGAAAACTTCGCGTCCCCATAAAAAAAGACAGCTGGACCCTTATTGCCTTTGCCCTGCTTGTCGGGATCTCGGTGTGCCGCACTGCCGATCGGTTCCTGATTGGCTTAGACGGCATTGCCCTTGTGCTGACAGGTTGTATCTTTGCCCTCCACCAGTTTTACGACGACCGGACCTGGAATATAGGCAAATACCTAAGCTCCATATTCCTGTATCTGTGCCGCTCCCTGGGCGCGCTTCCCTTCCCCTTTCGCCACGCCCGGAATTACCTGAAAAATCAGGACAACCGGTTGATAAAACAGCTTCCCCTGTTTTTGGGAGGCTTTCTGGCCGCCCTTCCTCTGCTGGCAGTGATCGTGGCCCTTCTTGGACAGGCGGACGCCATATTTTCGGACCTTACCTCCAGGATCTTCCACGGGATTCTGCGGCCCTCTGTCCTGTTTGGGGTCATTTTCCGGATTGTGTTCGCAGCCCTGTCCCTGTACTGCCTGGTGTGTTCCTGCCTGCTGCGCCACATTCCACAGGAAAACGCGGCCAAAAAGAAAGCCGGCCCGGCGGCGGTCATTGCCGGACTGTCCATGATCACCCTGGTGTATGTGATCTTCAGCCTTATCCAGATCGTGTACCTGTTTTTAGGCAGAGGAACCCTTCCGGAGGGATACACCTACTCCAGCTACGCCAGACAGGGATTCTTCCAGCTGCTTGCGGTGGCGCTTCTCAACCTGGTTATGGTGCTGTGCTGCCTGAAATACATCCGCCCTCACCCGGCAGTAAACCTTCTGCTGACCCTCATCTGCGCCTGCACCTACATCATGATCGCCTCGGCCTGCTGGCGCATGACGCTGTACGTAAACGAATACCACCTGTCCTACCTGCGGGTTCTGGTTCTGTGGTTTCTGGTCATGGCGGCTGTCCTCATGGCAGGGGTCACATGGCTGATCCACCATCCCGCGTTTCCTCTCTTCCGCTACAGCTTAGCTGTTGTCATGGCCTTTTACCTGGCCCTGGCCTTTAGCCGCCCCGACGCGGTTATTGCCCGGGACTATGTAGATCATATGGAGGGAGACACGTTTTGCGCCGGCGATTTTTACTACCTGTACAGCCTTGGCGCCGACGCCGCGCCGGCCCTGAAATACCTGACAGACCACTATAGTCCTGACAGCACCCTCTCCCGTGAAGAGATGGAAGATCGTCTGGAAAACTACTTTCTCATAAAGGCTTACCCCGGACGCGGAAATCTCACGTTCCGCTCCTACAACCTTTCCCTTGCCAAAGCAAAAAAGCTGTTCCCAGGGCCTTAACCCCGGGGACAGCCCCATTTACTCTTTCACCTCATAGTTCTCCAAAAATTCCTCCAGATATCTGACCGACGCCTCTGTCCTCTGGCCCTCCACATCTACCCTGGCCAGCATATTGCCCTGCTCAAAGCACACCGGAGTCAGCACTCCATACTCGATCAAATCCCGCGTCAGACTCCACGCCCGCTCCTCTTCACCGATATAACCGGCCTGAGCGTACACATAATCCGTCTTACCGTACCTCATAAACTCCACAAAATTATCCATATATTTCACCAGCACCACATTGCCCCATGTGCCTGTAATGTCAGCGTAGGACTGGGCATTGCAGGGAAATGCCAAAACCTCCGGGTGCTTTCCGATGGCGATCAGCCGGGTTTTCGGATCCTGTGCCAAAATCTCCCAGATCTGCTCATTGCCCGCCTGGGCCATCTGCCTGCGCTCCTCCCCTTTATGGTCATAATATCCCCCGTGCTTTACCTGTGCAGGCGTAAATCCCACTGCCCAGCTCCAGTTGGTCAAAGTCATAACAATGCCGGAAAACACCATAACCGCCGCCCCGGGCCAGGCCAAAGCCGCGGCCGCGGCCCTGTTGGACAGCCGGCAGATCAGCCGGAAGGTATAGATGATGAGAAGCGCATAAAACAGCATAAAATAATTGCCGTCCACCTGGGTCAACATCAGAAGACTCACTGCGCAGCACCCGGCAAAAGGCCAGAAAACCATGTGCAGATACACATCCAGGCTCCTCTCTTCCTCTGCCCTTTGCCTCTTTTTAAGAAAAATCCATGCCCCGCAGACGCAAAGGCAAAACCACACTGCCAGACTGCCCCAGGCCAGAATCACATGGTCCATATCCGGCCCCTGTGGATCAAAGAGCACGCCCCAGACCCGCCCTGCCATGTCCCTAAGCCACTGGGCCTTAGAGATCCCGGCGCTGCTGTTGGGGATTTTCTGCACATTAAACGGATACTTCATCTGAAATCCCAGCTTCGTAAGCAGGGAGGAGAACACGGAAGTCACCGGAAGCCCTGTGATCAAAAATGTCCTGGCCCAAATCCCTATAAGTGCCAGAAGAGACAGTGTAAGCCCGGCCGCGCCCCCCGCCATTTCCCCGGCTTTCGCCTTCCAGGCTCCTGCCGTCTCCTCCCCCATAAGAGCTTCTCCTTTTCTATCCCGCCTCCGGATCCTTCCTGTCACCGCAAAAAATACCATGCTCATGCCCATAACCGCTGTGGAAAATACCAGCGCCGTGGGCTTCATGGTCCAGCTAAAGAAAAACGCCGCCCATCCGTACCACAAAGCCTGCCTGTCTCCCTTGACAGACAAAAGCATCTCATACAGCAAGATCATCTGGAAACACAAAGTCGCCACATCGCTTTTGGCCGTGATCCCCATATTCATGATCCCCGGCAGAGACGCCAGAAAACAGATCCCCAGCTCCACCGCCCTGGGGCCAAATTGCCCTCTGTTTTCCCCCAAGCCCCTGCCGTCCCACACCGCCTGTTTCCCCGCGCAGATCCCCAGAATCTTTCCAAAGATCCACAAGATCCCCGCCAAAAGCCACAGGTTAAAAGCCGTCAAAAAGCTGTAGGAGGGCAGGACGGACAAAGGCAGGGTCAGCACCTCAAACCCTTTGGAGTAGGTGTAGACAATGCCAATGTTCCCCATATTTTCATAGATCCCCCGCCCATTGTCCAGGATATAGGGAGAGCGGACTCCGTACCACAGGCTGTCAAAATCCAGGGCAATGTTCATCCGCCCCGCCTGGATACAAAAAAAGGTCAGAACCCCTGCCCACAAAAACGCCCTGCCCCAGCTCCACCGGCCACTGCCGGTCAAGGACAACGGTTTCACATCCCGCCTCCCGCCAAACTTCCGGCAGTGGTCCACAGCCATCACAGCCGCCGAAACCGCCACAAAAACCCAGAGCCAGGCGATCCGCCCCACTCCCAGAGCGGACATCAGGCAGAACACGCACACCACGGACACACAGCCCACAAGAAATTCCCGCTCCGCCCTGGCACTCTTACCCGCTCTGCCTGCAAGTTTCCCTAAGATCCATCTCCCCACAGCCCACAGATAACCCCCATAAAGCCCACAAACCGCCACAGGGGCAAAAGCCCTGTGAATCCACAAAAAGATCCCTAAGAGCCCTGTGATCCCCGCCCCTCTCACTGCAAACGAGGGGGAGAAGCGAAATACCAGGACAAAAAGCCCGAAAAGCCCTGCCGTCTCCCCGGCCATAGCCAGATACTCCCTCTGTCCCATCTCCCAGGTCAGGATCCCGTCCACCATCAAACGGTCCGTGGAATACACCAGGGCAGCCGCCGCAAACACCGTCAGCACCCCGATCACTGCCCGCTCTCTTCCGGTCAGATCTCTCATATCAATAACCTCCACGCACGCCTCTGGATCAAACCGTTCAGGACCACAATCTCATCCTTATTCATCCAGAAATACATAGCCGTCTTCCCATCTCAAAAAGACTGCGGCCCCCGCGCCGCAGTCCTATCCATCCTCCTACTCCTTCCCGTCAAAACAGTACGTACACACCTTGCACTTAGGAAGCCCGATCGACTCCACCAGATCATCTACCCGGTGATACCTAAGGGTCGTAAAATTCTGCCTCTTGCAGATCTCCGAACACATGCACTCATACCGCTGGCTGCCCGGCGTGGCGTACTCCTCAAGAGTCTCCTCCGCCTTCTCCCCCTCTTTTTCCAGGATCACCTGCCTGGTAATCAGATCCAGCTCTGACTTGGACCTGGAGAAATTTAAGAACTTGCACCCGTAAAGCAGAGGCGGACAGGCAGGCCGCACGTGGACCTCCTTGGCCCCGCTCTGATACAGAAACTCCGTGGTCTCCCGAAGCTGGGTACCCCGCACAATGGAATCGTCGATCAAAAGCAGTTTCTTGTTCTCGATCAGCGCCTTTACCGGGATCAGCTTCATCCTGGCGATCAGGTTTCTCTGCTCCTGGCTGGTGGGCATAAACGACCTGGGCCATGTAGGCGTATACTTGATAAACGGCCTTGCAAAGGGGATCCCTGACTCATTGGCATAGCCGATGGCATGGGCGATCCCTGAATCCGGGACCCCGGCCACCATATCCGGGTCCACATCCTTGGCAGCCGCGTCCCGCTTTGCCAGCATACTCCCGCACCGGTAGCGCATCTCCTCCACATTGATCCCCTCATAGGAGGACGTGGGATACCCATAGTATACCCACAAAAACGAGCAGATCCGCATCTTGTCCCCTGCCGGAAACACGCTCTCCACCCCGTCAGGCGTGATCTTCACGATCTCCCCAGGCCCCAGCTCCTTATAGTCCGAATATCCCAGGTTCACATAGGCGAAATTCTCAAAAGAAACGCAGTAGGCGTCCTCCTTCTTCCCCAGGATAAGCGGCGTCCGCCCCAGACGGTCCCTGGCCGCGTACACCGCCTCCTTGGTCATGAGCAGCAACGTCATGGACCCGTCCACGATCTCCTGCACATACCGGATCCCCTCCGGAATACTGTCCTTCTTGCAGATCAGCGACGCCACCAGCTCCGTGGCGTTTACCTGCCCGCTGCTCATCTCCTGAAAGTGGGTATTCCCCTTGGCAAACACCTCCTGCAAAAGCTCATCAAAATTGTTGATCTTGCCAACAGTGGCAATGGCAAAGCTGCCCAGATGGGACTGGATCAGAAGCGGCTGCGGCTCAAAATCAGAGATGCTGGCAATACCCATGTTGCCCTCCATCTCCTGCACATCCCTCTCAAACTTGGTCCGAAACGGGGAATTCTCAATATTATGGATCGCCCGGTTAAATCCCGACCGCCCGTAAGTAGCCATACCTCCCCTTCTGGTCCCCAAATGGGAATGGTAATCAACTCCGTAAAACAACTCCAGCGCACAGTTTCTCTTGGAAATAACTCCAAAGATACCTCCCATATCCGCTCTCCTTTTTTCGATTGTTATAAAAAAATTTTCCTTTTCCTTTTAAACATGGAATAGTATAGCACGTTACCCCTTGGGACGTAAAGGAAAACTTCAAAAATACTGCTGTCAAAATGCTGATGTTGCGTTGTATATTGGAGACACTTACTGTTTTTGGGAGTAGCAGAATTAGGTGTATAATTGAGTGAGCAAATCGAAGGTTGTCGCAAAGCCAGACAGAGAAGGAGAGATGTCCCGGCAGGGTGAATTTTTGCCTGTGAGATGAGACCAGGGAAACAGGAGGGCTGATACCCGACTGGTTCCCGCTTTAAGGGCTCATCGGAATGTTTGGCATATCTGAACCCGAACGGCACACAGCCTCCCTTCTCTCCCTGGCATCACGACTCCCCCGCCCCCATTGCTCACTCAACAATCCACCAATTTCAGATCCCCCATGGATAACTAAGCATACATACAGCAATCCCCGCTATACACATCACGCACATCGCCATAAGCACCGGATCCCACGCCTTTGCCTTCTCTGGCCGATAGCTTAATCGTCCTTCCCCCAAGACCTGGCGCACCTCCTTATTCTCCGGGCTGAACGTAAGGATCTCCTGTCTTAAAGCCGCCGCCTCGTCCTCCTTGCCCAAAAACTCCTTAAGCTCCGCCATAAGCCCCAGAACAGGAAGCCGGTAATACCCTTCCTTCCACTGTCCTAAGATCTCTTTTGCGCTTCTCTCCGCCCTCTCGATCTCCCCGGTCTCGATCCACTGGCAGATATCCTGGATCCCAAGAAACCTCTGGATCCCCTTTCGCCGCCTGAGCCCCGGATTTTTCTGTAACAGCGCCTCCATCTTCTCTTTTTCCTCCGCCGCTGCCCGGTCTTCCTCCAAAACCCTCAGACACTGATATTTCAGGGAGCTGTGAACAAAGGTAGTGTAATCGCCCGGCTTTTTAGAAAGCATCTCCCACGCCATCTGGGAGATCTCCAAAGCTTCCCTGCAGTGGCCGCTGCGGTACAGCCCACAAGCGCCATTATGATATAGAAGAAACCGGGACAACTTTCTCTCGATCCCATAATTTCCCATAAGCAGATACACCACCGCCGCAGTCACAGGCCGGCAATTCCCCACAAGGATCTCGATCATTAAGCCTCCCCATCTTCTCACCACGAAAATCATAAGGGCCACAAAGCCGGCCCCACATCCTCCCAGAATCAGATAGAGCCACAACCCTTGGGTTACGATCCTCCTATGGAAAAAGCCCTGTAATATCCAAGAACAAAAAAACACCCACATCCATTCCGCCAGCATTAAGATAAGCACCCTCTGTCTCCGGTATACCGCAAAAAGACGCTTTCCCTCCCCACAGCACCGTTCCATCCCCGGTTCCAGTTCCAGCCTTTCCATAACCTTGTCCGCGTAATCCGCAAGTTCCCTGTTGCTTAGACTCTTATCCTCCCTAAACCATATAATCCCTGGAAAGATAGCCATCAGAGCAGAAAGCAACAGATAGAACATCCGTCCGGAATTTTTCACTGTCTCAAGCCTTGCCTCCCCCTTCAGCTCGCCGGCATGGACCCTGTAACTCCAGCCCTCCTGCCAGTCGCCGCTATCGCTGACCACCTTTACAGCCACCGGCTTTATTCTCTCCTCCTCACACTCCCCATGGATCAGCAGGCGTTCTTTTCCCTCTTCCTTTTGCTGATCCACATACAGCTCCACCTGCCAATCCCCCAGGGACACCTGCTGATTCTTTCCGTCCGTCAAGACCTCCACCTCAATCCGTCCCCGATGGGGCGCGATCTCCAGATCCATGATCTTTATATAAGCGTCCTCTCTACCATACAGCCAAACTGCCAGCACCATAAAACACGCGCTGACAGCCCAGTAGATCCCTTTTATTCCTCTCTTCGATGCTGTTTTCTCCATGATCCAAAATCCTCTCCCCAAAACCCTGACCGTTTTCCTGATTACGTGGTACTATTATGAGTCAATCCCGGAAAGAAATCAATACTTATGGCCACATAATTTTTTACGTTTTTCTTACATCGAAGCACTTACTGTCCACGGGGGTAGCGGATTTGGGTGTATGGTTGAGTGAGCAAAGGGCGGGGGAGCCGTGATGCCAGGCAGAGAAGGAGAGATGTCCCCACAAATCCTAACCTTACATCAAAAAAACAGCGTGACCAAACCAGTCACGCCGCTCTTTTATAACCATTATCCCTTTTTTACGCCGCCTCAGCGCTTCCATCCCCGTCGCTCTCCAGCTTAGGCTTTGCGGCCTTCTTCCAGGCATGCATAGCCAAGGACATAGCGATCACTCCGTAGGACACGAACACCCTGAAATACTCGCCGATAGCCGGATCCCCAAACAGCTCCTTTCCGGCCAAAGGAGACACGATAAACAAAGTGTGGAACAGCACGATCCCAAGAAGCGCCTGCTTATTGGTAGCGTTCTGCACCGAAGCGCCGCCTACCAAAAGGGCCGCAATGGCAAACTGCCCCACCTGGGTGTGGGCTCCGTAGGTGGACAATGTTCCCACGTTCTGCAAAAAGATCAGCTGTCCCCAGCTTGCCAGCACCGTGGAGAAGATCATGGCGATCACGCGGGTTTTGTCAACATTAATGCCGGCCGCGTTGGCCACAGTCCGGCTCTGGCCCACAGTCCTCATATTCTGCCCCAGACGGGTCTTCATCAGAATATTGTTAAACCCGCACAGAGCCCCGATGCACAGATACGTCATAACCGGAAGCCTTACGGCGATGAGCACATTGTATAGGGCGGGAACATAGGTGAGCCCGTAGACTACAGCGGCCAGGACCACATAGGCAATGGCCTTCTGCGTGTTAAAAGGCTCCGAAACACTGTCCTCGTCAGCCCGTCTGCTCTGAGCCTTCCATCTGACAAACAAAAACGCCTGCCACAAAACCGTGACCAGACACCCCAACTCCACTGCGGACAAAAGCAGCAGCCGGTCCGCGGACAGAAACCGCTCCACAGGCTTTATAAACGTCAGACCGTACACCACAACCGCAGCGGCAGCCTTGATGACCGTGGCCTTAACATCCACCTCCTGCTTCTTTACCATCTTAAAAGCCGTTGAGCACACAAGGCCGATAAGGATCAGATAAAATCCCACCTCCACAATGGTCAGCATAGGCACTGTGTCCAGAGCGTACTTCACCGTATCCTTAAGGTCAATGGTATTCTTAACCCCGACGCCTGTGACGATCATCAGGTCTGAATTGTTCAGCTTGATCACGCCGCCGAAGATAAACAAAAACAACAGCTGATACAGACCTTCCGCAAAATAACCCAGCACCAGGCCTCCGATCATCTCATTGCCCTTCATATAATTAAACAGTTTTCCCACCAAAAATCCGAAAAACACCGCAATCGGGGTGGATAAGGCCACCGTAGCCGCAAACCCGCCAAATCCCGTCAGCCCCCAGTAGGTGGTAAAAAAGATGGCCACCTGGGCCGCCATGGCTCCGATGACGATGCCAAAGTTCAGGCCCATGCCGGCGATGACCGGGATGATCAGGGACAGCACGATAAAAGAGTTTCTGGCAATACGGGTAAACAGCTCCGGGATCACAAAGGTCAGAGGCTGCTTAGAAGCGATAGTAGCCCCGATGCACAGCACCAGGAACATGAGCACCACTTTATTCTGAAACAAAAAATCCCACATATTGATCTTTGACTTCTTATTCACGTCCGCTTCCCCCTTTCACCTGGCTCAAAGCGTAGATAATAATGCCGTTGGAGATAATAAGACGGGCGACCTCAGACAGGTTGGACTCCGGTATAAACTGGTTGGCCACCGGAAGCCCAAGGGCCATAATGCCCTGAAACAAAAACGTTCCGATAAGCACATGGGTGATCCTGGCCTTCTTCGGGCTGGCACCCCCGATCAGGACTGCTGCCACAGACGTAAATCCCATCATCATAGGGCCGTTGTACAGCTGGATAAACCCAAAGCCCTGGGCGTACACCAGAATCCCCACAGCCGCCAGCACCGTGGACAGCACCGTGCCGATAATACGCATCTTATTTACATTGATCCCCGCCGCGGTGGCAAACATGGGATTGGCGCCCGCCGCGCCCATGGCCATGCCGGTCTTGGAACGCATAAACAGCCACACCAGAAAGCACATGAGGAAAAAGAACAGCAAAAGCCCTGTGGGAACCGTGACCCCCGCAACAGTAAAGGCTAAGGTCTTGTTCATAACATTGCTGAAAGAAGCTGCCAGGGAGATGGTATTTCGAAGCCCCTTTCCGGCGTTTGGCCAGATCAGCTCCCCGTCCGTAAACGGAAGCAGCATCCACATCATATTCATAAACGCGATGATGGAGAATCCCACATAGGTGGTAACTGTCATCTCCGACCCTTTCACCCGGTTTAAGAGAAGGCCGTACAGATACCCGATTCCAGTGGCCAGCACAACGCCGATGACAATGGCCAAAAGGACTGCCACCCACATGGCAAACAGAGGATGAACAGCCACCAGGGAGGGCATTTCCGCCACCCGGAACTGGATCACGATCAGGCCGCCCAAAAGTCCCCCCACGATCCCCATGGAGATACCGAAGTTCAGGCCGATTCCGCACTGAACCGCAGGCACCATGGCCAGAGCCAGGATCCCGTACATGCCCCATCGCCGCAGACAGTCGCTGAGCAGCTGCATCAGATTCATGTGGAACATGCCTGCCGCCGCGATCAGAAACAGGAAAAACGACACAATGATAACACGGGGAAGACCAAATTTCTCCACCAATGGTTTCAATGGATTACGCATCTTTTCTTCCTCCTTTCCAAGCGCCGGACATAGCCAGACCAAAATCCGCGTCCGAATCATCTGGTTTTAAGATACACGCCAGCTTTCCGTCCGATATGATACCGATCCTGTCAGCCACGGACCGAAGCTCCATCAGCTCCGAGGACACGATGATCACCGTCATGCCCTGCTCTCTGTTTAACTTTGCCAGATACTCAAGCACCAGCTTCTTGGCCCCGATGTCGATCCCCCGGGTAGGCTCGGATACAAACAGGATATCCGGCTCCAGGGTCAGAGCCCTGGCCAGACACACCTTCTGCTGGTTGCCGCCGGAGAGCGCCCCCGCCGGCTGCTTTATCCCCGTACACCGGATATCCAGAGTCTTCACCATTTCCTCCGCGTGGCTCTTTCCCGCCGCCCCGTCGTAGAGCCGCATCCAGCCGATCTTCTTTAAAAACTTCCCGTTGGTCTGCATGGCCGAGAAGATAATATTCTGCTCAATACTCTCGTCCAGAAGAAGCCCCACGCCCCTTCTGTCCTCGGACACAAAAGCCACCTTGTGGTCCAAAGCGTCCCCGAGCTTTGTCAGGTTTAAAACTTCCCCATTGATCTTCACCTGGCCCTGGGCCTTGTAAAGCCCCATGATCCCGTTGGGGATCCCCAGCTTTCCCTGTCCCGCCAGTCCGCCGATACCGAAGATCTCGCCTTTCCTGATATCCAGGTCAATGCCCTTCACCTGCTCCCCGGGCATATTGACCTTGTAATCCCGAAGGCTTACGGCGATCTGGCTCTCATCGATGGAGCGGGAATCCTCCCCGGCGTCATCCACCAGCTTCTCCATCTTCCGGCCGATCATCAGCTCCGCGATCTCCACCACATTGGTGTCCTTGATCTCTTTTCTGGCCACAAACTCCCCGTCCCGAAGGATCGTCATAGAGTCCGCCACTGCCATCACCTCGTCCAGACGGTGGGTGATAAAGATAATCGCGATGCCCTGGGAGGAGATGACCCGCATGGCCTCCAAAAGCCGTTCTGCCTCCGACTCCGTGAGAACCGCCGTGGGCTCGTCAAACACCAGGATCTGGATGCCCGTCTTGTCAAGCTCCCTGGCAATCTCAATAAACTGCATGTACCCAACCGGAAGGCCTGCCACCTTCACATACTCCTCGATCTGCAGCCCGATGGTCTTTAACGCCTTCCTGGCATCCTTTCTCATGGCCTTAAAATCCAGGGACTCCATAGACGGCCCAAAGACGCGGCTGGCCAAGTTGGGAACACTCTTTTCCCTGCCCACCTTGATATTCTCCGTCACGCTGAATCCCGGAATCAGCATAAACTCCTGATGCACCATGCCGATACCCAGCTCCATGGCCTTTAGAGGAGTGTCAATATTTACCGCGTTCCCGTTAACCTCAATAGTCCCCTCGTAACCTCCTGTGGTATGGATCACAGGCATTCCAAACAAAATGTTCATCAGCGTGGATTTTCCGGCCCCGTTCTCCCCCATGAGAGCATGGATCTCCCCTGGGCGGATATGGAGGTTCACTCCCTTAAGAACACGGTTGCCGTAATACTCCTTGGCGATGTTATCCATTTTCAGGACATAGGTTTCCTTTTCTTTCTCCAAGTCACCAACCTCTTTCCACATTCATATTTACCGCCGGCCCAGACCGGCAGGTCATGCATCTATCATGCAAATCTCCCCGAACGCTGATGAGACCTTCGGGAAGAGGCGGGGCAGCCGTAGCCTTCCCCAAAAACAGGAAAGTTCTGCCAACTGATGTCCCAAAGACCCCCGTTGGCAGAACTCCAGATTCATCTACATCAATTCAATTTTCCTAACCCGGTCAGGTAGCCATTACTCAAATGTCACGAAATCGGACATTACCAGGAAATGATTCTCCTTGGCGTTGCCGTTGTCGTCAACATAGTAGTCAATAGTCATCTTGGCATCCGGAGTAAACTCCTCGGCGCAGTCCTGGATGGTGTCTCTCAGCACCTGCTCATCCAGAGTGCCGCTTGTCTGTCCCTCCAGCACCTTCTTGGCATACTCAACGCCGGCGCTGATAAACAGCATGTTACAGGGAACGCCCCATGTGGAAACACGGCCGCCCATGTTGTACTCCGTAACCTTTGCCTGAAGCTGCTCCATCATGTAGTTCACATCCGCCTCATGGCCTGCCATGTCAATGTTCAGGGCAGCCGGGAACGCGTGGAACGGGGACGGACAGCACTGCAGGCTGTAAATAGCGCCGTTCTCAAATACGGAACGGATCAGAGGCTCCTGCATACCGCAGTTGGTGGTAAAGAACACAGTGTCCTTGCCGTACTTCTCGATCTGGCGTGGCACATCCTCCAGAATGAACTGCTGAGCGCCTGTGATACCGGAATCGCCTGTCGGGTCCGGAGCCGTAACGTCAACCAGCTCAATGTTGTTCTCCGCGCAGTACTTCTTAAAGTTCTCATGACGGGCAACGATCAGCGCGTAGCTCATGTGGCGCGGGAACGAATAGTGAATCATGGTCTTAGCTCCCTGCTTTGCGGCCTGGGGAGGAAGCACGATACCGCATCCAGGCTCATCTACCTGGAGAACGATGTCAGCCTTGGGGTTGATAACGCCCGGATCCTCGCCTGGCGTGCCGACGATGAAGATCATGTCAGGCCTTGTCTCCCGAACCTTGTCAATAGCAGCTGCCGTACCCGGGATCGCCTGGCACCAGATGATCGCCTTCACATCCGGGTCAGAAGCCATGGCCACAGTGTTGGAGATCACGGTCTCTGTCTCTGTGGTAAAGTTATCCGGGTAGGTGGAAGTGACGATCATATCGCCGTACTTCTCCTTCATCTTCCCTGCCTGAGTGATCTCCTCATCGCCCTGGGAAGCCGTACCGGTGATGATACCGATCTTAAAGTTTGCCGCAGGAGCTTCAGTCTCTGCCGTAGCCTCTGTCTCCTGGTCCCCTGCCGCCGTAGTGGTCTCTGCCGCCGCTGTGGTAGCTGCAGTGTCCGCCGCCGCGGTAGTATCTGCCGTGGCGTTCCCGCGGCAGCCTGCCAGGGAGAGCGTCATAGCCGCTGCCAATGTCAGGCTAAGTAATCTTTTTTTCATTCCTTGTTCCTCCTTTTTTTGTTGGTCCCGGCTGCGCTTCCTTCGGGAAGCCTGCTCCCGGAACCCCTCTCTCTGATAATTTAGTCAGATAAAGTGTTTCGATTATACCATATGAAAGTCCTTTTGTCCAGCAACATTTGTCTTTCCTATGCGGAATTTGCAAAAAAATTTCTTTTTATTCCTTGATGATAGGCCGGATCTGGGCCATCAGGTTGTCAATATCCTCAAACATGGCGCTCTTGGTAGTCCCCAGCTTGCTGGCCTGAGTGATGTGTTTCACCACCTGCTGATACTGTCCTCTCATCTTGTCAAAAAACCCGCAAAGACTGTCCAGGGCTGATCTGGACTCGCCGATGACCCCGGTGATCTGGGCCTGCACCGACGTGGCTCCCTCCGCCGCCTGGGTGATCTGGTCAAACATCTCATAGGTCTCCTGCACCTTCCCGATGCTGTCCCCCAGGGCCTGCCTGGAAGTATCGATGCTGTCGCTTAGCTTATCCGTGCCCCGCTCCACGTTCTTGATGTCAGAATCCACCTCCGCCGCCAGATCCTTGATCTGATCCGCCAGCTTTTTCACCTCCACCGCCACCACGGCAAAGCCCTTGCCCTTCTCACCGGCTCTGGCCGCTTCGATGGACGCGTTGATGGCAAGGATGTTGGTCTGGTCCGCGATGGACACGATCCGGCTCATCCTCTGCTTGATCTGCTCCACGGACTCCTGCAGCGCCCCAAAGGTACTGCCCATCTCGCCGAAGTGGGCCTCCACTTCCAGGGAGCTGGTCTTTAAGATCTCCACCTCGTTCTGGGCCTGCCCCACAGACCTGGCGATCTCATCCCTCACCGCGGCAAACTGCTCCGTGGCCTCAGTGACGCTGGAAAAATTCTCTCCCATATTCTCCAGCTGCTCCTGGAACCGCTTAGTCTCCCCAAGAACACTGTCAAAAGAACTGCCCACCAAACTTAACTCCTGGAGAGACTCCACCTCCTTGTGGACCAGATCCGTATGGTACTCCTTTAAGCTGTCCATTACATACAAAACCGGGTACAAGTCCTTCTCCTGGCCCTGCTTCTTTCCTTTCTTTCCGTCCTTATCTCTGTAAAACAGCAAGTCCTCACCCCCTTTTATTCAAATACCACGCAAGTCATGGATTGATTGACAAACTGGTTATTAAAGTGTTCCCCATATCCAACAAGCCCCGCATGGTCCCCCAGAGAACCCATCTCCCCCAGATACTCCTGCATATATCCGTTCTCATTGAACAGTTTATACCTAAAAAGGCAGTTAATGGAAAAAATGGCTGAGCGTCTGGGGAAATCACGGCTGATCTTCTCGATGGTCTCCCTCACAATAGCCCGGTAATCCCCCAGTTCCAGAAGGCTTAACACATCGGAATCATTGACCTGCCGAAAGCACGCCAGGGCGTTTCCATCCACCTCCTTGATGGATATGATGCATGTGTCGTCCCCGTTGATCTTGCCAAAAGGATTCTTAAAGGTCTGCGTCTGGATCTGCTGCTCCGTCACATGGAGGATATCCTGGTACACCTGTCTGGCCGGTTTCCCGTTAAGAGATCCCATGATATACCTGCCTTTATCCGTGTCAGAAGCGATAAACCGGTGCTCATCCATCCTCCGGTAAATATTTTCCTTGTACGCCTTCACTCTGCCGTTCTGATTCTTTACAATGGCATAGGCCACGGAGTCCTTATAGACTCTGCCGTTGGCAGACACTCTGCCTCCGTCCCCGGTTCCGCCCACCAGAGAAACATTCCGATGCCGCAGGGCAGTATGTATGGTATTCAGCACACAGGCGTCATTGCCGGAACAAAAATCAATACACACCGTATCCTGCTCCGAGGCGTTCACCTTTCCCAGATCCAGCTCCAGACGCCGGATATACTTTACAGGCATCAAGGACACCTGCTCCAGCACATTGGCCGCGGCAACCACACCTCCTGTAAAGGCCGCCACGCCCACTCCTGACTCCGCTACTCTGGTATCATAGCACATTCCGATACATCCGATGCTGGGCACATTGGGAAAGAGACGCTCCAGCTCCTCCACATGTTCCTCAAACTGGTTGCCATTGGACATCAGCATAATAAGCTGAGGATCTGCCAGCCCCTGGACTGCTTCCTTCAGATTCCCTCTCTGGCTCATACCAAAAAACTGTCTCACTGTCATGCTCCTCTTTTCTACATTCGTTATGATATTTTCATGTGGAGTAATTATACTTGATATGTTTCCCACCCGTCAAGAACAATCAAGTAGTCCCCACAAAAAAGGCTTCGGAACCAAGATCCCGAAGTCTTTTTATGTCACCCTGTCTTTCCGGTCGTTCTCACTCAATACTTATCATTGGAAGAGTAGGAACTAAAGGAAGGAGCCGGATCCGGCGTTGATGTCCTCTCGTAGCTCGGGTACTCCTCCTCCGGCTGGCTGTATGAACTTACAGGCATTGGAGCCGACGCAGGTTCCCGTAAAGAAAAACTGCTGCCGCTGGTGGCTTTCAGACGAAACTTGCCTACCTGCTCTCTCATCAGCTGCGCCTGGCTGGACAGCTCCTGGCTGGCAGCCGCGCTCTCCTCAGCCGTGGCGGAGTTGGTCTGGATCACGCTGGAAATCTGGTCAATGCCAAGGGTAATCTGGGAGATAGCCGCGGACTGATTGGAGCTTGCCTCGGAAATCTTGTCCACAAGTTTTGTGGCCTCCTTCACCCCGTCCACAGCCTGAACCAGAGTCTTGGCCGTCTCGCTGGCAATCTCGGTGCCGTTTTGCACTGCCTTGATGGAATTCTCAATAAGGGCAGCCGTATTTTTAGAGGCCTCGGAGCTCTTGCTGGCAAGGTTGCGCACCTCATCGGCAACCACGGCAAAGCCCTTGCCCGCGCTTCCCGCTCTGGCTGCCTCCACCGCTGCGTTCAGCGCCAGAATATTGGTCTGGAACGCGATATCCTCAATGGTCTTGATGATCTTTCCGATCTCACTGGAGCTGTTGTTAATATCGCTCATGGCCTGGATCATATCCTGCATCTTGGCATTGCTCAGATTCATGTTCTCGCCTACAGCGTTAACCTTCACGTTGGCAACCTTGGCGTTCTCCGCGTTCTCCTTGATCCTGTCGGAAATATCGTTGATCGTAGCCGCCAGCTCCTCAATGGAACTTGCCTGCTCCGTGGCGCCCTGGGAAAGAGCCTGGGCTCCTGAGGATACCTGGTCCGCGCTGTTGGAAACCTGCTCGCTGCTCTCGCTGATCTTTGTCATGGCGTCGTTCATCTGTCTGGCAATGGTGCGGAAGGATTTCAGGATGGCGTCAAAGGTGCCTATATACTCCTGGGGACAAATGGAATCCACGGTCAGATCGCCGGCAGCCATCTTTGCCATAAACTGCTTCTCATCATTGACAATTGCATGTAACTTTCTGATAACCTCTCTGAACTGAGCCGCAAGCACGCCCAGCTCATCCTTCGCCTCGTATGTGATATCCACATCCAGATTGCCCTGGGCCATCTCAACCGCGGCCTTCTCAAGCTCTGCCACAGGAATGCGGATGCTCTTGATGATAAGCATGGAGAAAATCACGCCGATTATGGTGGATACTGCCAGCATGACCATCATGATCACCAGCGCGTTCTTGTAAGTAGCAGTGCTGTCCGCATGGGCGTCCTCGCTGCCTTGTGTATTAAAATCGGACAGGTTGTTAAAGGCCAGGGTCACGTCATTGTAAGCCTTGACGCCCTCGTCGCTTTTTAACAGAACCTCTGCTTCCTCCAGCTCACCGGCTCTTGCCAGGTCCATAACCTTAGTATCCACCTGCTTATAGGCATTCCATGCGGTCTGAAGAGCCTCGTAGAGCCGCCGCCCCTCGGTGGTGGTGACAAAACCGCCGTACTGGCTGATATATCCGTCCAGTTTGGCTACCTCGGCTTCCACCTTATCTATGTTGGTCTGAACCTCCTCGTCGTTCCTGCCGGTCACCGCTGTGGTCTTATACAGCCTGACCTTGGACAGGGACGTGTCCATCTGATTGGATAAGGTACAGCTGGGCATCCACTTAACCGCGATGATATCCGTAGCCTTGTTAATGTTACCCATAAGTATGACGCCTGATATGACAAGCGCCAGCATTGAGGCCAAAGCGATTCCCACCAGGATATACAGCTTAAGGCCAACCTTCAGATTTTTAATACTGTTTGACATGACTTTCTCCCTTCGTTGCATTTCTAGCTTTTCGCGTTTTGTTTTTTATAGCATCAGGAACAGCGGCAGAACCTTGGGTCTGTCACCCATTTCTCCCCCGCGGTCCGGCCGTCGTTCCTGGAAGTTTCTCATATCTCACCGTCTTTTCAGTTTAAATCTTCCGATCAGAGATTTTAGCACCTGTGCCTGGCCTGCCAGCTGTTCACTTGCCGCGGCGCTCTCCTCCGACGTAGCGGAGTTGGACTGGATCACGGTGGAGATCTGATAAATGCTGTCCTTAATGTGGTTGATCCCTGTCTTCTGATCCTTGGACGCCTCAGAGATCACCTTGATCTGGCCTGTGACCATATCCGCCCCGTTTACCACCGAGGAAAGGGAATCCTTTGTCACGCCCGTAAGCCTGGAACCGGTGTCCACCATGCGCAGCGTCTTTTCGATCAGCTCCGTGGTCTCCTTCACCGCGTCCGCGCTCTTGGCAGCCAGGTTGCGCACCTCGTCGGCAACCACGGCAAAGCCCTTGCCCGCGCTTCCGGCCCTGGCGGCCTCCACAGCCGCGTTCAGAGCCAGGATGTTGGTCTGGAACGCGATATCGTCGATGGTCTTGATAATGTGCTGGATCTCGCCGGAGCAGGCGCTGATCTGGCTCATGGCCTGCGCCATCTCCTCCATCTGCCCGTTGCACAGCGTGATCTGACGGCTCATCTTATCCGCCTCCTCAGTGGTGATGGCCGCGCTGTCCGCGTTACTGTCGATCTGATCCGTGATCTGCTCGATCATGTGAAGCAGGTTATCCACCTCGGAGGCCTGCTCCGTGGAACCCTGGGCCAGACTCTGAGCCCCTGTGGCCACCTGGCTGGCTCCCGCGTCCACCTGGCTGGAGGAGGCGTGAATCTGCTCCATGATGCTGCTCTGCTCCCGGCCGATGATCTCTATGGCCTTCTGGATCTGCACAAACTCACCGGCATACTCAATATGGCTTTCCGCCGCCAGGTTCCCCTCTGCCATCTGCTGGAGGATCATGGCGATGTCGGAAATATAAAGTCTCAGGTTCTTTACCGAGGTGTTAAGGCTTTCGGCCAGCTGTCCCACCTCGTCTTTGCTTTTTACGTCAATCTGGAAATCAAGTTTCCCTTCCGCCATACCTCTGCTGGACTCTGTGATCATCTGGATAGGATTCACGATCTTGCCTATAACGTAAACCACCAGCAAAATACTGACTATCAGGATCACCACCACCGTAAAGACAGAGATCCCCTCGGTCCGAAAGACCCAGTCCACCAGATCCGTCTGGTTGGCGCTCACCTGTTCCTCCGTAATGGCTCCCACCTGCTCCAAAAGGGCCACCAGCTTATCCACATTGGCTCTGGTTTCTTCCTGATACATGCGGCGGGCCTCCTGGGGATCCGTCTTGTTCACGGACAGGATCTTCTCCGCCGACTCGTGGATCGCCTGATGGATAGGCTGCATCTCCCGGACCAGCTGATGGATCCGCTGATCCTCAACTTCCTCAAGCTCCGGGCCATAGATCCAGCTGCCCAGAACGCAGGTTTTATAGTCGGTGCTCCCTGTAAACTCCGTGCCAAGAGCAACAGCAGAGCACAAGTTTTCCACCTACCCGTAATGGGCTTTCTCCGCTGTCAAAACCAGGGCATGGATCTGAGTGGCCTGCTCCGTAGACTTGCTGGAGAGCCGAACCCTCTTCATGCCGCTCAATGTTACGATCCCGCTCACGATGACTACTATAAAAATAAGAGCCACCCGTATTAAGACCTGTTGTTTTATGCTCTGCTTCATGACATCTATTCTCCTCAATTTTCTTTAGGTCCGCTTGTTATGCTTGTTATTAGTATATGTCCTTTTCCCGCCTTGTGCCTCTTTTTCGGAAAATCGCCTTTTGGCGAATATCCCCCGGCAAACGGAAATCAGACAGACCGGCAGGCAGGTCCCCCAACCTGCCTATCCGTCCATCTGTTAATCTAAAAATCTGCAAATCCGCCGCTCAGCGGATCGCCGACGCGGAACCAAGATCTTTGTCAAGCTTAAACTTCCTCACCAAATCCTTCATGATCTGAGCCTGGCTTGACAGCTCTTCACTGGCCGCGGCGCTCTCCTCGGAAGTGGCGGAATTGGTCTGGACCACGCTGGAGATCTGGTCGATCCCAACAGTGATCTGGGTGATGGCGTCAGCCTGCTCCCTGGAAGCCCTGGCAATGGCATCCATCATATCCGTAGCCTCCTGGATTCCTGTAACTACCTTCTCCAAAGCCCCGGCAGTCTCATCGGCGATCCTTCTGCCGTTCTCCACAGAAGAAAGGGAGTTCTCAATAAGAACAGCCGTGTTCTTAGACGCCTCCGCGGACTTGCTTGCCAGATCCCGCACCTCGTCGGCAACAACCGCGAAGCCCTTGCCCGCGCTTCCCGCCCTTGCCGCCTCAACAGCCGCGTTGAGGGCCAGGATGTTGGTCTGGAACGCGATATCTTCAATGGTCTTGATGATCTTTCCGATCTCTCCGGAAGAGTTGCTGATATCCGCCATGGCTGTCAGCATATCCTGCATCCTGCGGTTTCCTTCCGCCGCGATCTCGCTGACCGTATCCGACTTCTTGCTGGCCTCCTCAGCGCCCCGGGCGTTCTCGTTAATGCGGTTGGAGATATCGTCGATGGACGCGGCAAGCTCTTCCACGGAAGAGGCCTGCTCCGTAGCGCCCTGAGACAGGGCCTGGGCTCCGGAGGAAACCTGATCCGAACCGGAGGCTACCTGGTCCGCGGACTGGTTCAACGTGGTCATGGTTGTGTTCAATGCCTTCTTAATGCCGATCATGGCCTGAAGGATCTTCTTGTAATCTCCAATATATTTGTCCCTGTCTGTAGACCTGGCCGCAAAATCGCCGCCAGCCATCGCCGTAAGGATCCTCTCGATATCCTTGATGATCGCGGCGATCCCTGTGGTCATCTCCCGCATGTAGCTGGCCATCTCGCCGAACTCATCCCTTGACTCGTAATCCACATCCACGGAAAGGTTACCCTTCACAACCTCTTTCATGACCGCTTCCAGCTTCCTGACCGGAGTAAGGATCCCCTTGGTCAGGTTCAGGGCGATGAAACAGGTCAGGATAAAGGCCACCGCCGCGATCAGTACCGAGATGACATAAAGATAATCCAGCAGCTCCATGGCTTCCTCATACTGAGTGTTGCTCTCCTGTTCCATCTTCTCGAACGCCTGGCGCAGAACAGCCACATACTGCTCCACCACCGGATTATACTCCTCCAGAATGATCTGCTGGGCCTCCTCGTTTCCTTCCTTTGTACCCCTGCTGGCAGCCTCGATGGCCCGCTCCCTTACAGGTTTATTATTCGTCATCATGGTCTCAAAGTTTTTCAGCAGAGACACATCCCCCGAGTACACGTTATAGATGTTCTGAAGCTGAGTCTGGACATTCTGCAGATTCTCGTTCACATTCTGCACCATCCGTTTTGTCTCCTCCGTGTCGGACTCCACGACCGCCAGCAAGAGTTCTTTTAATCCTTCCTGAAGGCTTACCTGCATCTGATAGATGCTGGTGATGGCTTCATACTCCTGCTCGTAAAATCTCCGGTAGCTGGCCTTGGATCTTCGGATCCCGACTCCAGCGGAAATCACGGCGATCAGGAACATGGCCAGGATCAGGCCGAAAGCCAGTAAAAACTTCTTGCCTACTTTCAAATTCTTCATTCGTTGCTCCTCCTTGAAATTTTGAGTGGCCTCTGTAGGGTTTTAAGCGTGAGTTTTATATGAATCCGTTCCGTCTGAGGAGAGGGCAATCCAGACGCTGTCTTCATACTGTTTTCGCACACTCTTTTATATTATTTCGGCGGAATTTTTTTTTTCATAACCGGTTCCTATAAAAAAATATATCATAATATTTTAATATCGACGGTTTTTTTCAAATAATAACTTATCTATCTCTTTTTTCCGCCGATAAATGATTATAAGTGTGTTGCAGTCTGCCGCGTCTTGCCACAGACTGTTTGGTTTTTATGCATAACATTTAAAAAGATAGGTGGTGTAACAGAATGGATAATGGCATGGAAGGTATGCTTGATACATACCTTTTCGAAACAAACTCCCTTTTGGACCGACTGGACGAGATGCTGATGGCTGACGAGAAGATCGGCGACTTCTCTACGGATGACGTCAACGAGATCTTCCGCATCATGCACACGATCAAAGGCTCTTCCGCTATGATGGAATTCAGCGCTATGGCGGAGATCGCCCACCATATAGAAGATATGTTCTTCTATATCCGCGACAAAGGCATTGACAGTCTGGATCCGCAGCACAAAAAAGAGCTTTTTAACCTGATGTTCCGTTCAGAAGATTTCCTGCGTGGTCAGGTGGAAAAAGTGGAAAGCGGGGAGGCTCTCGATACAGATATCGATTCCTTCGCCGCCGATATCAATAATTTCCTCAAAAAGATCAGCGGCGCGCCTGCGGAACAGCCGGAGGAAAGCCCGGCGGCAGAGGCGCCTCAGACTCACCCGGCAGCCTTAGACCATCTTCCCGACGACAAGGAAGCGGTCTGCTTCCTCCACATCTTTTTAGAGGACGGCATCGGCATGGAGAACCTTCGGGCCTACATGATCGTCAACGCGGTCCAGGAGTGCGGCATTGACCTGCGCTACTACCCGGAAAACATGGAGACCGATTCCTCCACTGCCGCTTCTATAATAGAGGAAGGTTTCTTTATGGCCTTTACCTCCGAGGAGGACGCCAACAAGGCTTCCGACGTTCTGCGGACCCAGAACTACATCCGCTCCTACGAGCTGGCAGCCGTTCCCGAGCCGGAACCGGAGCCGGAAGTACCCGCTAAGGAGGAGCCTGTAAAGAGCGCCGCTCCCGCGTCCGCTCCCAAGCCTGCTCCCGCTCCCCAGAAGCCGGCGCCGGCCAAACAGGCCGCCGCTCCGCCGGTAAAGCAGAACCTGATCAGCGTCAGCCTGATGAGGCTGGACAGCCTGCAGAATATTGTAGGCGAGATCGTTATCACCGAGTCCATGGTAACCTCCGCTCCGGAGTTAAACCAGTTGAGCCGGGACGCCTACGACAACTTTATGAAGTCCGCCCGCCAGCTGCGCAAGCTTACGGACGACCTTCAGGACATTTCCATGTCCCTTCGGATGGTGCCCATCTCAGGCGTGTTCCAGAAGATGAGCCGTATCGTCCGGGATATGAAGCAGAAATTAAATAAAGACGTACACCTTACCCTGATCGGTGAGGACACGGAGATTGACAAGACCATTGTGGACAGCATTCAGGATCCCATCATGCATATGGTCCGTAACGCGATGGACCACGGCATTGAGGACGACCCCTCGGAGCGTATCGCTCTCGGCAAGAGTCCTCAGGGCGAGATCATCCTGTCCGCCACCCACACCAGCAGCGAGGTGGTTATCTCCATCGCCGACGACGGCAAGGGCATGGATCCGGAAAAGCTTCTGGCCAAAGCCAGAGACAAGGGCATCCTCACCAAACCGGAGAGCGAATACTCGGTAAAGGAGGCCCTTGGCCTTGTGATGCTGCCGGGCTTTTCCACCAACCAGGAAGTTACGGAGTTTTCCGGCCGTGGCGTAGGTATGGACGTTGTGAAGAAGAATGTGGAGTCCGTAGGCGGCGTGGTATCCCTTGCCAGCGAGTACGGCAAAGGCACCACCTTTACCATGAAGATCCCGCTGACCATGGCGATTGTGGACGGCATGAAGGTGACGGTAGGCAACTCCATCTTCACCATCCCCATTGCCAATATCCGTCAGTCCTTAAAGATCCTTCCCGAGGATGTGATCCGGGACGAGAATGACAACGAGATGTTAGAGCTTATGGACAGCTTCTACCCTGTAGTCCGGCTCCACCAGTTCTTTAACATCGACACCGATGTTACGGAGCTGTCCGACGGCATCGTCATGTGGGTGGAGACCAGCGACCGTTCCTTCTGTCTGTTTGTAGACGAGCTTGTAGGGGAACAGCAGGTGGTTGTGAAGCCGTTCCCGGCATTTTTGAACTACTTCGAACTTAAGAATTCCGGTATTGCCGGCTGTACCATTTTAGGCGACGGCAATATCAGCATCATTCTGGATATCCAGAGCCTTCATTCCGCGGCCCTGGAGAACGCATAACAGAGGGGAGGAACCAATATGTCTGAGCAACTCAACAATCAGGAGGACATCCAGGACGTGGCCGAGATGGAGACGGATGAGCTTTCCACTATTGATCGCTGCCTCACCTTCGAATCCGCGGGCCTGATCCTGTATATCAGCACCAACAACGTGATCGAGATCATTAACAACCACTCCATAACCACTCTGCCGCTGATGCCCCCCTACATCAAGGGGATCATCAACTTAAGAGGGCAGATCCTTCCGGTTATGGACATTCAGCAGCGCATGGGCAAAGGGCCCACGGAATTTACGGGCAGCGCCTGCATCATCGTGCTGGACATTGACTCCGTATCCCTGGGTATCATCGTGGACTCCGTCCGTCAGGTTATGGACATTGACTTAAAGAATGTGCGCCCCATCCCGCTTAAACACCAGCAGAAGCTGCTTAACGGCATGGTGACCATGGAGGACGGAAGCGTATTTATGTCCATCGACTGCCAGGCCCTGGCCGTTCCGCAGTAATTTGCTGCCACAGGCCGCTGTTTAGCCCCAGCCAATCTCTGATTGGCTGGGTAATTATTGACATAGAATTAACACAAGACAGGGGGGATTTTTGTGCTGGACCTAACTGACAGCGATTTTCAGCGACTCTATACTTATATAAAACAGCATTACGGGATTGACCTGAGTAAGAAAAAGCAACTGATTGTCAGCCGGCTCTCCAACACTTTGACCGCTCAGGGCTTTAAAGATTTTTCTGCCTATGTGGACGAGATCATGTCCGGCCGGGACCCTGAGATGGTCACGGCCATGCTCAACAAGCTGACCACCAACTACACCTACTTTCTCCGGGAGGAGGCCCATTTTAAGTTTCTCTGGGATGTGGTGCTTCCGGATTTGGAGAGAAAGCATACCCGGGATAAAGTTTTAAGCATCTGGAGCGCAGGCTGCTCTTCCGGTGAGGAGCCCTACACCATCTCTATGTATTTAAAAGAGTATTTCGGCGCCAAGGCTTCCCAGTGGGATACCAGGCTTTTAGCCACGGATATCTCCCAGAAGATTCTGAACACCGCCAACACCGCCTCCTACGGCGAGGAAAGCCTTTCATCCCTTCCCGCCAACTGGAAGCAGAAGTATTTTGTGCAGAAGGAGCCGGGCAAATATACCGTGTCTCCTGACATCAAGAAAAATGTGATCTTCCGGACGTTTAACCTGATGGATCCCATTCAGTTTAAGAGAAAATTTGATTTGATATTCTGTCGAAATGTTATGATTTATTTTGATCAGGACACCAAGGACGCCCTTGTGCGTCGGTTCCACGGTGCCACAGTCCCTGGCGGCTATCTTTTCATCGGGCACTCTGAGGGACTCAACAAGGTCTCCTGTCCGTATGATTATATACAGCCGGCCATATACCGCAAAAAATAAAAGGCTCAACATGGCTGGTAAAGAAAGAAGGTTCGATTGATTATGCCCCAGAAGATTCGTGTAATGGTTGTGGATGACTCCCTGGTATTCCGGTCCTGGCTGGTCCAGAGCCTGGGGGAGGACTCCCGCTTTGAGGTAGTAGGATACGCGGTCAATGCTCTTGACGCTAAAAATAAGCTTCCCCTTCTGAAGCCGGATATTATGACTCTGGATATTGAGATGCCGGGGATGACCGGGCTGGAATTTTTAAAGCAGGTGCTTCCGTCCCACCCTGTTCCCGTCATTTTAGTGTCCTCCCTGAACATGAGAGTCTTTGACGCTCTTGCCGCAGGGGCCGTGGACTTTGTCCGCAAGCCCGAAGAAGGCAAGCGCGACGCTTTTCTGCGGAGTCTGAAGGCCAAACTGGCCATCGGCTCCAACGCCCATGTGCGCATTCCCCAGGCCGCAGCGGCTCCCGCGCCCAGGACCACTGCTTCCATCCCCCGGGTCAGCAGCCCGTCGGGGACCGGAACCACAGGTCCTATTGATCTGATCGCCATCGGAGCCTCCACCGGCGGAACCGAGGCGATTCTGGAGGTAGTGCGCCAGTTTCCCGCCAGGATGCCGGGGATTGTCATTACCCAGCACATGCCCCCCGGGTTTACCTCCATGTACGCGGAGCGCTTAAACCGCATCTGCAAGCTGGAAGTACGGGAGGCCAAACACGGCGACAAGGTTCAGCCCGGTCTGATCCTTTTAGCCCCAGGCGGTCTCCAGATGCGGGTGGTCCGCATGGGTGTGGGCTACAGCGTCACCTGCACGGACGAGGAAAAAGTCAGCGGCCATAAGCCGTCTGTGGACGTTCTCTTCACCTCCGTCGCGTCTGTTGTAAAGAATAAGGCCATCGGCGTCATCCTCACCGGCATGGGCGCGGACGGCGCGGCAGGTATGCTGCGCATGCGCAAGGCAGGCGCCTACACCATCGGCCAGGACAAAGAAACCTGCGTGGTCTACGGGATGCCCATGGAAGCCCATAAGATCGGCGCTGTGTGTCAGCAGTCCGCTCTCACCAACATTCCGCAGCTGGTCATGGCCCGGCTGGCCAAATCATAACTGCCCCAGGGCTTTTAAAACAACCCGAAGCTTCTTGCTTTCAAATCCTTGAATCCAAAAAGTTTCGGGTATTCTGTTCTGTGGAGTTAAAAACAGGAAAATGAAGACAACCAACAACAATCGAACAACATACGAAACAAAAGACGGCCCCATACCGCCTCTCCCCCCAGGCTCGTCATTGAACCGCCAGGGGAAAAAGAGAGGGGGCAGACAGGGCAATAAAAAGAAAAAAGGAACCATAGAGCGGCTCATAACAGGCGCCATCTGGGTCGTATCCCTGTCCATGGTCCTCAGCCTGTACATCTACTTCCGCCCCTTTTTAAAGGAACATGTCTTCCCGGCTGTGAAAACCTTCTGCTCTGCTGCGGCAGATACCGTGACAGACGCCATAACCGAGTTTATAGACGCCCGCAGGCAACAGGAAGATATGCCCATCCAGGCGGCTTCCCGAGAACCAGAGACCGAACAGCCCGCGGAAAGCAAAGAGCAGCTGTCCTACATGGACCGCAGCCAGGAACTGGGCAATATTGCCGACATGAGCGCGGAACCGGTGTTCCCCGCTCAGGAGGACGCCATCTATACCTGCATGCTGGACACGGCCTTAGGCCCTCTTGTGTACTACAACCAGGGGGACATCCGCTGGAAAGAGTACCTTTACGGCGGCTCTGACCGCCTGGCAAAATACGGCTGCGGCCCTGTGTGCGTGGCCATGCTGATCAACAGCTTTACCTCCACCGGCGTCTCCCCTGTGGAGATGGCCGACTGGTCGGCAGCCAACGGGTATTACGCCCGCCAGAGCGGCTCCTACCACGGCCTGATCCCCGGAAGCCTGTCCGCTTTCGGCCTCCAGATAGAGAGCGTCACCGACCGCACGGCGGACCATGTGCGGGAGCTTCTGAAAAACGACCACGTGCTGGTGGCCCTTATGGGCCGGGGAGCCCTGACCCAGAACGGACATTTCATCATCATCGCCCAGCTAAGCCCCAGCGGCAACGTCTACATCGCCGACCCGGCCAGCTATGAAAACAGCACCAAAGAGTGGGATCTGCAGCAGCTTATGGACGAGCTGAAAAAAAGCTATGACAGCGGCGGTCCTCTCTGGGCCGTCTCCCTGGGGGAGACTTCTGCCCAGGGGTGACCGTCACCTTCTCTCCTGGTGGGAACAGAGTTCCATCATCCCCTGATCTTCCGGCGAATCCCCGGCTGCCACCGCCTCCTCTGGCGAAATCCCAAGGCCCTCACAGATCATCCTGACGCCCTCCGCTTTGGAGGCTCTCCGATGAATGATCTGCAGGCAGCTATCTTCCACATACCATCGAACCTGGTTCCCTCCCATGTCCCAGATCCCCCTCATGGCGCCGGATTCCCCGCCTCCGCTTATCCCCAGATCTCTCACATCCTGCCGGCTCCATCCCATAGGTCCCGGACGGACAAGGGTGATCTTATACACCGCGCCCTCCTTCCCTTGCCGGTAAACCAGCATCCGGAAATGACAATCCCTGCTTCTGATCTTAAGCTCCTCCATCCACGTTGACTCTATGGGGAAAATGCGTTCCCTTCTCTCCCCCTCTCGCCCAAACACCACATGGGCTCCCCCTGCAAAGACGCCTCCCTCAAACAACTGCCACACATCGCGGCACTTTTTCTTTGCGTCCCTCAGCGGCAGACAGGTGGCGAAAAACAGCCGGCATCCGTCTGCCGCCAGCGCCTGAAGGTCTGTGACCGTTCTGTGGCCTGTCCTGCCCTCTCCCTGGGGAATCAACGTCTTGTCAATATCCAGAAACGCGGCTTTTGGCCTTGTGGGAATGCGAAACAGGCTATAAGGGCCAAACATAACCCGGTTCATCACCTCATCCCTTCCCCCGTAGGCCAGATAGCAGGAACAGGACTTTCTGCCGCAGGAACCCCTCTTCCCCTCGGTCTCCCAGATCTGCCCCGGAAAGCCTTTCTTTTCAAAGTCATACCAGTTTTCCCTTAAGGGCCTGCTGATATTGCACCTGCGAAGCGTCCCGTCCGCCTCCACAAAAAGCCGCCCCCCGCATGCCGACGGGTCTGCCGCCGTCATCTCCAGCTCCCGGCTAAAATAGGGGTCTATGTCCTCAAACTGTCTTATCTCTTCCCCGGTGTACGCTCTCTTAAGACCATCCATCTTGTTGATCCACAGATAGATCTCCTTTGGAAGCCTGTGCCGCAGCTCTCTCACAGCCTCCAGATTGCCCGCGTCTCCCACTGCCCCGACGCAAAGAGACACGCCCCTTTTCCACAGATCCGTACATTTTTCGGAAAATTCCTCTGCCGTAGTCATCTCAGGGTGAAAGGTGGCCCACAGCCTTAAGGTTTCTGCCGTTCCCCCTGCCTTTTCATAAGTTTCCAGACACTGCCTTACAGGAAAGCTCAGGTTTGTCTGCGCTCCCACCCCGTCTATGGTCTCCACAGACGCCAGGCGTCCAAGCCCCTCCCAGTACCAGGAATGGATCAGCGCCTCCCCGTAGGGAACCACCATGACGGCGCCAATGCCCATCTCCACCGCCCGCTTTCGGATCGTGGCGCAAAACCGAAACCACTGCTCTCTGTCTCTCAAAAGCTCCCGCTCTGACCTGGGATGCTTGGAAAACGGGCAGTAATCGCACCGGTAATTACAGCTTTTCAGGCTGCCTCTGTAGAGAATCATATGCCGCGCCTTTAAGTCCATGTTCCTCCTCCCACTGTCTCATCGCCCGAAGAACTTCATCTGATATAAGCTGAGGGCCCAGAAAATCCGACAGCCCCATGCCCCTGTCCGTCAGAGCAATGAACCCGCCCTCATCCCGAAACGCCAGCCCCTCCTCCATCCACCGGGCGATCACAGGGAAATCCTCCAAGACCCGGCTGCCAAACCGCCGCCAATACCCGTCCTCCTCCACTCCCGGCCGGATCAGCACATGGCGGATCGCGAACCTTCGCTTCTCCTCCTCCGGGGAAAGCCGTATGCCGTGGGTGATCTCTGTAAAGTCTTTTGTCTCCTCAAAGGCCCTCAGCTGTCTGGCACACTCCCCGGCTGTGACCGCGTAGGGGGCGCAGAAATGCAGATCCCCCACATAGCTCCTTCCTCCGCAGCCAAGGGCCAGGGAGGTGGAAAATCCGCAGTCCGAAAATCCTCTCTGCCCCTGCCTCCCCCTTACAAACCGCCTCATGGAATCCTGACAAAATCCCTGAGATCTTAAAAACAGACTGGCTTCCTCATACTGTCTGTACGCCTTTTGGGGATCAGGCGCCACGCCCTCCCTCTCCAGCCCGGCCCCGTGCTTTACATAGAGGGGATACAGAAAGATCTCCCTGGGGCCAAATCCCACTGCCTCCCTGAGAGAATTTAAAAGAGACTGGATCCCCTGCCCCGGGATCCCGTAGATAAAATCCAGGTTCACGCAGTCAAAATCAAAGGACATCAAAAGCTCCAGAGCCTCCCTGGCCCTCATGGGACTGTGGCCCCGCCTTAACGTCCGAAGTTCTTCCTGGTTAAAGCTCTGGATCCCCATGCTGACCCTGGTAACTCCCGCCTCCTTAAGGACCCTTAATTTTTCTCTCTCCGTCTGGTTGGGCGCGGTCTCAATGACCATCTCCGCCTTTTCCTCCATCTGGGGGCTGACCATGGAAAACATCCGGTCCAGCTGCCCTGTAGACAGGCACAGCGGGGTCCCTCCCCCCACGGTAAAGCTGGAAAACCTGGTCTTCCAGGGCGAAAGAATCTGTCTGTACTGTCTCATCTGCCGCTCGATGGCATCCAGATACCCCTCGATATCCTCCTCCTTTGCCCCTGTGACGGAAAACAGATTGCAGTAGCCACATTTTCCCTGGCAGAAGGGGACGTGAAGATACAGGCCATGGCCCGGGCCCTTAAGCCTGTGGGCAAAGTCCCCCAGGTTCACCCCGCTCATGGGCCTGTAGGCCGTCTTGTGGGGATAGCTGTACATGTATTGTATATATGGATTCAACGAAATTCCCATCCTTTCCCTGTCCTTACAGCAGGAAATGTTTGTAGGGGACCGTATTTACCATAGGGTGGTTGATCCCGTGAAACTGGCATCCGTCCTCCCCGTAGCACGTCCCATGGTCAGAACAGCAGATGACAAAGGTTTCGCCCCGCCCCTTTTTCCACCCGTCAAACAGCCTGCCAAGCTGCCCGTCCACATACACAAGGGCAGCCCTGTGGCTTTCCAGGCTGTCGCCCCCTGCTCCGTCCAGGTAAAAATAATTGGGATAGTGGATGGCATCCACATTAAGGTACGCAAAAATCTTCCGCTCCCGGTCCGCAGCCTCCATCTTTCCAAGCAGCAGATCCACCTGGTTCTTTGTGCTGTCCTTCACCCCGCACCCAAACGAAGGACGCCACCAGCTTTTCTGAAAATATCCGGGAAACACCCGGCCAAGATCTGTCCGCTTATCAAAAAAAGACACGCCTCCCACGCACCAGGTATCGTACCCGTCGTTTCCAAGCCCCTCCATAATAGTGCTGCCCGAAAAGCCGTAGGCCCCTTTTGGAACCTGATTGCCCATGCCGATCTGCCTGGGAAAAAACAGCATCTCCCGGTCCGACAGATTTTTGGCGTCATAGGGCGACGGCAGAAAACCGGAAAACATGGCATGGTGGGACGGCCACGTAAAATTCCCCGGAGCCTGGCATTTCTGCCACCTGCCATACCGGTTTAACACCGGGGTTTTACCCCTCTCCTCCCCCCACACCGCCGCGTCATACCGCAGGGTGTCCAGGCAGATAAACAAAATATCCATGGCCCCCACAATCTTGCCCATATCGATCCGCGGCTCTCCTCTCCTGGCCGAAGAAGAAAACAGCCGAAAAGGAACCTCGCCGCCGGTTCCCTGCTCTGCGTCTCTCTCCATCACTGACTCCTTTCCTGGTCTCTCCATGCCCTCATCATCTCCCCCTGTCTCTCATAGATCTGGTTCTCCCCATAAATATCCTGGTAGATCAGATCCCCCTGGCCGTTCATCTCAATGACTCTTGGCCTTAAACTTCCCTTTTCCAGAAGAATGTCGATCCCCACGCTTCCAAGCCCCGAAAAACACCCGGCAGCCTGACGGCACACGGTTTTCACCCTGTCCCACACTTCCCCACAAAGACCAAGCTCCTCTATGTTTCCCGGATGATTATTCAGCTGCAGGTTGGTAATGGGACCTTTGGAAAGCCTGGCCAGGATAAACGCCGGCTCCCCGGCCAGGACCACTGCCCGCAGATCATAGGAGTACCCTCCCGTCTCCGCCTTTGGGTACCACCGCTCCACAATACAGTCCCCGGCCAGAATCTGCCCTGCCATGAAACCGATCTCCTGCCTGTCTCCAAACCGCCGAAGCCGCTTGGTGTTTACCAGGCGGCCTGTCTCAGGGTCCTTTGCGGCGCAGGTATACAGAACCATCTGTCCCCTCCCCGGCTCATAGCGCAGGGCCATCACCCCCGCGGCCCCGGAACCCTTATTTGGTTTTAGGAAAACCTGAAATACCCGCTCCCTCTCCATGGTCTCAAGAAGTCTTTCAAAGAGGGAAGCTGCTCCCCCATCGGCCTTCCTGTCAGTCATCCCTCCCGCAGCCGCCTCCCTGCCAGTCATCCCTCCGGCAGCCGCCTCCCTGCCAGTCGTCCCTTGGGCAACCGTCTCCCCGCCAATCATCGCTCCCGCAGCCGTCTCCCCGCCAGTCGTCCCTTGGGCAGCCGTCTCCCCGCCAATCATCGCTCCCGCAGCCATCTCCCTGCCAACCGCCACTTCCTCCGTAACCGGTATACCCGCCTTTGCCAGCAATCGTTTGCAGTCTCTTTTGTCCAGTAGGGCCTTGATAACCGCCGGATCGTTGAGGAAAGTGATCCGTCCTGTCCGGCCAAGCTCTGACAGCCTGTCCAGGTTTTGGCCGTACTCCCTGGTCAGCCTCTCCAGTTCCTTTAGACAGCAGCTGCCCCACCGGGGCGGATCGATCTTTAAAAAGATCCGCTCCCCTGCCCGGGCCAGCTCTGTCAGGCAGCCGGGAAAATCTCTCCAATCCAAAATCTCCAGCTCTACCCCGGCTGCCGCAGCCCCCTTTTCCAGATAGACAGCCCGCTTTGTCCCCGGGCTGCCCAGAAGGATCACCCGGCTCATTCGGTCAGCATGGCGTCCATCCAGATCTCGCCCTTATACTCCTCAGGCTCATTTTTCTCTGACGCGTCCACCTCCAGAGGGAGAGCCTCCAGCTTTTTCACCATATCCTCGGACATGTAGTGATAGTGTACATCCAGAACCTTGATATTAGGAAATTGGGGAAGCATTTCCAAAAGCAGGGCGCCTCCCTTGTCGGAAAGGGTGCCGTTGGCCAGATCTAAGGTGTGTACCTGACCCATGTATTTGCTCTCCAACACCACTTTTGTCAGCTGATCCTGGATCTCGCTGTCCTCAATGCCCAGATGCACAAGGGCGGGAAAGTCCGACTTCTCCAAAAATGTCCGGACAGTGTCCTCATCCCCGTCAAACCCATAATTGTCAATGCCTATGTACAGCACCAGCTTTTTTAAGTTGGGCAGCTTTGCCTTGGACAGCTCCTCAAACACCGACGACCCCAGGCCTCCGCAGATGATGGTCAGAGCTTCCAGCCCCTCATGCTCCACCTTTCCCAAAGTCAGGTCCGTACTCCCCTTGATGGTCAGCTCCTTAAGGCCCGGAAGAGCGCTCCACAGCCCGCCGTAATTGCCCTGCATGATCCAGGAAACCTCACAGTCCTCATAATCCATATCCCCCACAAACAACTTCTCCACATGGGCAAACTGATCTTTTTTCTCCGCAATCCCGTCAAGGATAGGCTGACAGTCATCCTCCCAGGCGCTGCCCCAGCTTCCGATGGTCAGATCCGTCACCTGCCCAAACTCCGGGTCAGCCAGAATATCCTCAATCATAGTGCCGGGCCCTTTGCCGTTCTCATACTGCTCATAGTCGTACTCATACCGTTTCGCTTTTCCCATAAAGACCTCCTGTATGTAAAAATGTGATATGGGGTTATTATACCGCTGATTGCCGCGCAAATCAATGGATTCCGCATTGGGGGGATCTTATTTAAGTGAGCAAAGAGGGCGGGGATTGTCGTGGGGCCAGACAGAGAAGGAGAGATGTCCCGTCCGGGTTCAGATATGCCAAA
>CAJUFP010000029.1 GCA_910585645.1 uncultured Hungatella sp. | reverse complement strand
AGGAAGGCTGTGTGCCGGGCGGGTGAATTTATGCCATGGAGATGAGACCAGGGAACCAGGAGGGCTTAACCCCTCCTGGTTCCCGCTTTAAGGGCTCATCGGAATGTTTGGCATATCTGAACCCGGACGGGACATCTCTCCTTCTCTGACTGGCCTCACGACTCTCCTCGCCCATTGCTCACTCAATTATATATCAAAAACTTACAACCAGTAGAAGGAAGAAATTGATTGTCCATGGCGAAAAAAAAGGTTATAATAGCATATACAATCCAGATTTTCCTAAAATGGTATGGCATCATAGTAAGAAGAATAATATTTTAGCAGTATTAACTAAAAATAAGATAAAAGGATAACATATTAATCTTTTAGGAGCAACCATGTTCAGCCATATTTTATTGAATCAATTTAAATATCCAGGTGAGACGGCAAAAGATATTGCCAAAAGGGAAAAGATAAGACGGAAGGAGAAAAAACTGACTCAGGCAGAGTTAAGCTCCAGATCCGGTGTGAGCTTGGCGTCTCTGAAGCGGTTTGAGCAGACAGGGGAGATTTCTTTTGTGTCTCTTTTAAAGATCGCGGCTGTTTTAGATGAGACAGAAGGGTTTGAACAGCTTTTTACAAAAAAGGAATACGGTTCCATACAGGAGGTCATTGATGAGAGAAATGGAAAGTATTCAAGTTAATTATCATGGAAGACATGTGGGAACCATTGCAAAGACCAAGGAAGGGAAAGGGGCCTTTCAGTATGCAAAAAGCTGGCTGGCAGAAGGGTTTTCCCTCAGTCCTTTCAGCCTGCCTATGAGCGGTCAGGTGTTTGTACCAAAGTCGGATAGCCTGGAAGGGCTGTTTGGTGTGTTTGCCGACAGTCTTCCTGACGGTTGGGGCCGTCTCCTGGTTGATCGTCTGCTTTTGTCAAAAAAGATATCACCGGGCGCGGCAGGGGCTTTAGAACGCCTGGGAATCGTGGGGAGCAGCGGTATGGGGGCGTTGGAGTATGTTCCGGAGCTGTTTTCTATGGACAGGGAAGAACGACTGGATTTTGATAAACTTTCCAGTGAGTGTGAAAAAATATTGAAGGAGCAGGAAAGTGAAGATCTGGATCTTTTGTTTCAGCTTGGCGGTTCTTCGGGCGGAGCAAGGCCAAAGGCTTTGGTTCTCATTGACGGGGAACCGTGGATTGTGAAGTTTCCTTCTTCCTATGACAGAAAGTCTATCGGCAGGGAAGAGTATCGCTATGTCAAATGTGCTAAAACATGCAAAATCACAGTGCCGGAGGTAAGGCTGTTTCCTTCTGCCAGGGGGGAGGGGTTTTTTGGCGCTAAGCGCTTTGACCGGGTGAATGGAGAAAAGATTCATATGGCGACGGTAAGCGGACTTCTGGAAACTTCCCACAGGATTCCAAATCTGGATTATCATGATCTGATGAAACTGACCTATATATTGACAAAAGACACAGACCAGCTGGAGGAAATGTACCGGCGTATGTGTTTCAATGTGTTTGCTCACAACCGTGATGATCATTCAAAAAACTTTTCGTTCTTTTACCAGGAGAAAGAAAAAAGATGGATGCTGACACCGGCCTATGACCTTACGTTTAGCGAATCCATAGGAGGGGAGCACGCAACCTGTGTTGATGGCAACGGGAGAAATCCCGGGATGAAGGAACTGACGGCAGTAGGCGTTGCCGCGGGTATTCCGAAAAGCCGCGCGGTGACTCTGGGCAGGGAGATCAGGGAGATTGTTGAGACGGAACTGGGGGATTTCATTGTTTAGAAAGGCAGGAAAGATTCATGGGTTTATACGGCATTATGCTGGTTGACGACGAGGAGGAGGCGCGCAAGGCCATTATCCGCAAAATGGACTGGGAGCGGCTGGGGTTTTATGTGGCCGGGGACGCGGAGAACGGCCAGGACGCCCTGGAAAAGGTGGAGCTTTTGGAGCCGGATGTGGTGATGACGGATATCCGTATGCCCTACATGGACGGCCTGACCCTGGCGTCCAGGATACGGGAGAAGTACCCCTCTACAAAGATCCTGATCTTTTCCGGGTACGATGATTTTGAGTACGCCAAACAGGCCATCAAGCTGGGGGTGACAGAATACATCTTAAAGCCGGTCAACGGCCAGGAGCTGGCCAGGATCCTTAACAAGGTCCGGGTCAGCCTAGATCAGGAGATCTCCCAGCGCCGGGACATAGACGCCCTTCGGGAGAGCTATCTGGGGAGTCTGCCGATTCTCCGGGAGCTGTTCTTAAATGATCTGGTGCGTCAGAGGGCTGACAGAGTCTCCATAGAGCAAAAGCTAAAGGAGTATGCCATCGACATTCTAAACGCCCGGCAGTGGCTGGCAGCGGTGATCCATGTGGAGCAGGTGGAGCGGACCGAGGGGAAAGCGTTTTCCCATCACCAGGAACTGATCCCCATCTCCGTGCGCAGGCTGGCGGAGGACCATCTGCGGCCCTGCTGCCGCTTTGTCATGTTCAACTCCACCGACGGCATCACCATGATCGGCGCCATAGACCAGGGAAATACCAAGACAGGGCTGATCAACGTGTTAAACGACATCTGCAGGGAGAGCAGGCGGGCCCTGGAGGTGGCCATCACCATTGGAGTGGGCCACGGATGCGGTAAGCTGGAGGAGATCGCCCGGTCCTACGAGTCGGCGGTGGACGCTTTGGGATACCGGGCCATTGTGGGAAAGGGAAAAGCCATTTACATCAATGATGTGGAGCCGGTGAGCAGGGGCAAGCTTCAGCTGGAGGGCAAGGAGGAGGAGGACCTGATCGGGGCCATCAAGTTCGGCCCCCAGGACGTCATTGCCAGAGTCATAGGGAACCTGGCGTCCCGCATGGACGACGCCAAAGTCCATGCCAGACAGTACCAGGTGTACATGCTGTCCATTGTCAACTGCATGACCAGGCTGATGCAGCAGTATGACCTGGATATGAACGAGATGTTTGACGGCCATGCCCTGTACGAGGATATTCTGGAAGGCACTTACCGGAGAGAAGAATTTGCCGACAGGCTGATCCCCGTGGCGGGCAGGATGAGCGAGGCCATGAACCGGGAGCGGGACAATACGGCAAAAAGGGTGATCCTGGAGGCAAAGGAGTATATCCGGCAGAACTACTCCAACCCGGAGCTGTCGGTGGAGATGCTCTGCAGCCACCTGCACATGAGCCCCGCCTATTTTTCCACCATGTTTAAGAAGGAGACAGGGCAGACCTACGTAAATTACGTGACAGAGGTGCGGTTAAAGCGGGCGGTGGAGCTGTTAAACGAGACCGATGACAAGACCTATGTGATCGCCCGGAAGGTGGGGTATCAGGAACAGAATTATTTCAGCTATGTGTTCAAGAAAAAGTACCATATTTCGCCTACAGCCTACCGGAAAAGTCCCCAGACGTGACAGAACAGGAGAAAGGCTTAAGAGCGGGAGGAGAGAGTTTGGGAGAGACGAAAAAGGAGACGGACAGGGAGGACCCGGCGGGATTCTGGCACAAGACCAGCATCCGCTACACCATTTTTATCTACTTTACCATCAGCGCCCTGGTGGCAGTGCTTTTGATCGGGGCGGCCATGTACATGCAGATGTCCCGCCAGCTGACGGCGGCGGTGCAGGAGGAGAATCAGGCGGTATTAGGGCAGGTGAGCCGGTCCGTGGACTCCTATCTGCGGACCATCCGAAAGCTGTCTGACAGTCTGTACTACGGCGTCATAAAAAACGCGGATCTCTTCGCGGAATCGGTGGGCAGCCAGATCACCCTTCTCTACGACAACAACAAGGACAGCGTGGCCAACATCGCCCTCCTTAGCAAAGAGGGGGAGATTCTGGAGGCAGTGCCGGCGGCCAGGCTGAAGACAGGGCTTGACGTGACGAAAGAGCAGTGGTTTTACAACACCCTGGAAAGGCCGGACAATTTGCACTTTACCACCCCTCACGTCCAGTATATTTTTGACAACAATGAGAACCAGTACCGGTGGGTCATCACCCTGACCCGGGCCGTGGAGATCACCAGGGGCACGTCCACGGACCAGGGCATCCTGCTGATTGACATCCGGTACGGCAGCTTACAGCAGATCCTGGACAATATCGCCCTTGGCAACGGCGGATACCTCTATATGACCGCGGGCAATGGCCAGATCATCTATCACCCCAAGATGCAGCTGATCGGAACCGGGCAGATGGAGGAAAATGTGGCGGCGGCCGCAAAGTACCGGGACGGCAGCTATGAGGAGGTGTTTGGCGGCGAGCGGCGGCAGATCAGCGTCAAGTCCGTGGGGTACACAGGCTGGAAGCTTATAGGGGTCACGCCGGAAAAGGGGCTGTCTCTGAGCAATCTGAAGACCAGGCTTTTCGCAGTGTTTGTGGTGGCGGCGTTTTTGTTTCTTCTGGTGCTGATCAACGCGTTTATCTCATCCCGCATCACCACCCCCATCCAGGAGCTGGAAAAGTCGGTCAACGCCATTGAGGCAGGGCAGATGGACGCCCCGGTGTATCTGGGCGGCTCCTACGAGATCCGCCATCTGGGACGGTCCATCAGGGACATGGCGTCCAGGATCCAGGAGCTGATGGAGGACATGGTGGCAGAACATGAAAACAAGAGGAAGCGGGAGTTTGACACCTTACAGTCCCAGATCAACCCCCATTTTCTCTACAACACCCTGGACATCATTGTGTGGATGATCGAAAATGAGCAGAAGCAGGAGGCCGTGGAGGTGGTGACGGCCCTGGCCCGGTTTTTCCGCATCAGCTTAAGCCGGGGCAAGAGCATCATCACGGTCCGGGACGAGCTGGAGCACGCGCGCAATTATCTGATGATCCAGCAGATGCGCTTTAAAAATAAATTTACCTACACCATTGACGCCGGGGAGGATGTGATGGAGTTTGCCAGCTTAAAGCTGATGCTGCAGCCTTTGGTGGAGAACGCCATCTATCACGGCATGGAATTTAAGGACGGCGACGGCAAGATCCAGGTGACGGTGCGAAAGGAGGGGGACGATCTGCGGTTTGAGGTGAGAGACAACGGCCTGGGGATGACAAAAGACCAGGTGGACAGCCTGCTGGGAGAGAACCCCTACGTGTCCTCAAGGCGGGGCTCCGGCATCGGGGTCAAGAACGTAAATGAGCGGATACGGCTGTATTTTGGCCGGGAGTACGGGCTTTCCATCTGGTCCGAGCCGGACGAGGGCACCAGGGTGGCGATCCGCCTGCCTGCCCGGGATCCGGGCCAGGGGGCCGGGACCCAGGGAACATGGGAGAAGGAGGGGCTATGATCGGACGGCGGGGAAAGGCGCTGATACTGGCGTATGTGGCGTTTCTGACCATCCTGTTTCTGATGTGCTCCACAGATCTGATCATCCGGGAGCCGGAGCGGGAGGTGTACCAGATCGCCGTTATTATTGAGGATGTCAGGGATGACAATTACATTAATTTCCGCAAGGGCATGGAGCAGGCGGCCATGGAGTTTAACGGGGACGTCCAGTTTATCACGCTGTATGAGCGGCTGGACGGGGACCAGCAGATGGAGCTTATGAGCCGGGAGCAGCAGGACGGCGCCCACGCCCTGATCATCGTCCCGGCGGATGAGGAGCGGATCGTGTCAGCCTTAGCCCAGGGGCAGGTGTCCGTGCCTGTGGTGCTTTTAGGATCAGGTCTGGCAGGGGAAGGGGCGGCAGGGACCATGGCCCCGGACTATAAAGAGATGGGGGCGCATTTGGCCCGGAAGATGGCTGCCGGGATGGAGGATGGCTGCCAGGCAGTGATCGTTGAGGAGCCGGGTAAGAAAAGCGTCATGGACCGGCTTTTTCTGGAAGGGGCCAAGGGCGTCTTTGAACAGGAAGGCATAAGGTGGAGGACGGTAAAGGCTGAGAGCGCGCAGCCGGAGCTGGAGGACACGATCCTGGCTTTGGGCGGCCGGGAGGATAAGCGGACCGTGATCCTGGCCCAGAGCCCGGAGCTTTTGACGGAGATCGCCGGGATCGTTCCCTCTTTTGGCGGGGCCGTCGGCGGACTTTACGGCAGGGGAAGCACCCTTGGGGTCCTAAATTACCTGGATCAGGGGCTGATCACCGGGATCTGCGTCACGGACCAGTTCAGCGTGGGATACCGCAGCGTGGAGATGGCTGTCCAGGCCCTTGAGGCAGGCGGCGGACACAGGCGGCAGGAGGTGGATTTTTATTACATTGAAAAAGAGGATCTGCGCAGGCCGGAATACGAAATGCTTTTGTACCCGATCGAGTAGGGCGGCGGGGATAAAACTTAAATATTGGAGGACAACAGGATGTGGGGAAAGAAAGTGATCCTCATGGCAGCGGCGTGTCTGGTTCTGACTTCCTGCCAGGGAGCGCCAAAGGAGGAGGACAAGTCGTCCATCCGTATCGGGATCAGCCTGTACCGGGGGGAGGATACCTTTATTAACAACATCCGGGGCGAGCTGGAGGAAAAGGCCAAGGAGTATGAGCAGGCCCGGGGGATCAAGGTGACTCTGGACATTCAGGACGCCAAGGGCAGCCAGAATATTCAGAACGACCAGGTGGAGCGGTTTATCTCCCTGGGGTGCGACGTGGTGTGCATCAACCCCGTGGACCGCATGGACGCCTCCCTCATGATCGACCGGGCCATGACCGCCGGGGTTCCCGTGGTGTTTTTTAACCGGCAGCCAGTGGAGGAGGATATGAACCGCTGGGATCAGCTGTACTATGTGGGCGTGGACGCGAAGGAGACCGCCATACTCCAGGGACAGATCGTGGTGGATCTTTACAGAAGAGATCCCCGGGCCGTGGACATAAACGGGGACGGGGTGGTCAGCTATGTGATGCTGGAGGGGGAGAGCAGCCACCAGGATTCCCTGATCCGAACAGAGTGGTCTGTTCAGACCTTGAAAGACGGCGGCGTGCCCATCGAGAAGATCACCGGCGGCATCGCCAACTGGGAGCGGAGCCAGGCGTCGGCCCTGATGGAGCAGTGGCTTGACGCCTGGCCGGACACCATTGAGCTGGTGGTCAGCAATAATGACGATATGGCTCTGGGAGCCATTGACGCTCTGGAGCGGGCCGGGATCCGGGATGTGAACGTGGTCGGCATCGACGGCACCATACCGGGGACGGAGGCTTTGGAGGCGGGAAAGCTTCTGGGGACCGTGTCCGCCAACAAGGAAGTGTACGCCGGTGCCATCATGGAGCTGGCAGCCAGCTGCGCTTTAGGGCAGGAGCTGCCGGATCAGTACCCGCTGACAGACGGAACGTATTACTGGGTTTTGCAGGAAATCATGACATTCAAAGAAAATTAATAGAAAATCAAAGAATTTCTTATGGAAAATAAGCAAAAAATCCTCTATAATAGGCATTGTCAGTAGTCATTGTATACAAAGCCATAATCATACATATGACAGAATCTGATAAAATAGCTCAAAACGAGCAGAATAACGGGAGGATTTTACAATTATGAGATTAGCAAGAAAAGTTACTGCTATGGCAATGGCATCCATGATGGTCTTCTCCATGGCGGCCTGCGGCGGCGGAGATTCCGCGGAGACTACAGCAGCTCCGGCAGCGGAAACCACCACGGCGGCAGCGGCTGACGCCACCACAGAGGCGGCGAAAGACGCGGCCCAGGAGACGGCTAAGGAGGCTGAGGCGGCAGGCGGAGCCGGCGGCAACATCGGCGTGTGCATCTACAAGTTTGACGACGCGTTTATGACCACCTACCGTAACGCTCTCCAGGAGATCCTGGAAGGCAAGGGCTACACCGTTACCGTTATGGACGGCAAGAACGACCAGGCCGAGCAGAACAACCAGATCAACAACTTTATCGCTCAGGAAGTTGACGCTCTGATCATCAACCCGGTTATGACCTCCGCGGCAGACCAGATCATCGCTACGGTGAAGGACGCGGATATCCCTACGGTTCTCATCAACCGTGAACCTACCGCAGAGCAGATGAGCGCCTATGACAAGCTGGTTTACGTTGGATGTGATGCCCGTCAGTCCGGTACCATGCAGGGCGAGCTGATCCTGGATACCCCCAACAAGGGCGATATCAACGGCGACGGCAAAGTTTCCTATATCATGATCCAGGGCGACCCGGAGAACGTGGACGCTCAGTATCGTACGGAGTTCTCCGTAAAAGCGCTGACAGACGCAGGTATGCAGGTGGAAGAGCTTGACCTTCAGCGTGGCGACTGGGACCGGAACAAGGGCCAGGAGATCGCGCAGAATGACCTTGCCAAGTTTGGCAATGACATTGAGGTTATCTTCTGCAACAACGACGATATGGCCATCGGCGCTCTGCAGGCCATCCAGGCAGCAGGCCGCAAGGTCAACGAGGACATCTATCTGGTAGGCGTTGACGCTCTTGACGCTGCTCTCAACGAGGTTGTGAACGGCAACATGACCGGTACGGTTCTCAACGATGCCAACGGCCAGGCAGCAGGCGCTGTTGAGGCTATGGAAGCTCTTTTAGGCGGCAAGACCTATGCGTCCGGCGAGCAGTCCATCTATGTTGACTATGTAAAGGTAACTCCGGAGAACGCCGCTGATTTCCAGTAATCCGGGGAGAGGCAGATTTGAAAGCATAAGACATTGGGAAGCGCGTGTGCGTTGGCGCATGCGCTTCTTGGTTTTTCCGCCTGTTTTAGGCGGAGGGACCGCCTGCGTCCGGGATCATGTACCTGGCCGCGGGATTGGATTTAGGAAAATAATAAAGGGGGTCAGCAAATTGTCAGAGTATCGTTTGGAAATGCGGGGTGTCGTAAAGACATTTCCGGGCGTCAAGGCGCTGGACGGGGCGCAGCTGAATCTGCGCCCCGGCACGGTCCATGCCCTGATGGGCGAGAACGGAGCCGGAAAATCCACCCTGATGAAGTGTATGTTCGGTATCTATCACATGGATCAGGGGGAAGTGATCTACGAAGGGGAGCCGGTTCAGATCAAAGGGCCTTTGGACGCCTTAAACCGGGGCATTGCCATGGTGCATCAGGAATTGCAGCCTATTCCGGAGCGAAGCATCGGCGAGAACATCTACGTGGGCAGGTATCCCACCAAAAAGATGGGGCCGCTTACAGTCATTGACCATGACAAGATGTATGAGGACGCCGCCAGGGTTCTTAAAGAGGTTCACTTAAACTTTGACGCCAGGGCAAGGCTGGGGAGTCTTTCCGTGTCTCAGATGCAGCTGGTGGAGATCGCCAAGGCAGTATCCGCCGACTGTAAAGTGCTGATCCTTGATGAGCCCACGTCCTCCCTGACAGCCGCGGAGGTGGAGGCGCTGTTTACCATTGTGGACGAGCTGAGATCAAAAGGCGTCTCCATTGTGTACATCAGCCACAAGATGGACGAGATTTTGCGCATCAGCGACGAAGTGACCATCATGCGGGACGGCCAGTACATCGGAACCTGGTCTTCCAAGGATCTGACCACGGACTTTATCATCACCAAGATGGTAGGCCGGGAGTTGTCGGAGCTGTACCCGGAGCGTCACAACACGCCGGGGAAAGTGGTGTTTGAGGTGGAGGACTTTACTTCCATCAACCCAAAAAGTTTCCGCCACGCCTCCTTCCAGCTTAGAAAGGGCGAAATCCTGGGAGTGGCAGGCCTGGTTGGAGCCCAGCGGACGGAGCTGATGGAGGGTCTGTTCGGACTTCGGGCCCACACAGCGGGGAAGATTACATACAACGGGAAAGAATTAAAGATCACTCAGCCCAAGGACGCCATCAACAACGGCATTGCCATGCTGACCGAGGACCGGCGGGCCACGGGTATCTTGGGCGTTTTATCCATTGCGGATAATGTTTCCATCGCCTCTCTGAACCAGTACCTGATCGGAGGCTTTATGCTGGATGACGCCAAGATCGAGAACCTGGTCCAGGAGAACGTAGCCAAGCTCTCCATCAAGACGCCGTCGTCCAAGACCCAGATACAGTCTCTGTCCGGCGGCAACCAGCAGAAGGTGCTTATCAGCCGCTGGCTGGCCAATGATCCGGATGTGTTTATCATGGATGAGCCTACCAGAGGGATCGACGTAGGCGCCAAGTACGAGATCTACTGTATTATTGCCGAGATGGCAAAGCTTGGCAAGAGCATTATCATGATCTCGTCTGAGATGAGCGAGCTTATCGGCATGTCGGACCGCATCATGGTCATGTGCGACGGCCGGGTGACCGGATTTATAGACGGGGACAAGGCAAACCAGGAGAACATCATGGCTCTGGCCACCCAGTTTGAATAAGGAGGGAGAACATTATCATGGAAAAATCAGCAAAATCTTTTGACGTGAAAAAATTCATGTCCAACAATGCCATCATCATCCTGATCGTGATGCTGGCCATCCTGACCGGATGCACGACCAAGAATTTCTTTACCATAACAAACTTTAAGAACCTGGTGGTAAACGTATCCCCAAGGTTTATCATCGCCTGCGGCGTGTCAGGCTGTCTGATCACCAAGGGAACCGACCTTTCGGCGGGCCGCGCCGTGGGTCTGGCTGCCTGTCTCTCGGCCATGATGCTCCAGAGCATTGACTATTCGGCCAGGATGTTTCCCTGGATGCCGGATATCCCATGGCCGGTTGCCCTTGTCATTGTTATGATCATCATGGGCGGTTTCGGCGCTGTCAACGGTATCGTGATCTCCATGCTGAAGGTTCCGCCCTTCATCGCCACTTTGGGCATGCAGACCATTATCTACGGTCTCTGCTCCCTGATCACCAACAACCAGCCTATGGGCGGTTACAAGAAGAGCTATCTGACCGTGGCCAGCGGCTCCCTGGGGCCGATTCCCTACCTGATGATCTTTGCGGTGATCGTAGGAGGATATTTCCTGTTTCTGTACAATAAGACCCGCCATGGCAAATATATGTACGCCATCGGCGGCAATGAGAACGCGGCTCAGGTTGCGGGCGTGAATGTTCAGGGCTCCCTGATCCGCATCTATGTGCTGGCTGGCTGCATGTACGCTCTGGCAGGCTTCCTGGTGGGCGCGAAGGCCGGCGGCGCTTCCACGGCCACCGGTATGGGCTATGAGCTGGAGGCCATCGCGGCATGTACCATCGGCGGCGTGTCCGCCAACGGCGGCGTCGGCCGGGTAGGCGGTATTTTGGTAGGCGTGCTGGTGTTTGAGATTTTGAAGATCTGTCTCCAGTTCCTCCGGGTGGATCCGGCTTACACCTACATTGCCCAGGGTCTTGTGATCGTGGTGGCGGTTGCCCTTGACCTTAGAAAATATCTGCAGAAGAAGTAAGAGCGCAACAGTTCAAGGGTTCTCTGAACGGTTATGTATGAACGTATAAAAGAGGGGCAGTATAACATGGAAGTGATGTTAAAGGACTGTCCGGTGCTTAAAGTACAACCTAATGGCAGCTGTGAGATCTTGGATTTTCACAGGCTGCCTTTTGGGCTTCGGAGGGAGGATATCACCTTTCCGGAGTTTGTGGAGTGGGCGTCCAACCGGACTCTGTCTATAGGAAGAAGCTATGCCAAGGAGATCCTGAATTCTCTGCGCCTATCCCAGACCAACCGGTACGCGGTGTGTAAAGCGTGTCGGGGCTTAAGCCTTGAGGACGGGTACTGGATACGGCAGGACGGGGATGAAAAGGGCTGGGATGAGGTGAATCTGTTTCGAAATGAGATAAGCCTGTTTCTGACGGATATGGCCCTGTCAGGAAGCAGCAGCCGCCAAAAAGACAACAGGTGGGAAAGCCTGTTTGAGGCTCTGAAAGAGCGGGTCATAAGGATCCACACACCGGAACTGACCACCCTGGGGGTCAGCGCCAAGGGATGGATACGGGGGGAGGACGGGCTTTACCTTCACAAAGTGGGGAAGTACGAGATACCGGCCTCCCAGATCCTGGAGAAGCTGGAGATCCCCCATATTGCCTATGAACTGTCCGGACAGGAGGAGATCCTGCGGCATGTGTCTCCCCAGCGGATGCAGTGGATCGACGGAGTGGGGGAGAAGATGGTCAAATCCCGCCTGTTTACCAGCGAGGAGATCTCCATGGTAACATTTGAGGAATTCTCTGTCTACTGCGGTTTTTACGGCCTTGACCCCTATGAGGAGGCCGCCCGCACGGACCGGAGGGCGTACCTGCAGATGCAGGTGGCGGACTATATCTTAAATAATGACGACCGGCATGGGCAGAACTGGGGGTTTTTTATGGAAAATTCTACAGGCAGGCTTAGGGGCTTTTGTCCCCTGTTTGACCATGACCACGCCTTTTCCTCCGGTGCGGGGGTTATGTCACAGACTGTCAGGGAGGCGGTATCTCTGGAGGATGCGGCAGAAAAGGCTTGGCGGGAGTTGAGGGGTGAGTTGTCAGGGGTTTTTTCTATGGATGCGCCTGTGTTTTTGGAGCAGGAGAAGTGGGAGCGGGTGCTGGAGCGATGTGAGAGGTTAGAGGGGATTTAGTGAGCAAAAAGGCGATTTTGTCGCGGGGCCAGGGAGGGACAGCACACAGCTTCTCCCGGGCCCACGACAACTTCGACGAAACAATCCGGCAATAATGACAAATTCAAAGCTTCATTTTATCCAAGTCAGGAAAGGAAGAATATTTTATGAAGATCGCAATCATAACAGGCGCCTCATCGGGCATGGGGCGGCAGATGGCTCTTGAGATCGGAGACCAGTTTGGGGGGATTGACCAGATCTGGCTCATCGCCAGAAGGGAGGACAGGCTTAAGGAGCTGGAAGGGCGGACGCCTGCTAAGATCCGCTGTTTTCCCATGGATATCACATCCCCACAGGAGCGGGAGAGCTTTTTACAGGTCCTGAAAGAGGAAAAGCCCAGAGTGAGATTCTTAGTCAACGCCGCCGGGTTTGGCAAGATCGGCAGGGTGGAGGAGGTTGACACGGCCCTGGAGGCGGATATGATCCGGCTCAACTGCGAGGCCCTCTGCGCCATGACGCGGCTGGCGCTGCCCTACATGAGCCGGGGCGGCAGGATCATCCAGTTTGCCTCCGCGGCGTCCTTTCTGCCTCAGCCCAGGTTTGCGGTCTACGCGGCCACCAAGGCCTTTGTCCTCAGCTATTCCAGGGCATTGGGGGCGGAGCTTAAAAACAGGGCTATCCGGGTGACCGCCGTGTGTCCAGGGCCGGTGGAGACGGAGTTTTTCGACATTGCGGAGAGCACGGGGAAGATCGCGGTGTACAAAAGGCTGGTGATGGCGGACCCGAAAAAGGTGGTTCGAAAGGCATTGAGGGACAGCTGCGCGGGAAAGCCCGTGTCTGTATTTGGCCTGACCATGAAGGCCTTTTTCCTGCTGTGCAAGGTGGTTCCCCACTCCTGGCTTCTGGCAGTCATGACGGCAATGGACAGGGAATTGTCATGAGAGCCATCGCGGTAACGGACAGGGAAGCCGGACAGCGGATGGACAAACTGCTGGGGAAATATCTGGATCTGGCTGGCAAAGGATTTATCTACAAGATGATCCGCAAGAAGAATATCACCCTCAACGGGAAGAAATGCGACGGATCGGAAAAGCTTTCGGCCGGGGATGAGATCAAGCTGTTTTTGGCGGAGGAGACCATCGAGAAGTTTTCCAAAGCTCCGGCGCGGACCAGGGGAAAGGTCTCTCTGGATATCCTCTATGAGGACGACCACATTCTGCTGATCAACAAGCCGGCGGGGATGCTGTCCCAGAAAGCAAAGGAGGGGGATGAATCCCTGGTGGAGTATGTGACCGGCTATCTTCTGGAGACGGGGGCCGTGACGCCCCAGGGGCTTAGGACCTTCCGGCCAGGGATCTGCAACCGCCTTGACCGCAATACCAGCGGCCTGGTGGTGGCAGGCAAATCCCTGGCCGGCCTGCAGATCATGGCGGAGGTCTTTAAGAACAGGAGCATCCACAAATATTACTGCTGTATTGTCAGAGGAGAGGTCAGGGAAAGCAGAATCATCGAAGGGTTTCTCATGAAAGACCCGGATCTGAATCAGGTGAGGATCTATAAAGAAGGAGGACCTGGCCTGGCGCCTGTGGCCACCCGGTATGAGCCTCTGGGGTATCTTCCTTCCGGGGACAGGGCGGGGAAGGGCTATACGATCTTAAAGGTGACACTGATCACAGGGCGGACCCATCAGATACGGGGGCACCTAGCTTCTATAGGCCATCCCCTGGTGGGAGACCCCAAATACGGAGATCCCCAGGTAAACGAGGACGCGAAAAAAAGGTTCGGCATCCGCCGTCAGATGCTCCACGCCTTTGAGGTGGAATTCCCCGCCATGAGGGAGCCTCTGGCCTATCTGTCAGGAAGGCGCTTTCGGGCTCCTGTGCCTGAGGACTTTAGCCGGATCCTGGGGCAGGCGGGGACGGAGTGTCTGGGTTTAGGATCAGGATCACCCCAGCACCAGATTGGCGGCAATGGTCTGGAGCTTTGAGGCCACATCCTGGTCCAGCTCGGAGATGTAGGGACAGTTCTCCGGGGATTCCTGGTAGATGACAGAGAACAGGATGCAGGCCGCCAGATAGCTTCCGGCCAGGGATGGGTGCTGCTTATCCGTATCCCACAGTTCGATGTCCGGGTACTCCTGGGCGCAGCGCATAAACCCTATGCCGGCCGGGGCTAAAAGGGCGTCCAGCTCGTCGGCGATGGTCATGTAGCTTCCGGCCAGGTTGGCCTGGACCGCCTCCCGCTTCTGCTGGGAAAGGCCGATCTTCATGCCGTTTTTCGGAGCCCAGGTCATGAGGAACACGGACTGTCCCCCTGCGGCCTTTATCTTCTCGTCCAGGATCCGGGAGGGAGGGAACATCTCCTCCTCCGCGGCATTGGCAAGGGCCATGCTGGTATTTTCCTGGAGGATGACAAAATCCCAGTTTTCCTTGCGAAGGGTCTTATCCAGCAGCGCGCCTCCCTGGTCGTCGGTGTCCGCGTACTGTTTCAGGCTGTAATATCCGGAAGAAAGTTCTTTTACGCTGCTTTTGTAGCCCTGGCTGTTGACGATGTTTAAGAACATCATGGAGAGGTTGTTGTAAAAGGTATGGCTGTTTCCCACAAACAGGATCTTCGGACGGCTGCTCACCGCCGGATCAGGCACTTTTAACTCCAGCTTTGCCTGAAAATCCATGGCTTCCGCCTTCGGGCTGCCTGCTGCCCCCGAGCAGCCTGTCAGTGAGACGGCCAGCGCCGCGGCCAGGATGGTGGTAATGAATCTTCCCTTTCTTTTCATCGTTCAAGTCCTCCGTTCTATGCGATCTATGAGCAATCGTTTCAAGTGATGGTTTCAAGTCTATATTTAAAATTTTAACAACTTTTTAACGGTTTGTAAATGTTTTTTTGGAAAAATATTCTTGCAATTTGGAGGCTTTTCCTATAGTATTTCGACTTCCCGGAGAAGGTTCCCTTGTAGAAAGAAATTTTTTCCATTCTCTTTTGGTGGATTGTCCATGTTGTTACGGCAGGTTCCATGATACAATTAAGGTGGCAGAAGTATAGACATCACAGGGGGACATCTCAGTTGACCAGATTACAGACATCATAAGCAGACAGGAAGATCTACATCATGCTGACACCGCGGCGGACAAGAATACGGACACCATGGAAGGCTCAGACACTGGCAGAAGTCTCGGAGGTTCGTTCTGGAGTTACTGACTAAGGAGGATTTTTTAGTTGTGAAAAAGATCTATAAGGCGCTTTTGCCGGCGTTGGCCGCGGTCCTGACGGTACACGGCCTGACCGGGTGTCATGAAAGCCGCGTGCCGACGCCGGCAGTGACATCAGAGACGACAGCAAAGCGGACAGAAGCCATGACAGCCGCTGCCAAAGGCGCAGCGCCGGAAGGGACTTCTGAGGCAGAAACCAGGACTGAGGACAGGCAGGTGTACCGCAAGGCCACCTTATCCCTGTTGATCGACAGCAACGTGGCATTGGACGGTTTGAACGCGGTGTGTGACCTGGCAAAAAGTGAGCTAGGTATTACCATCGAGATCGAGTACAAGGTAGACGACAGCGTATTAAAGACAAGGCTTGCCGCAGGGGAGATGACAGATCTTCTGGTGTACAATTCCGGCTCCCTTTTAAGGGCCATGGACCCTTCGGAGTACCTTATGGACCTGACAGGCCAGCCGTTTACAGACAAGTATGATGACATTTACAGACGTTCCGTTACGGTGGACGGGGTGGTGTACGGCGTTCCCTTCGCCTCCACCCAGGCCGGGGCGGTCATGTATTACAAACCTATATATGAGGAGCTGGGTCTTAAGATCCCTCACACATGGGACGATTTTCTGGCTAACTGCCAGGCTGTGGAGCAGGCGGGGCACACCGCCTGTTTGAGTTGTACGGCCAGTAAGTCTATGACCCAGGTTTTGTTTTTGGGGGATCATTACAATGTGACGGCTTTGGACCCGGATTTTACAGCCAAGTCCGAGAGAGGCGAAGCCCTTTACGAGTCGCATCGGGCCGCTTTGAGAAGCTGGGAGAAATATGAGGACGTGATCCCTTATTTTCAGGAGGGCCACAGGGAGGCGTCCTATGATGAGGTGTGCCGGATGCTGGCCCAGGGTGAGGGCGCTCACTGGATCTGCCTGACCCAGGCTTTGTCCAACATTTACTCCCTGTACGGAAAGGAAGCGGCGGACCTGATCGGTGTGTTCGGCATTCCCGGGGATGATTCGTCGGACCACGGACTGACGATTTGGATGCCCAACTCCCTTTACGGGAATCTTCACTCCCCAAAGAGGGATGATATTCTGCGCTTCATGGAGTTTTATGTCTCGGATCAGGCTCTGGATGCCTACGCGAAGGCCGTTCTTCCCGACGGTCCTTACTGTGTTAAGGGGTATTCTCTTCCCGCGGATTCCTACGCGGCCGTGCGGGACGATATGCAGGCGTACTTTGACGCAAAAAAGACAAAGGTTGCCATGGAATTTGAGACTGCGGTAAAGGGGGCCAGGTGCTCCTCCATCACCCAGTCTTTGTGTCTGGGGGAGCTGACGGCGCAGGAGGCTGCCGCCGCCTATGACGAGGACTGCAGACTGCAGGCGCTCCAGCTCGGGGTTCTTTGGGATTGATTCTCTTTATCTTTTTTCGAATCCTCTTGCCAATCTCCTTTTTATTCTTTATACTTAAGAGGTAAAGCAGGTGCCCTATGCGATTTCAAAAGAAGATTCTGATTCACTATGTTGTGTTTTTTGCCATATCCGTCACTGCTGTGTTTCTGGTCTATGTGTATTCCTCCAGGAAGCGCTACGGTTCCCTGGAGTATGCCCGGCTTCAGGTTATGGCGGGACAGATGCTTCAGCAGCTGGATCTGCAGTACAGTTCCATGGAGATGGCCGGGGAGGCCATTCTCTCCGACGGAGAACTGCTGGAGGCGCTGAAGATCTTAAAGACAGTCCCGGAGGGCAGCGTTTACCGGGAGGAGGCGAAAAAGCAGGTGACAGTCAGGCTTAACGCCTATTACCTTGTGAAGCGTTATTACCGGGCAGTGATCTACAATGACGCGGGGGACGTTTTCGCAAGCTATGATTTTGACAGCCGGAAGGTGGTGGGTCAGGCGCCCAAGGGACAGAAGCGGTGGACGGATCAGGCCCGCGCAAAGAAGGGCCGGGTAGTGCTGATCCCGCCGGGCGAGGATCTGTGGGGGCTTTACGACAGACGGCGGACCTACGGTATGGTCCGCGGCATCGTCGGATACGGAGCGTATCTGGAGGTGCAGCAGACACAGGACAGTTTAGACAGGATTTTTTATACATACGACGACAACATACGGGTCATAGCCATGTTAAAGGGGGGAGAAGCCCTCTATGGGACGGCGGATCGGGAGACAGCAGACGGTTACAGGATGATGGGGCTTGAAGGAAAGACAGGCATATTTCAGGTGAAGAATCCCGCAACCGGCAGAAAGGAGATCGTCTCCGCGGTCTGTTCGGATCTAACAGGCATGACCATTTTGCTTATAGAGGACAGCAGTGTGATTATGCAGAAGATGTCAGGAGTAATGATTTTGACGTGTTCTGTTCTTTTGATGTTTACAGGGATTTTTGCGGTGTTCATTTACCATGGCTCTAAGAAGATGGCGGAGCCGGTTAATGAGCTTCGCAGGCGGATGGAGAACATGAATCTTGACAACTTGGAGGAGTCCATCCGGATCGAAAACAGCATTGACGAGATCAGGGCCCTTTCCAATGCCTACGGACAGGTGATAAAAAGGCTTAAGGAGTCCCTTATAAAGGAGAAGAACCTGTCCTATCTGCAGCTTCAGGCCCACTATGACCTTCTGCAGGCCCAGATCAATCCCCACTTTTTCTACAATGTGCTGAATGTGATTTCCGGCAGGGCCCTTTCTCTGGGCGACGAGACTATCTGCGAGATCTGCAGCAGCCTGTCAGGGATGTTCCGCTATGCCACAGGCAATCGAAAGCGGTACGCCACCATGGAGGAAGAGATCGGGTATCTGGAAAAGTATCTGTATCTGATGAAGCTGCGGTATATGCACAGGTTTTCCTACACCATAGAGGTGGATGAGCGATTGAAGGGACAGATACTGCCAAAGATCGTGTTTCAGCAGATTGTGGAAAACTCCATAAAGCACGGGTATGGCAGCGGTCAGGATACCCTTGAGATCACTGTGGAGGGAAGGCTTTTGGAGGAGAGGGGACTCTGGCAGGTAGAGATCACGGACAACGGAATGGGCATCAGCCGGGAGACGGCCCAAAAGATCCGGGAGAATATGGATCAGATGAAGAAGAAGCTGGAGGAGAATGATACAAATATTGAGATGGAATTTGGAGGCATGGGTCTTTTAAATACTTATGCCAGGCTGACCCTTCTTTTTGGAGGCGACGCGGATCTTTCGGTCCGGCCGTTGGACCGGGGGACAAAGGTGGTGATAACGGCGCCTTTTGACAATGAGGAAACAGGTTCCAGGAATGCTCTCTAAGGAGGTGGAAGCGGATCATGTTTCGTGTTTTAGTGGTAGATGACGAACCTGCCGCATTGGAGTATATATGCGGCATTATTGAGAAGAAATGTCCCGAACTCACGGTGGCTGCCACGGCTGCTGACGGGAGGGAAGGGCTTGCCAGGTTTCGGGAGTGCATGCCGGATCTGATCATCAGCGATGTGAAGATGCCGGTTATGGACGGCCTTGACATGATAAAGGCTATCAAGGAGCTTGGGGAGGAGGTGCCGGTGCTGCTTTTAAGCGGCTATCAGGAGTTTGAATATGTGAGGACGGCGCTTACCTGCGGGGCGGCGGATTATATTTTAAAGCCGGTGACTCCGGCCGGATTTTTAAAGGCGGTTGAGCCTACGCTGGGGCTTTTGGGCCAGAGAGTGTATGAACAGCGAAAGGAGCTGGCCAAGTCCATGATCATGGGGGAGAAGGTGAAGGAGGAGAAGATGTGCCGGTATTTTCCGGAGCCTGCTTACTATGTGGCGGTCATAAGGGAGAACGGCCTGCCCAGGCGCTTTACGGATACCCGGGAGATCGAGCTTATCTCCGAGGAGGAGCACACCATGTTTATCTATGGCAGGGATGAGAGGGAGGCTCTGTACCTGTGCCCCCGGGGGGCGGTTTCCAGGGAGGAGTTTCTGGACTTTTTCCGGGAGGAGCGGGACAGAAAAAAGGGTCCCCACAATTTCGTGACCCTGGTGATGATGGAGGAAGCTGTTCCCAGGGAAGGGCTTGCGGCCGCGGTCAGCGGAGTCTACGGGGAGATGAACCGGCGGCTGTCCATAGGCGTGACCCAGACCATTCTGGCAGGAGACGGGGCCGGAGGAGAGAGAGGCGGACGGACGGCCAAGGAAACGGACGGGGCGATCTATGAGGCGGAAGTCATAAAGGGCGTGGACCGATATCTGGAAAGGCGGGATTACGGGAAGATCTTTGAGGAGTTGTGGAGTCTGATCCAGAAGGCCGAGGCCATTAAGTGTCCCCAGCTTCGGTTGGAGCGGATGGTGCGGCAGTTCGGAGCCCAGGTGCAGCACTATTTTAACAGCAGGCAGGATGTTCTGGAGGAGGAGCTGATGCTTGAGGACGCCTTTTATGAGGCGGGGACTTCAAGGGATCTGTATGAGAGCCTGAAAAGCATCCTGGCCCGGTACTGGAAGCGGGACAAGGAGACCGTGAAGCTGGATTCGCCGGAGTTTATCCAGGAGATCAGGGAATTTGTGGAGGACAATCTGTCCCAGGAGCTGACGGTCTCAACGCTGTGCGGGGAGTTTAATCTGTCCCAGTCATACCTGAATCTGATCTTCCGCAAGCACGGCATGGAATCTTTTAATACCTATTTAAGAAATGCCAGGATTAACAGGGCAAAGGAGATCATGAAGCGGAACCCCCATATGTTCATCAAGGATGTGGCTATGATGGTGGGGTACAAGGATCAGTTTTATTTCAGCCGGATCTTCCGGGCGGTGACGGGGATGTCGCCCTCCGAGTACCCGGGGAGAAAGTAGAGGACGAAAATAAAAATAAAAAGAAGCAGGCCGCGGTATGCTCTGGCCTGCTCCTTTGTGTGAGGCGGTTATGCCCTTATGTCGATCTGTCCTCCCAGCCCGGTGACTGCGGCTTCCATCATCTTGGTGAGAGCGTCCCCGTTCTGCTCCACGGTGTCAAGGGCCTTGGACAGCATCACATAGTCCAGCCCGGTGTTAATGCTGCCTCCAGGCATGGCAACGGAAATAGCTGATAATCCCATACATATCCCCCTTTCTTAAAAAGATCTCTGATTTTAAGTATAACAGAGGCAATGATAAAAATCAACACTTTCCATTTTTGGCGTTTTCAGGTATACTGATTAAGAATTTAGTTGAATCTCATATGAAAGAGAGGACGGAGGCATACCATGAGCATTATTTTCCATGAGAGATCAAGAGAATTTCATCTGTTTAATGACAGCGTCAGCTATATCATAAAGATCCTGCCAAATGACCAGCTGGGACAGCTTTATTTTGGAAAGAGGATCCATGACCGGGAGGATTTCGGCCACCTTCTGGAGTTCGCGAACCGGCCTATGACAGCCATTTTGCAGGATTACGGGTTTTCCCTGGAGCATGTGCGCCAGGAGTATCCGGCTTACGGGACCACGGATTTCCGCCTTCCGGCCCTTGAGATCCTTCAGGAGGACGGAAGCAGGCTGACGAACTTTGCGTATGAGTCCCACCGGATCTTTGGGGGAAAGCCGGGGCTTTCGGGGCTTCCGGCCACCTACGTCCAGGAAGATGAGGAGGCGGATACCCTGGAGGTCACCCTGAGGGATAAGCTGCTGGATATGAGGCTGGTGCTTTTGTACACCATCTTTAACAAGGAGGGGGCGATTGCCAGAAGCGCCAGATTCGAAAATCACGGCCGGAAGCCGGTGCAGATCACCAGGGCCATGAGCCTTAGCCTGGATCTTCCGGACTGCGATTATCAGTGGATCCAGTTTTCCGGAGCCTGGTCCAGGGAGCGGCAGGTGAAGACGCGCCGTCTGGAGCAGGGCATCCAGGCAGTCAGCAGCCAGAGGGGCCACTCCAGCCACAACCACAACCCGTTTATCGTGCTGAAGCGGCCGGAGGCTGACGAGTTTTCGGGGGAGGTTATGGGATTTTCCCTGGTCTACAGCGGCAATTTCCTGGCCCAGGCAGAGGTGGATACTTACAATGTGACCAGGGTGATGCTGGGCATCAATCCCTTTGCTTTTTCCTGGAAGCTGGAGCAGGGGGAGACGTTTCAGACGCCGGAGGCGGTGATGGCGTATTCTTCGGCGGGGTTAAACGCCATGAGCCAGACCTTCCACCGGCTCTATCGGTCCAGGCTTGCCAGAGGCGTGTGGAGGGACAAGGCCCGGCCTGTGCTGTTGAACAACTGGGAAGCCACCTACTTTGATTTTGACGAGGACAAGCTGGTGGAGATCGCCAGGGCGGCCAAGGAGGACGGGGTGGAGCTGTTTGTGCTGGACGACGGGTGGTTTGGCAGCCGCAGCAGCGATTCCAGCGGCCTTGGGGACTGGTACGCCAACCGGGACAGGCTTCCCGGCGGCATCAAGGGCCTTTCGGAGAAGATCGAGGCTCTGGGCATGAAGTTCGGTCTGTGGGTGGAGCTGGAGATGGTGAACCCGGACAGCGATCTGTACCGGCAGCACCCGGACTGGGCCATCCAGACCCCCGGGCGGATGCCCTCCCAGGGAAGGAACCAGCTGGTGCTGGACTTTGCCAGAAACGAGGTTGTGGATCATATTTATGACAGGATAGAGGAGATCCTGGCAGAGTCCAAGGTTTCCTACATCAAGTGGGATATGAACCGGTCCATTACCGAGTGCTACTCCCAGGCCTTTCCCGCGGACCGGCAGGGGGAGATCTTCCACCGGTACATCTTAGGGGTCTACAGCCTGTATGAGAGGCTGATCGAACGGTTCCCCCAGATCCTTTTTGAGTCCTGCGCCAGCGGCGGCGCCCGGTTTGACGCGGGCATGCTCTACTACGCGCCTCAGTGCTGGACCAGCGACGACTCCGACGCGGTGGAGCGGATCAAGATCCAGTACGGCACCTCCTTTGGCTATCCGGTGGTCAGCATGGGGGCCCATGTGTCGGCGGTGCCCAATCATCAGCTGTGCAGGAACACGCCCCTTGAGACCAGGGGGAATGTGGCCTGCTTCGGGGCTTTTGGCTATGAGCTGGACTTAAAGAAGCTGTCTGATGAAGAGCGGCGGATCGTGCGGCAGCAGATCGCCTTTGTGAAGGAATACCGGCAGGTGCTCCAGTTTGGGACATTTTACCGGCTTCAGAGTCCTTTTGAGCACAATATCGCCGCGTGGATGGCAGTGTCAGAGGATAAGAGGACCGCTGTGGCGGGGTATTACAAGATCCTCAATGATGTGAACTGCGAGTTCCGCAGGCTGAGGCTTTCGGGTCTTGATCCGGATCTTAAGTATGATGTGGAGGGCATGGACAACTGGTTTTACGGGGACGAGCTGATGAGCGCAGGCTTGGTGACCACGGACGCTTCCGCGGGGCAGGCGGTGCCCGGGCAGTTCTGCACGGACTTCTGGTCAAAGCTGTATGTGCTGAAGGCCCGCGGGGAGTAATACAGAGGCCTAAAACAGTTGAATATGAGCATGGAATATGGTAAAATGGGAAAAATATCGCACAGGCAGCTTAAGGAGGAGATCACCCCATGGAAGATTACAAGAGAGAGTTTATTGAGTTTATGGTGGAGAGCCAGGTGTTGAAGTTTGGCCGGTTTACGTTGAAAAGCGGGAGAAAGTCTCCTTTTTTTATGAACGCGGGGGCATATGTCACCGGCTCGCAGCTGCGCAGGCTGGGCCATTACTACGCGAAGGCGATCCACGACCACTACGGAGAGGATTTTGACGTGCTGTTTGGCCCGGCTTACAAGGGCATCCCCTTAAGCGTGGCTGCTACCATGGCGTTCAGTGAACTGTACGGAAAGGATATCCGGTACTGCTCCAACCGAAAGGAGGAGAAGGACCACGGGGACGCGGGGATTTTGCTTGGCAGCTCCATAAAGGACGGGGACCGGGTGGTGATCATCGAGGATGTGACCACCTCCGGCAAGTCCATTGAGGAGACGCTGCCCATCTTAAAGGCCCAGGGAGACGTGGAGATCGTGGGGCTTATGGTGTCCTTAAACCGCATGGAGCGGGGCAAAGGGGACAGAAGCGCCCTGGAGGAGATCCAGGAGCTTTACGGGTTTAAGGCCAATGCCATCGTGACCATGGCGGATGTGGTGGAGTGCCTTTACAACCGGGAGTGTATGGGACAAATCGTGATCGATGATAAGCTGAAGGCTGACATTGACGCGTACTATGAGCAGTACGGGGTGAGATGACCAGGTTCTTAAAGGCCGCCTATGGCCTGGCCTAAGAGACGGGGCAGGGAAAGGAGAGTGAGCTATGGAGCGTATTTACAAGACCATGAGAAATATCGGAGCCGCCAATATTGCGGTAGGTGTGGTTTTGATCAGTGTGGGACTGATCTCCGGGACGGTGTCTATCGTCACAGGTGCTCTTTTGCTGAAGAGAAAATCAGAGATCACATTTTAGGGATGGCTGGCAGTATTCCAGGGAGGGGATACTGCCGTTTTCGGCAGCCCTTTTGGGCCGTGGGCAGTGTGGGCGCGGTCCGCGTCAGGAGCCCGCGGCTGGGCGCGAAGGTTTAGGTTCGGCAAGATCACGGGAGTATATATGATTCGGAATACCACGAAAAATCAGAAGCTGGGCTGGGTGCTGTTTGTCTTGTACCTGATCGCCCTGGTTTATTTTATGTTTTTTGCCGAGTCTTTTGGAAGGACCGGCAGCACAAAGGCGGGATACGCCTATAATCTGGAATTATTTAAGGAGATCCGGCGCTTTATCGTGTACAGAAAGCAGCTGGGATGGAAGGCAGTCCTCCTTAATCTGGGGGGCAATGTGGCAGGGTTCATGCCTTTTGGATTTTTTCTTCCCATTGTCAGCAGAAGGGGACGGCGGTGGTACAACGCTTTTTTACTGGGATTTTTCTTAAGCCTCTGCATCGAGACCACCCAGCTTGTGTTTCAGGTGGGGAGCTTTGATGTGGACGACTTATTATTAAATACAATCGGTGGGATTTTGGGATTTCTCTGCTACAAGAAGGTGCAGGGGATCCGCGTAAGGAGGAAACGGCGTGCCGCGCAGATCAGGGAGACGCCAGAAGGCGGCAGGTAGAAAGAGCGCCAGAGGAACGGGACCCGGTACAGGATCAGGGATGAGCGTGATCCAGAAGTACCTGGAGCCCCAGCGGGAGAGAGAGCGAGAGATACAGCGCAGAAAAAAGGAGATCATGGCTTCCAAAGCCAGAAAAAAGAAGAACCGCCGGGAGGGAAAGGAGACAGATCTCACCAGATCCTCCAGGGTCTCCTATGTGAGAAAGCCCTTTGCCGCAAGGAGCAAGATGTCCATGGTTCTTACTGTGGCCGCCCTGCTTCTGGGGGGAGGCGGGCTCTGGGGGGCTGTGAGAACCCAGGGGCAGGCTACGCTGACCCACGGGGCCATGGGGCTGTGCAGCATGCTCTTGTCCGCGGCCGCAGTCTGGTATGGAGGCATTTCCTTTTTGGAAGATGATAAAAATTATATACTGGCAAGGCTGGGGATCGTGCTGGGCGTGTTGATGCTGGCAGGCTGGGCCGCGGTCATTGTCATTGGATTAGGAGGTTTAGGATAATGGATTACAGAGTGTTATTTGAGGAGAAGAACAAAGGGATCAGGGAGCGGTTTGACCGGACCATGGACAAAATCGGCGCCATTGGCCAGGAGGTACACGCCCCGGAGCCTTTTGACCAGTATTTTGTCAGGGTGTCGGACTTTATGGTCATGATCGAGGAGCTGTACGAGGCGGTGGAGGAGGGCCGTTACCGCTCCCTTCTGCTTCCCCAGCTGGAGGAGTGGAACGAGATGCTCTACCGGGATATTCTGCCGGATCACTATGAGGAGAGCTACGCCAACCCGGTTTATGCCGCGGCAAAGCTGGGGGATGACTGGGGGCCTGTGATGGCTGCCCTCTACACGGAGATCAGGGGGCAGATCGCCTTTGCCATGGAGAGCCGGCTGACGGAGATCACGGTGCTGAACGAGCTGTTTGTGGAGATCTTTGAGCTGTTTGTGGAGGCTGTGCCGGCTGTGGGCGTGGTGAAGGATCTGTTGAGCCGGTTTTACACGGACTACACGGAGCTGATGGTGGGCTGGCGCACCAGGGAGCTTCTGGACCCGGCGCTGACCTTTGGGAAGGATATTGTCATGGACTCCAATCTGGAGGATACGCGGTATCTGTATTATTACGGGGAGTATGTGTCTGAGGAGGAGACAAAGACCGCGGACTTTTTGAACCATCTTCCGGAGGAGACCATTGACAAGATGGCCCGCACATACACGGAAGGGTATCGGAAGGGCTTTGAGGTTATGGGCAAAACGCTGGAGGGCAAGAAGAGCGTGGCCGTGATCTACGAGCTGGGCTTTGAGCGCATGGTCCGCCGGGCTGTGGAGCTGTTTCGGGGGCTGGGGCTGGAGGCCGTGATCTTCCGGGCGCCGGTGTGGTCGGTAAACAAGAATCCGAACCGGAAGAGGGGATTCCACGGTTCCTCGCCTAACAAGCAGTATGAGTATGACCACCGCTACGACACGGCCCTGTATTTGGATAAGGCCTTTACGGACCACAAGGCGGCTGTCCTTAAGGGGGCTTATGAGCAGTGGAAGCGTCAGGGGCGGGAGTACGGCGGCCCGGCTGTCATCGAGACCTTTGGGGAGGAGGGATTTTCGCCCAGGAATAAGCGGCAGGCCCTGGCTTTGAGCCCGGATCAGGAGAAGCTGACCATTGCCCACGCCAACGAGTGTACCCGCATCAGCAATGAGTATGTGCCGGGGGACGAGACCAGTTTTACCATCATCGCGTTTCCCAAGCCGTCTATCGGGGAGGCGTTTAAGGAGATCTTTGATGAGACCATCCGCATAAACACCCTGGATTATGAGGAGTACAAGAAGATCCAGCAGGCGGTTATTGACCGGCTTGACCGGGCGGAGTATGTGGTGATCACAGGCAGGGGCGAAAACAGGACCAATCTGCGGGTGAGCCTTCACAGCCTTGCCGATCCAAAGGGGCAGACCAATTTTGAGAACTGCGTGGCTGACGTGAACATTCCCCTGGGCGAGGTGTTTACCTCCCCGGTGCTTGCAGGGACGGAGGGGACTTTGGAGGTCAGCAGCGTGTATATCGGGAATTTCCAGTTTAAGAACCTGGTGATGGAGTTTAAGGACGGGAAGGTGGTTTCCTACGGCTGCGACAATTTTGAGGATCAGGAGGCGGGCAGGGCTCTGGTGAAACAGGTGATCATGAAGAATCATGACACGCTGCCGATCGGGGAGTTTGCCATCGGCACCAACACCGTGGCTTACGCCATGGCCCAGAGGTTCGGCATTGTGGATAAGCTGCCCATCCTGATCGTGGAGAAGATGGGGCCTCACTTCGCGGTGGGGGATACGTGCTACAGCTGGTCTGAGGACAAGGTGATCTACAATCCTGATGGCAAGGAGATTATTGCCAGGGATAATGAGATCTCCATTTTGCGCAAGGAGGACCCGGGGAAGGCTTATTTTAGCTGTCATACGGATATTACCATTCCCTACAGAGAGCTGGGGGAGATCTACGGGGTTGACGGACAGGGAGAAAAGCTGCCGGTGATCGCGGACGGAAGGTTCGTGGCGCCGGGAACGGAGAAACTGAACGAGGCGTTAAAGGACTGCTGAGTTTCTGGCGTAAAGGGTGAGAGACCAGGGGGCTGCCCGGAGATGTGGAAGGCGGCCCCCTGTGGGAATCAAAGACTGTGAAGTGAGAGAGGAAGGACCGGATGAATCTGATTGCCGCGGTGGACAGACATTGGGGGATCGGGAGAAACGGCAGGCTGCTGCTGTCGATTCCAGAGGATCAGAGATTGTTTCGGCAGGAGACTCTGGGCAAGACGGTGATCATGGGGAGAAAGACCCTGGAGAGCCTGCCAGGGGGACAGCCCTTGTACGGAAGGCGGACCGTCGTGCTTTCCCGGGGGGAGAAGAAAAAGATGAAGGGCGCTGTGTGGGTTGGCAGCGTGGAGGAGGCCCTCCGGGCGGTGAGGGACTGTAAGAGCGGGGATGTGTTTGTGGCAGGGGGAGAGGAGATCTACAGGGCCTTCCTGCCTTATTGTGATACGGCTCATGTGACGTATGTTGATTATGTTTATGAGGCGGACGCCTATTTCCCTGACCTGGACCGGGACCCGGACTGGGTTCTGGACGTGGAGACGGAGGAGGCCACTTATTTTGACATTTGCTACACGTTCCGCAGGTATGTAAGGAGGGCTGCGGGAAGTGGAGTTGAGATAGAGGGATAGAGATACAAAGATAACCGTAAAGACCGGGCGGAGCTTTTTGCAGAGAGGCAGACGCCCGGCCCGGATGACAAGGAGAGCAGGAAACAGATGAGAGATGGACGAAAGAGGATATGGGGATACAGGACAGGGATCCGCCGGGGAGCTGTGTTTCTGCTTGCGGGGATGCTTTTGTGGCAGCAGCCGGTGACCGTGTTTGCCACATCGGCAAGCAGGGCGGCCAAGGAAAAGAAGGAGGCGGAGCAAAAGCTGAATGAGGCCAACAAAAAGGCCAATGAGGCCCAGCAGAAGATCAACAACACCCAGTCCGAGGTGACCAGTTTAAGCAGCGAACTGTCGGAGCTGATCGCGGAGATCACGCTTTTGGAGGCGGATATTGAGTACAAAAATGAGCAGATCCATGAGGCCCAGGGGGAGTACGACGCTGCCAAGGTCCGGGAGGAAGATCAGTATGACGCCATGAAGAAGCGGATCAAATATATGTACGAGCGGGGGGAGACAGAGTATCTGGACATTCTCCTCCAGGTAAAGAGCATGACAGAGCTTTTGAACAAGAGCGAGTACATAGAGGCCCTCTACACCTATGACAGGGAGAAACTGGAGGAGTTTCAGGAGACAAAGCTCCAGGTAAAACAGTACAAGGCTCAGCTGGAAAATGAGAAGGCGGAGATGGAGGGCATGCAGCTGGAGTACGCGGCCCAGCAGACAGAGCTTGAGAATACCATTGCAAGGAAGCGGCAGGAGATCGCCAATTTTGACGAGCAGCTGGCTGCGGCTAAGGCGGAGGCAGCTGCTTACACAGCCACCATCGCGAAGAAGAACGAGCAGATCCGTCAGGCCCAGGCAGAGGAGGCCAGGAGACGGGCCGAGGCCCAGAGGGCGGCGGAGGAAGCCAGCAGGCAGGCGGCGGAGGCGGCCAGACAGGCAGCCCTTGCCAGCAGCGCCGCGGCGGAGAGCGCCCAGCTGGGGGATGCCGTGATTGCCCAGAATCCGGGCGGGGATCCGGATCTTAGCAATACGCAGAACGTTCAGGCTCCCCCTGCTGCCCAGACTTCGGCTTCCACCACAGCAGCGTCCCAGGGGCCTATGGCGGAGACCACCAAAGCCCAGACGCCGGAGACCACCAAGGCTGCCAGCGGCGGCGGTTCCGGCAAGGGACAGTCTGTGGTAAACTATGCCATGCAGTTTATCGGCAACCCTTACGTCTACGGAGGCACAAGCCTGACCAACGGCGCGGATTGTTCGGGGTTTGTTCAGAGCGTATATAAGAATTTTGGGGTGAGCCTGCCCAGAAGCTCTTCCCAGCAGCGTTCCGCAGGAACGGCAGTGGACTACGCGGACGCTCAGCCGGGGGATATTGTGTGCTACGCAGGTCATGTGGGGATCTATATCGGAAACGGGCAGATCGTCCATGCCAGTTCCCCCACCACGGGGATCAAGGTGGGCAATGCCACTTACAGGAGTATTTTAAGCGTGCGGAGGATCTTTAATTAATATGGCTAAGGCAGTGACAAAGGAAGAGAAGTACAGGCAGATGATCGAGACGCCGGTGGAGAAGCTGATCCCCCGCCTGGCGGTGCCTACCATTATCAGCATGTTGGTGACTTCCATCTACAATATGGCGGACACGTTTTTTGTCAGCCAGATCGGCACCAGCGCCTCGGGGGCTGTGGGGGTTATGTTTTCCGCCATGGCTATGATCCAGGCCATTGGTTTTACCCTGGGAATGGGCAGCGGCAATTATATCTCCAGGTCTTTAGGGAGCCGGGATGAGGAGACTGCCGCCAAGTCGGCGGCAACGGCGTTTTTTACAGGAGGGTTTATCGGCATCGTGATCGCGGTGTTTGGGACCCTGTTTTCCAGGCAGCTGGTGTTTTTGCTGGGGGCTACGGATACCATTGCCCCCCTTTGCCCAGGATTATGCCAGATATATCCTGGCGGCGGCGCCTTTTATGATCACTTCGTTTGTGATGAACAATATTCTGCGGGCTCAGGGCAACGCGGTGTTTTCCATGGTGGGCATCACCGCGGGGGGAATCCTCAATATGTTCTTAGACCCGGTGCTGATCTTTGGGTTTCATATGGGGATCTCCGGCGCTGCCATTGCCACGATGGTCAGCCAGATGGTCAGCTTTTCCATCCTTCTGTTTCAGTGCAATATGCAGAAGGGGTGTATCGCCATCCGGATTTCCAGGTTTACGCCCACGCTTAAGATGTATGGGGAGATCCTTCACGCGGGACTTCCCTCGTTCTGCCGCCAGGGGCTGGCAAGCGTTGCCACGGTGGCCCTGAATTTCGCGGCGGGGCCTTACGGGGACGCCGCTATCGCTGCCATGTCCATTGTGTCCCGGTTTATGATGTTTGTCAATTCCAGTCTCATCGGCTTTGGCCAGGGATTTCAGCCTGTGTGCGGTTTTAATTTCGGCGCTAAGCGGTATGACCGGGTGCTGGAGGCGTTCTGGTTCTGCGTCAAGGTGGCTGTGGTTATGCTGACTTCTTTTGGCATCGCGGCTTTTGTGTTCAGCAGGCCTATCATCACCACGTTTCGGAGGGAGGATCAGGAGGTGATCCGCATCGGCACATTGGCTCTGCGGCTTCAGCTGGCCACTATGCCTTTCCAGGCCTGGGTGATCATGGTGAATATGCTGACTCAGTCTATCGGCTACGGGTTTCGGGCCTCCCTGGTGGCCATGGGCAGGCAGGGGCTGTTTTTGATCCCGGCTCTTTGGATCTTTCCGGGGGTTTTCGGGCTTTTGGGGCTGCAGCTGTGTCAGCCTGTGGCGGATATGCTCACGTTTGTGCTGGCTACGGGGATCGTTATGGGGGTGCTTAAGGAGTTAAGGCAGATGAGGGATGAAGAGGCTTTGTCAGAGAGGCGCGGGTTATCATAAGAAGAGATGGAAGGAGAGTGGGAGAATGGGGATGGGTTATCTTAAAAAGAGGATCGCGGGTTTTGTTGTGGCCATTGCCATGATCCTGGATCTGGGAGTCATTACGTCTTTTGGGGAGCCGCCGGCCTGGCCCGGGGATGTGGGTATCGTGGCCGGGGCGGGTATTGTCATTGACGCGGATTCCGGGGCTGTTCTCTTTGGGCAGCAGATCCATGTTCCCTACCCGCCGGCCAGCATTTTGAAGCTTTTGACTGCCCTTGTGGTGGTGGAGAACTGCGAGATGGATGAGACCGTGACTTTTTCCTATGACGCGATCCACAACCTGGAGGCGGGAGCGGGCAACAAGCTGTCCCTGGCAGAGGGGGACCAGATCTCGGTGGAGGACTGTCTCCACATGATGGTGCTGCTGTCCAGCAACCAGTCGGCCAATGCCCTGGCGGAACACGTGGGGGGAAGCCGGGAGGGGTTTGTGGCCATGATGAATGAGAAGGCGGCTGAGCTTGGGTGTTCCCCGGATGAGACCCATTTTGCCAATCCGTCGGGCCTTAATGATGACAGCCAGTATGTCAGCGCCTACGACATGGCCATGATCGCGGCAGCGGCTTTTGAGAATGAGGATGTGTTTCGCATCGCTTCCACGAAAAAGTATTCTGTGGGCCCGACCATCAACAATCCGAACGGGGCGAATATCAGCATGGAGCACCGCATTGTCATGGAGGAGAGCAGGGGAAGTGAGTATTACTGCGAGGGCGTGAAGGCGGGAAAGACCGGCTACACCTCCAAGGCGGGCAATACCCTGGTGACGTACGCGGAGAGGGACGGGAGACGGATCATCTCCGTGATCTTGAAGGGAAGCGACAAGTACCAGTATTATATGGATGCCAAGAACATCATGAATTTCGGGTTTTCTTCGTTTAAGAATGAGTCTGTCGCGGGGAATGAAGGCTTTTTGCGGGAGCAGGAGGAGTTTGATTTTGGAGGGACGGTGTATCCCGCGTCGAGGCTGCGGCTGGAGGAGGCTGTGGTGACCCTTCCTCTGGCCGCCGGATTTTCCGATGCCCAGAGGAACCTGGTGACAGGGGAAGACCTTCCCGCCGGCCACCCTGAGGCTGCTGTGGCTATGCTCTCCTACACGTATCATGAGCGGCGGGTGGGAAGCGCCTATATTTTTGACAGGGAGACGGAGGAGCGGCTGGCGGCGGAGCAGGCCAGCAGGGAGGCCGAGGAGGCGTCCCGTCTGGCGGCTGAGGCCATGGGCGAGAGCCAGCCGGAGAGTCAGGAGGCGGAGACTGCCCCGGAGACGGATGAGAAGGGGGCAGGGAAAACGGAGGGGGGATTTCTTTCCGGATTTTCCATGAGCCAGAATCAGATCCTTGTCCTGGCGGCGGGCGTGGGCCTGGCGGTTGTGGTGGGGCTTGGGATCATCCTTGGTATTCGGAAGCGGAAGGAAAGGATCGCTAGACAGCAGCGGCGGGAGAGACGGAGACAGCGGCTTTTGGAGATTGGGTATAATGAGGAGGATTTTGAGGAGCTGATGAGGAAGCGGCGGGAGAGTGGGGCGGAGCGGAAGAAGTAAAAGTGTGAGACGGAGAAAGAGAAAGAGAAAGAGCGAGACAGCCGGGGGAGGTTGTTCGCTCTTTTTTGATCGTGAAGGTTATTTGTCGTCGGTTGGTTTTCTTTTTGCTTCGGCGATAACCTCGTTGATAAGTTCCAGGGCCTTATCTTTGTTATCGCTTTCAAGTAGTGCTTTGATGGAAAGCAGTATGGTGAGAAGTTCTAAGCGTGTCATATATTCACCACCTTTTAAATTTGGAGTTTCGTTGTGTTGTTATTTCTTGTATATAATATAGCATATTGAGGGTGGAAATACAAGTGTTGGAAAAATGAATGCTAAAACCTCTTGAATCCTGCCGCTTCATATGTTATATTAGATATAGGAAAACAACCGCCCACAAAGTGGTTGCCTCCATTAGGTCAAAAGCCTACCTGCACCGGCAAGTACAAGGTAGGCTTATTTATTTTCGTTTGTGGTTCCTATCCATATAGGCAAGCAGCGCGACTAGAAAAGTACCGCCCAAAAACAACAGGCTTAATACCTTGCAACACGGTTACTCCTTGTTTGCATTATTACATATCGCCGATAAAGTTTTGGGAAGAAACCGGATATGTCTATGATGGTATGGAGAACTGAGTATTTAAAAAGCCGTAACCCTCTGTGGCTGCGGCTTTTTTCATGGATGCTTTTGCCAAAATTCTGTTGCCTATGGTGTGTTACCTACTTGTTACCTATATGTTACCTATGGAGCAATTTTCAAGGCATTCCACGGCAAATCTGTCAGAAAGTAGATAAAATAAAAAAGTACCGTAATCCTTGAAATTACGGTACTTTCTGACTTTCTATAAAATGTTAATTCAGAACTTCTCAGCTTTAGCTGCTTCCTCCACAGCCACTGCCACAGAAACTGTCATGCCGACCATCGGGTTGTTGCCTGCGCCGATGAGGCCCATCATCTCAACGTGAGCCGGAACGGAGGAGGAACCTGCGAACTGGGCGTCAGAGTGCATACGGCCCATGGTGTCGGTCATACCGTAGGAAGCCGGTCCTGCCGCCATGTTGTCCGGATGCAGGGTACGTCCTGTGCCGCCGCCGGAGGCAACGGAGAAATACTTCTTGCCTTTCTCCACGCACTCTTTCTTGTAAGTTCCCGCAACCGGGTGCTGGAATCTGGTGGGGTTGGTGGAGTTGCCGGTGATGGACACGTCAACGCCTTCCTTCCACATGATGGCAACGCCTTCTGTCACGTCGTTGGCGCCGTAGCAGTTTACCTTGGCGCGGGGACCGTCGGAGTATGCTTTTCTGTATACTTCTTTAACCTCGCCGGTGTAGTAGTCCATCTCGGTCTCGACAAAGGTGAATCCGTTGATCCTTGCGATCACCTGAGCAGCGTCCTTGCCAAGGCCGTTTAAGATAACCCGAAGGGGTTTCTGGCGAACCCGGTTAGCTTTCTCGGCGATACCGATGGCGCCCTCAGCGGCTGCGAAGGACTCGTGGCCTGCCAGGAACGCGAAGCAGTCGGTCTCCTCCTCCAGAAGCATCTTGCCCAGATTGCCGTGGCCAAGACCTACTTTACGCTGATCTGCAACAGAACCGGGGATACAGAAGGACTGAAGCCCCTCGCCGATGGCCGCGGCCGCGTCGGCTGCCTTGCGGCAGTTCTTCTTGATGGCGATAGCAGCGCCTACGGTGTAGGCCCACTTCGCGTTCTCGAAACAGATAGGCTGGATACCCTCTACCATCTTATATACATCCAAGCCGGCATCCTTGGTGATCTTCTCAGCTTCTTCGATGGAAGCGATGTCGTAGCTTGCCAATACTTCATTGATCTGCTTAATACGTCTCTCGTATGATTCAAATAATGCCATGATATGTATTTCCCTCCTGAATAATGATAAATTACTTTATTCCTGACGCGGATCGATAATCTTAACAGCATCCGCCACGCGGCCGTACTGACCTTTTGCCTTCTCCCATGCGGTGTTGGGGTCGTCGCCCTTCTTGATGAAGTCGGTCATCTTGCCAAGGCTTACGAACTGGTAGCCGATGATCTGATCTTCCGCGTCAAGAGCGATGCCGGTTACATATCCTTCTGCCATCTCAAGGTAACGAGGACCTTTTTTCAGAGTTCCATACATGGTACCAACCTGGGAGCGCAGGCCCTTGCCCAGATCCTCAAGCCCGGCGCCGATGGGAAGTCCCTCCTCGGAGAAGGCGCTCTGAGTTCTGCCGTAGGCGATCTGTAAGAACAGCTCTCTCATAGCGGTATTGATCGCATCACATACAAGGTCCGTGTTCAATGCCTCCAATACGGTCAGGCCCGGAAGGATCTCGGACGCCATAGCCGCGGAGTGGGTCATGCCGGAGCAGCCGATGGTCTCAACCAGGGCTTCCTGGATGATGCCTTCCTTCACGTTCAGAGTCAGCTTGCACGCGCCCTGCTGGGGAGCACACCAGCCAATGCCGTGGGTCAGGCCGGAAATGTCGGAAACCTGTTTGGATTTTACCCATTTTGCTTCCTCCGGGATCGGAGCTGCGCCATGATGAACGCCCTGTGCAACTGTGCACATCTTCTCTACTTCATGTGAATAAATCATTGTAAAACTCCTTTCAAATAAGTAATAATTGTGAAGTACTTTGCTCGTTAAAATTATCACATCATACTTGATAGTATTTTCTCACAAAATGTCAAAATAGTCCAGACTTTTTTTCTAAAATTTTCCGGAAATTTCTTTCAAAAAAGTGGAATCGTGCGAATCTATCACCCAACTGCCTTCACAAGCTCCCTCATCCTCTCCCCGTAAGTTTTCACATATAATTCCAGATACTCGTCAAAGGTAACCGCGGTCCCATTGCTTAAGATCTCCATGCGAACTCCGAAAAGGTCCGCCATAAAGCCCAGGTCTGTAATGCCGTTTTTGTGGTAGAACCGTTTCCGTCTAAGGCGTTCCTCTAAGTTGTCCGCATCCTGGGCAGTGGTCTCGATCTCGATGATCATCCGGAGCCCTTCATAGTGTTTGGTCAGAGCGTTCAGGGCCGTGGAGCCGTAGCCTTTGCCCCGATTCTCATCGTCCATGGCAAAGTAGTCCAGAAGGACCTTGTCCTCATAGTTTATGGTGATGGCAAGGCCCAGAAAGCGGCCATCCTCCTCAATGGACAGGATGTCCGTGACGCCTTCTCTGCTTTTTTGGCATATGATCTGGAACGGTTTCCGTTCCTCTTTGGGGAAGGCCCGCAGGTAGAGGGCTTCAATCTGTTTTTGCCTGGCAGTGTCATCAGGGCGCAGTGGTATTAGTTCCATAGGATCGTATCTCTCCATTTCTGTTTTATAGATAAGTTCTCTGTCTTATTCGTATACCTGTCTAGTATACCCGTCATAACTGCAGGAATCAAGTGAAGAAAAAAGGAATGAGAAACTAACTGAATATTTATATAAAAACAACACAAAGTCAAATAATCAGACAACTTATTAAAAAAACAGCTGAAAAAGGTCTTTACAAACCGCCCTAAAGGTAGTATCATCATTTCCGACAGATGCTTTAGGGCGTCAAAACTGCATCCTAAAGCAGTGAATAGGAAAGGGAGGATGGCTATGGAACAGAGGGGCCTGTACGACCCGAGGTTCGAGCACGACAGTTGCGGCATTGGCGCGGTGGTGAACATGAAAGGGATGAAAACCCACAAAACCGTGGAACAGGCGCTTGGCATTGTGGAGAACCTGGAACACAGGGCGGGAAAAGACGGAGAGGGCAAGACTGGCGATGGTGTCGGTATCATGCTTCAGATCTCCCACAAGTTTTTCAAGAAGGTGACAAAGCCTCTTGGGATTGAGCTTGGGGATGAGAGAGAGTATGGTGTCGGCATGTTTTTTTTGCCCCAGGATATGCTGGCCAGAAGCCAGGCCATGAAAATGTTTGAGATTATTGTGGAGAAAGAGGGGCTTACATTTCTTGGATGGCGCAAGGTTCCCGTAAAACCGGAGCTGCTGGCGAAAAAGGCGGTTGATAAGATGCCCTGCATCCTCCAGTGCTTTGTGAAAAAGCCGGAGGCCATGGAAAAGGGGCTGGAGTTTGACCGCAGGCTTTACGTGGCCCGCCGGGTGTTTGAGCAGAGCAGCGACAATACCTACGTGGTGTCCTTAAGCAGCCGGACCATTGTGTACAAGGGAATGTTTCTGGTGAAGGAGCTTCGGCAGTTTTTTCCCGATCTCCAGGATGAGGATTATGAGTCGGCCCTGGCCACGGTTCACTCCAGGTTCAGCACCAACACCAATCCTAGCTGGATGCGGGCTCACCCAAACCGGATTATTGTCCACAACGGGGAGATCAACACCATCCGGGGCAATGTGGACAAGATGCTGGCCAGGGAGGAAACCATGGAGTCCCCGTTCTTTAAGAACGAGATGCACAAGGTTCTGCCCATCATCAATCAGGAGGGCTCCGACTCGGCTATGGTGGACAATGCCCTGGAATTTATGATGATGAGCGGCATGGATCTGCCTTTGGCGGTGATGATTCTGATTCCCGCACCGTGGCAGTACGATCAGTCCATGCCCCAGGAGGTGAAGGATTTCTACCATTATTATGCCACCATGATGGAGCCCTGGGACGGCCCGGCTTCCATGGTATTTTCCGACGGGGACGTGCTGGGGGCGGTGCTGGACCGCAACGGCCTGCGGCCCTCCAGGTACTATGTGACCGACGACGGGTATGTAATCCTGGCTTCCGAGGTGGGGGCCATTGACATTGACCAGACCCATGTGCTGAAAAAAGACCGGCTGCGCCCGGGGAAAATGCTTTTGGTGGACACCAGGCAGGGAAAAATCGTGGCGGACGAGGAATTGAAGCTTTACTACGCGGGCAGAAAGCCTTACGGCCAATGGCTGGACTCTTATCTGGTGGAGCTGAAACATTTAAAAATCCCCAATGTGGGTGTTCCGGGGATGACCGGGGAGAAGCGGGCAAGGCTTCAGAAAACCTACGGCTACACGTATGAGCAGTTGCAAAACATGATCTTGCCCATGGCCCTGAACGGGGCGGAGCCGGCTGCGGCCATGGGAGCGGACATCCCTCTTGCGGTGCTGTCAAAGAGGCATCAGCCCTTGTTTAACTATTTTAAGCAGTTGTTTGCCCAGGTGACCAATCCGCCCATTGACTCTATCCGGGAGGCCATTGTCACCAGCACCACCGTGTTTGTGGGGGAGGACGGAAATGTTTTGGAGGAAAAGCCGGAGAACTGCAAGATTCTCCAGGTGGACAATCCCATTCTCACCTGCACGGATCTTTTGAAGATCAAATACATGAAACGGCCGGGCTTTCAGGTGGAGGTCATTCCCATTACCTACTATAAAAACACTTCTCTGGAAAAGGCCATTGACCGGCTGTTTCTGGAGGTGGACCGGGCGCACCGGGCGGGGGCGAACATTATCATTTTGTCGGACCGGGATATTGACGAGAACCATGTGCCGATTCCTTCCCTGTTGGCGGTGTCGGCTCTGCAGCAGCATTTGGTTAAGACTAAGAAGCGCACCGGCGTGGCATTGATTTTGGAGAGCGGGGAGCCCAGGGAGGTTCACCATTTCGCGGCGCTTTTGGGGTACGGGGCCTGCGCGGTGAACCCTTATCTGGCCCAGGAATCCATCCAGTACCTGATCGAGTCGGGAATGCTTCACAAGGATTACTATGCGGCGGTGGAGGATTACAACAGCGCGGTGCTCCACGGCATTGTAAAGATCGCGTCTAAAATGGGGATTTCCACCATTCAGTCTTACCAGGGCTCCCAGATTTTTGAGGCCATCGGCATTTCCAAGGAGGTGGTGGACAAATATTTTACCAACACCGTAAGCCGGGTGGGCGGCATCACCCTGGAGGATATTGCGGGGGATGTGGCCAGCCTTCACTCGGCGGCCTTTGACCCTCTGGGCCTTGACGTGGATTTGACCCTGGACAGCGCGGGGAGCCACAAGGAGCGGGCGGGAAAGGAGGAGCACCTTTATGACCCGCTGACCATCCATCTTTTGCAGGAGGCCACGAGAAACGGGGATTACGAGACCTTTAAACAGTATTCCCGGGCCATACACAGGGAGGGGCGGACCATGAATCTGCGGAGCATCCTTGATTTTAAGTATGACCCAAAGGGCGGCATTCCCCTGGAGCAGGTGGAGAGCGTGGATTCTATTGTGAAGCGGTTTAAGACCGGCGCCATGTCTTACGGGTCTATTTCCCAGGAAGCCCATGAGACGCTGGCCATTGCCATGAACCGGCTGGGGGGCAAATCCAACAGCGGGGAAGGCGGGGAGAGCTTGGAGCGCCTTGAGTCGGCAAAGGGCCAGGGCCAAAATACCTGTTCTGCCATCAAGCAGGTGGCTTCGGGGCGGTTTGGCGTCACGTCCCGGTATCTGGTGAGCGCCAGGGAGATACAGATCAAGATGGCCCAGGGGGCAAAGCCCGGGGAGGGCGGACAGCTTCCGGGGAAAAAGGTGTATCCCTGGGTGGCAAAGACCCGCCATTCTACCACAGGGGTGGGGCTGATCTCGCCGCCGCCGCACCATGACATTTACTCCATCGAAGATCTGGCCCAACTGATTTTTGACCTGAAAAATTCCAACACCCAGGCCAGGATTTCCGTGAAACTGGTGTCCGAGGCGGGGGTGGGCACTGTGGCCGCGGGGGTTGCCAAAGCCGGGGCCCAGGTGATCTTGGTTTCGTCTTTTGACGGGGGCACCGGGGCCGCGCCGCCTAATTCGATTTACAATGCGGGACTTCCCTGGGAGCTGGGGGTTGCGGAGGCCCACCAGACTCTGATTATGAACGGGCTGCGGGACAAGGTGATTTTGGAGACCGACGGGAAGCTGATGACCGGCCGGGATGTGGCCATCGCCTGTATGCTGGGGGCGGAGGAATTTGGATTTGCCACGGCGCCCCTGGTGACCATGGGGTGCGTCATGATGCGGGTGTGCAATTTGGATACCTGTCCTGTGGGCATTGCCACCCAGAATCCCAAGCTTCGCAAGCGGTTTAAGGGAAAGCCGGAGTATGTGATGAATTTTATGCGGTTCGTGGCCCGGGAGCTGAGGGAGTATATGGCCGCTCTGGGGATACCCACTGTGGATGAGCTGGTGGGGCGGACGGATTTGTTAAAGAGACGGGATGAGGCTTTGGAGGGCAGGGCTGCCAGGGTGGATTTGAGCAGTCTCCTTGGCAATCCTTATGGGGAGGTGAAGCTGGCAGGGTACAAGTCAAAGCAGGCGTTTGATTTTAAATTGTCCGATTCGGTGGATGAGCGGGTTTTCTTAAAGACGTTAAAGCCGGCTCTGGCCGCGGGGCAGAAGAGGAGCATTGAGACGGACGTGTCCAATGTGGACCGGACCCTGGGCACGATTTTGGGGTCGGAGATCACCAGGCTGCACCCGGAGGGACTTTCGGAGGACAGTTTTACCATCCGCTGTAAGGGAAGCGGTGGCCAGAGCTTCGGGGCGTTTATCCCCAGGGGCCTGACGCTGGAGCTGGTGGGCGACAGCAATGATTATTTTGGCAAAGGGCTTTCCGGCGGAAAGCTTGTGGTGTATCCGCCTGCAGGGGTCAAGTTTAAGGCGGAGGAAAATATCATCATCGGAAATGTGGCTCTCTACGGGGCCACCAGCGGGAAGGCGTTTATTAACGGCGTGGCCGGGGAGCGTTTTTGTGTCCGCAATTCGGGAGCCACGGCGGTGGTGGAGGGCGTGGGGGACCACGGCTGCGAGTACATGACCGGCGGCCGGGTGGTGATCCTTGGAACCACGGGCAAGAATTTCGCGGCGGGCATGAGCGGAGGCATTGCCTATGTGCTGGATGAGGGAAATGATTTGTACCGGCGTCTCAACAAGGAGATGGTGTCTTTTGAGGAGGTGGCGAATAAGTATGACGTGCTGGAGCTGAAGGCCATGATTCAGGAGCACGTGTCTTATACCAACTCCCCCAAGGGCAAGGAGATTTTGGAGCATTTCGGCCAGTATCTGCCCAGGTTTAAGAGGATCGTGCCTCATGATTACCGGAGAATGATGAACACCATCGTGCAGATGGAGGAAAAGGGCTTGAGCAGCGAGCAGGCGCAGATCGAGGCGTTTTACGCCAACACCAGGGAAGGGTAAAGGAGGAGCGGCACATGGGAAAGCCAACAGGATTTTTAGAGTTTGACAGGATTTTGGGCCCCAGCGCGGACCCCAAGATCCGAATCCGGGACTACCGGGAGTTTCACAGTCCTTTAAGCGAGGAGGAGCAGAGACGCCAGGGCGCCAGGTGCATGGAGTGCGGGGTTCCGTTCTGTCAGTCGGGGATGATGCTGGGGGGCATGGTGTCCGGCTGTCCTTTAAATAACCTGATTCCGGAGTGGAATGATCTGGTTTACCAGGGAAGCTGGAGCCAGGCGTTTGACCGGCTGAGAAAGACCAACAATTTTCCGGAGTTTACTTCCAGGGTCTGCCCCGCCCCTTGCGAGGCGGCCTGCACCTGCGGGCTGAATGATGAGCCTGTGTCCATCAAGGAAAATGAGCGGGCTATTGTGGAGCGGGCCTACAGCCAGGGCCTGGCAGGCCCAAGGCCTCCCAGGATTCGCACGGGAAAGCGGGTGGCAGTGGTGGGCTCCGGTCCTGCGGGGCTGGCGGCTGCGGACCAGTTGAATAAAAGGGGCCACAGCGTCACCGTGTTTGAGCGGGACGACCGGGTTGGGGGGCTTTTGATGTACGGCATCCCCAACATGAAGCTGGAAAAGGAGATCATTGACCGGAAGGTCCAGGTGATGAAGCAGGAGGGCGTGGTCTTTGAGACGGGCGTTGACGTGGGAAGGACCTGCAAGGCCCAAAAGCTTTTGAAAGAGTTTGACTGCGTGCTTTTGGCCTGCGGGGCCGGCCAGCCCAGGGATATCAAGGTCCCGGGAAGGGAGGCCCAGGGCATCTGTTTTGCGGTGGATTTTTTAAAGGGGACGACCAAAAGCCTTCTGGATTCGGAGTTTAAGGACGGAAAGTTCGTGTCCGCAAAGGGTAAGAGAGTGGTGGTCATCGGCGGCGGCGACACGGGCAATGACTGCGTGGCTACCTGCGTGCGCCACGGCTGCGCCTCGGTGGTGCAGGTGGAGATGATGCCAAAGCCGCCCGAAAAGCGGGCAGAGGGCAACGGGTGGCCTCAGTGGCCCAAGGTGTTTAAGACGGATTACGGACAGGAGGAGGCCGCGGCGGTGTTTGGAAAGGACCCGAGAGTCTATGAGACTACGGTGAAGGAGTTTCGGAAGGATAAGAACGGGATGCTCAAAAGCGTGGTTCTGGTGAGGGTGGAACCCAAGGAAAACGGAAAGACCGGGCGGGTGGAGATGGCGCCGGTGGAGGGGAGCGAGAAGGAGATTCCCGCGGATTTGGCGCTGATCGCCGCCGGATTTTTGGGGAGCCAGAAGTATGTGACGGATGCTTTCGGTGTGAAGGTGGATGAGCGGATGAATGTGTGTACGGCACCGGGGAGGTATGGGACCAGTGAGAAGCGGGTGTTTGTGGCCGGGGATATGCACAGGGGACAGTCTCTGGTGGTGTGGGCCATCCGGGAAGGCCGGGAGGCGGCAAGGGAGGTGGATGAGCGTTTGATGGGGTATACGAATTTGGGGTAGATTTTTGTGGTGGATCGTTTCGATGTGTGGTATAATGAATGTGAAGGCAAGGGGAATCGAAGTCTGAAGGGATCATTTGGCGATTGGAGGTTTGGTTAGGAACATGACAGAGGTTGCAAGGCTGCTTTTAGGGTTGCGCGTTGCCGGATGGAGTGAGAAGGAGATCAATGATTTTGTTCTTTATATTGAATCCGGGGAAGAGCAGTATAAGCCAAAACCAAAAGGGAAAACAAAATCTGTTGTGGAAAAAAGCTTGCATTTCCCAAAAGATATGATATGCTAATACAGGAAGCGGTTCTTACGGGAATCCTCGAAAGGCCGCAAAAAATAAAATACAGAAAGCAGAGTAGGCCCGCGCGCGTTAAGTGCCGGTTGGACGGGGAGTTGCCAGCCGGACGAAAAGAAGTGTTCTTGCGGTGCGCAGGCCGCATCCCGCTGCAATGGAAGATAGGATTATCTCCTGTTGTGGTAAGAGGTCTGCAAAGGAGGTAATTTTTTTATGAAAAAATTGGCAACTTTGTTCCAGGATTCTTACAATGAACTGAAACATGTGGGGACTGTGACCACCATGGCCATGTTCGGAGCTATTGGCATCATACTGGGGTCCCTGACCATCCAGATCGGCGACTTCATTAAGATCGGGTTTTCCAGCATTGCCAATCAGTTTGTGTACTATCTGTTTGGCCCGGCAGTAGGCTGCTTTTACGGAGGGGCTTTGGATATCCTGAAATATCTGATCAAGCCCACTGGGGCGTTCTTCCCGGGATGGACCATAGGGGCCATGACAGCAGGGGTTCTTTACGGGTGCTTTTTTTACAAGAGAAAGCTGACCATAGTTCGTGTCCTGGCGGCGGAACTTTGCGTGTCCGTAGTGTGCAATATGATCCTGGGAACGCTGTGGCTGGATATGATGTATGGAAAGGGATTTTTTGTGCTTCTGCCTGTGCGGGTCATCAAGAACCTGGCCATGTGGCCGGTCAATTCGTTTCTGTTTTACACCATGACCATGGCCATGGAGCAGACCGGGATCTTCCGGCTCATACGCAGATCTGCGTGAGAGGGGAGCAGCTTACCGTTTTTGGTACCGTTCCCTGGAGGGAACAGTAACCAGTTTTTTCCATGCATATGGACTTTTTGAGAAATATACTCTATAATAGAGGTATTACAAGGTATGACATTTGAGATTGAGGAGGTTTTACAGACAAGATGAGCGCGAATGAGAACGAGATGGAAAACTGCACCCACAACTGCAGCACCTGCGGGGCGGATTGCGGCAGCAGGACCCAGGAACAGGAGAGCTTTCTGGAGGCCCTTCACCCCTTAAGCTCCGTGAAAAAGGTCATTGGCATTGTCAGCGGGAAAGGCGGCGTGGGCAAATCCCTGGTCACCTCCATGATGGCGGTGAAGATGAACGCTAAGGGATACCGGACAGCTATTCTGGACGCGGATATCACAGGGCCGTCTATCCCCAAGGCTTTTGGCATAAGCGGAGATATCGGCCTGACGGATGAGAAGCTGATGGTTCCTGCCACCACCAGCACAGGGATCCAGATCATATCTGCCAATCTTCTTTTGGATGACGAGAAGGACCCTGTGATCTGGAGAGGGCCTGTGATCGCGGGGGCGGTGAAGCAGTTCTGGAGCGAGACCCTTTGGAAGGATATTGACTTTATGTTTGTGGATATGCCGCCGGGAACCGGGGATGTGCCGCTGACGGTGTTCCAGTCCCTGCCTGTGGACGGGATCATCATCGTCACCTCCCCTCAGGAGCTGGTGTCCATGATCGTGGGCAAGGCGGTGAATATGGCCAAGAAGATGGAGATCCCCATTCTGGGCGTGGTGGAAAATATGAGCTATCTGCAATGTCCGGACTGCGGCAGGAAGATTTCCGTGTTCGGGGAGAGCCACATTGACCAGGTGGCAGAGGAGTACGGGATCCCGGTTCTTGCCAGAATCCCAGTTGACCCGAAGATCGCCGGGATGGTGGACGCGGGGACTGTGGAGTATCTGGAGGGCGACTGGCTTGACGGCGCGGCCGAGAAGGCGGCCCGGATGAACGCAGGCGCCTGATGGGGCCTGGAAATGAGACAGAGGTGCGGCCATGAGGATTAATATGAACCCCAACAGCGAACTGGTGCAGTCCATTGTAAGCGTCCCCCATTTGGTTCAGGTGCCGGACAATTTCCTGGTCCAGGCCCACCAGTTCCAGGAGGCTATGATGATGTACACCTGCGCCATCCGGGAGGTGAAGACCAAGCTGGAAGTGCTCAACGACGAGCTGTCGGTGCGCAACCAGAGAAATCCCATTGAGATGATCAAGTCCAGGGTGAAAAAGCCGATCAGCATTGTGGAGAAGCTGCAGAGGAGGAACCTGGAGATCTCTGTGGAGTCCATGATCAACCATCTGGACGACATTGCGGGGGTGCGGGTCATCTGTTCCTTTGTGGATGATATTTACCAGGTGGCGGAGATGCTGATGCGCCAGGACGATATCCGGGTGATCGCCATCAAGGACTACATCATGAACCCCAAGGAGAACGGGTACAGAAGCTACCACATGATCGTGGAGATTCCTGTGTTCTTCTCTGACGAGAAGAGGCTTATGCGGGTGGAGGTGCAGATCCGAACCATTGCCATGGACTTCTGGGCCAGCTTAGACCACCAGCTGAAATATAAAAAGCCGCTGATCGACTCTGAGGATATCAGCCGGGAGCTAAAGCTTTGCGCGGACGTTATCGCTCAGACGGATGAGAAGATGCTTTCCATCCGTCAGAGCATTGAGTCCCAGGGGATTCAGGTGAAGAGGGATTAGCCCCCGCCGGACAAACACATTAATAGAGATAGTAGGACAGGGATTCCGTAGTTTGGAACCCTGTCTTTTTGTAAAGATTTCTGGCAATATAATTCTGGCCCGATACCTGGATGGTTACCCGGTCGCCCATGTGGGACAGAAGGCAGAACATGCCCAGGAGGAACTCTTTGCCCAGTCCCTGCCCCTGGTATGCTTCCCGGATCTGGAAGGCGTAGAGATAAAGCTGGCTGTCTGAGGGAAGGACGGCACAGGTTCCTATGATCTGGCCCTTTAGGAGGGCGCAGTAAAGCCGGGGGTCCTGGGAGTCTTTCTCAATGGTCAGGGAGGACAGGCGGAAGTTTTGGTCGTTTTGGGTCAGGGGGCGCTCCATCTTGTGTTCGGAGTACCAGTATTCCGCGCCGATGGATGAGAGGGCGGCAACGGCGGAGGGCGTGTTCTCGTCCGCCAAAAAGCAGAAGTCTACAGGCGTCTTCTGTGTTTTCTCGTAATCGTCAACCAGGTCCAGAGTCTTGTCCAGAAGGAGAGAGAAATAACCTCTGCGGCGTTTTTGCGGGTCTACGAAGGCGCAGCACTCACAGGGGCCTTCCTGGGGGAAGAAGAGAAAAGACATAGCGGCCAGAGTCTGGTCTTCCTCATAGAGAAGAAGGATGTCGTACCCTAAGTCGTCCTCCACCGGCGCGGACAGAGCCAGGGGCTCCGCGGCTTTGCAAGCATTGACAAGGTCTGTCATGTGTTTTTTTTGGAGATCAGTTGGTTTTGTGGTATGGATCAGGTTCATCGTATAAACTCCTATCAGGTGTTTGTGGAAAGGTTACATGATTTTGTGTATGAAGATTATATCACAAAATATTTTAAGGTTACAATATCCGGAGAAGGGACTTGTTTAGTGAGCAAGGGGCGGGGGGAGTCGCGATGCCATGGAGGGAAGGGAGGCTGTGTGTCGGGCGGGTTCAGATATGCCAAACATTCCGATGAGCCCTTAAAGCGGGAACCAGTCGGGTATCAGCCCTCCTGTTTCCCTGGTCTCATCTCCACGGCATAAATTCACCCGCCCGGCACACAGCCTGCCTTCCCTCCCTGGCAAAAGCAGGATTCGCTGGCTGGGATTTGCTCACTTAAGATGGTTCTGATAGGGGACGCCGCTCCAACTTTATAGTGAAAAATACCTGTTTTTTATTGTTTCAGTATATTGTTGAGTAATGGTTAAGGCGATGTTGTTGTGGACCCAAAAGGATCCATTTCGCTGTAATGGAAAGCAATATCAAGATTCCGTTTCTTCTAACTACGATGCACAAACCTTGCTGCCGATAAAACAGCTATCTTTCCGCTACAAAGTCGAAACCGCGTCCTTACCGGAAACACCTTAAGTGAGCAAACCCTAACCAGCGAATTCTGCTTTTGCCAGTCAGAGAAGGAGAGATGTCCCGGCAGGGTGAATTTATGCCATGGAG
>CAJUFP010000028.1 GCA_910585645.1 uncultured Hungatella sp. | reverse complement strand
TGGAAGTAGAGCTTCCCACGTCCACCTAGATATAATGGACGCGGGAATTTAGGTTTAAATTATACAGGAAGCTTTCAAAATCATATACCACAGCACCATCGTCCAAATATATATCGGCGAAGTAAGCGGCAGCACTACAGAATAATCCAGGTATCCCAAGATCCAGATATTGAGTACCGCTGATGCAAGATAAAGAAAACCGCCAATATAAAGATCGACATTTTTCAGCAAGCCTATAATTCCTTCTGATCCGGATGCTTTCTTCAGAAAAATAGAAGCTACCGATCCAGGCAATGTCATAACGAGCAGTGCAATAAAATATAGAATCATTCCTCGTCACCTCCTGCCATAGAGACCACTCCGGCAATTATGATCAGTACACCAGTGCTCTTCAAGATCGTAATCTCTTCCTTTAAGACCAGCGCTGCCAGAATGATACTCAATACATAGTTCAGGCTAAGCATCGGCTGAAGAACAGAAAGCTTACCAAAGCGGTATGCCACTATCATAACAAATGCGCCAACACCATAAAAACAAAATCCTGCCAGCATCACTATGATGCCCTACTCGACGGAAAGCTTCCAAAGCAGCTGTCCTATGCATACACTACCACGGAAGAAACCAGCATCAGCAGAATGCCTTTCTTATTCTTTTGAAACGAATCCAACATCTATGACACCACCTTACTTTGGATTATAAGCACCTCTCGCATTCTTAAGCAGAATCTTCATAAGTTCACTATTGCCCTTGAAAAAGCTGATCTTTGTAGGCGTTTTACCAGTCTTTGGATAGGCACGCGTCACAGGGATTTCACAAGCCTTCATGCCTATCTGCGTAGCTCTGACAGACAGATAAGCCAGCAACTCATATGTCATAAAGATATCTCGTAGCGGCTGCACTCTTTCATCGGAAAGATAACGCGCAGAGTAAGCCCTGTAAGCATTTGTCGTATCCGTGAAGCGCTGATGTGCGGTCAGGGAAATGATTGGCCCATGAATCAGTTTAACCGAGACCGTTCTAATAAACGGCGTGTTAACCGCTTTGCCGCCTTTCATAAATCTTGATCCCTGAATCAGATCATAACCCTCCTCAAGTTTCTCAATAAAATGCGGCACGTCCTCAATGCTGTCCTTATTATTGCCGTCAATGGTAATAATGCCCTTGTAGCCTCTCCGGAGCGCCCACCAGATTCCCATACGAAGCTGCGCACCCTGCTTTCCTGCATCCTGCTTTACTAGCAACGTATTTACATTCAGCTTCCTGAGCCGGCCTTCCTCGGTACATCCATCTGTAGATTCACCATCGCAAATCACTATGTCCGCATGACCAGATATATTGTATTTCTTTGCTCTGGTCAATTCCTTTATAATTCTCTCCCCTTCATTGATGACAGGAATAAGGACAACGTATTCTTTTTTCTTTTCTTCATACTCGGCACACTCAAACTTGGGTACACCAGGCTGTTTTTCGTAAAGCATTTATTCTGCCTTCCTACTGTATAATATTTTCTATGACCTCACCATTTTCTACGGTGTAATAAGCACAATGCGCAAGATCAGTACTGTATACGGTAATTCCCTGCAAATCGTATCCATTTGGCTGAAGGTACACCATCACATCTTTTTCCTTAGATACTGCAATCGTATCGGCTGCATTCACATCGCAGTCCTCATATATTCCTCTGCCAAACAGTAAATTCATATATCCCCTTATTGCAGAGTTTGATGCATATAATGCATCCGGATATTTTTCATTTACATAATCAGCCATTAGCTGATTATTCTCCCGGTAACTAACTTCCCATATATACTTTGGGTTATCAGTATATGACATAAAGTTTAAAATCGAAGTAATGCAAACTAAAACTGTCAAGACAAGCCGCACCCTCTTGGAACTGTCTAAATCTAATAGATTTCTAATCAGTTCGCATGCAATGAAAACAACAATCCATGCTGCTTTCATCCTGTCATATGTATATTCAACCGCATGCTGCTTCATGATGATATTCTCAACAGCAGGGAACGCCAGTGCCAGGCACAGGATACCGCTTGTCACCTCAATTTTTTTATCCTTAATAAAGCTCCACACGGCCAAAACAAGAATCAGTAGCCAAAGATATAAAAATGAATCCAGGTAGCCTTTGAAAACCTCTACGATAGCTATATCTGTGGTAACATTTCTTGCCATAAATCTGTTTTTAAGTGCAAGAAAATATGTTGTTGTATCGGTTCTCAAAAGATAATGGAATGAGTATATCGAAAATGCTGCAATAGTAAGCAACGCAAGTATGCATGCCCTGCCAAAGCCTTTCTTAAAATCTCTCTTCCAATTAAGAATAACCTCTGATAATGCAAATCCAATATTAGCAACATAACCAGTCCATTCTGTATACGAATTAAAGATAGCCAATGCATAGAACAGCCATCTATATTTTTCCCTGCCAAGGACTGCATATTGATAGTAAGCAATAATCTGCAGCAAAAGCGTCACTTGTAACACTGACTGATGCCAGTAAACGATTCCCATTCCATGTAATAGTTCTGGAAGCAGAGAATAAAGCAGTCCGCCAAATAGACACAGAAACCCTCTGTTCTTATTCCCTTTATATACAATCGTTAAGAGCCATATAAATAAGCCTGCTGATATAGCGAATAACAGGTTGTTAAAAATATACAAGCCTCCTTCGCTTACACTTAAATGAAAGATCTTAATAAAAAGCCAAGGAAGGAAGTATCCCATTGGAGAAAACGAGGTATAATAAAAATTGCCTTCAGTATCCGGGATTGTTGCTCCCCAAGGAATCCCTTTATCCTCCGCCTCTCCCAGCGAAACTATTGGTAAAAACAAATGTTGTGAAATCGGAGTTTCATTATATGCTTCAATGGTAAGTAATGTATGCCATGTAGCATCAGAATTAAGGTAATCAATTTCTCCTGATCTGTATCTGAATACCGCTGACAACAGCACTCCTGCGATACATATAATATAAATCAGGCTAAGCTTGTACCCCCCCATTCGTGCCTTTGTTCTGTTCATTCTATTATTTCCTTTCTATGACTTCCAAATATTTCCTGCTTCCCCTATCTATGAACAGCAAGACTGGCCCTATAAGTTCCGCCAAAAAGAACCGTGAACACGGAGCCTGTATATAAATGCCCCAGTCCCAGATAATCCTGAAAATCCTTATAAGGAATCTGCCCGCTTAATAACCGCCTGACGGGATTATAATTCTGAAATGTACCGTTAATTGGGTAATAATTTGCATAGTGTCCGGCACTGAGGGAATGCATGTAACAAAGCATTATCAACAGCAGGATTTCCTCAAGAAATATCCAAGTGGTTTTACTGATTTTCTTTAGCTTGCAGTACCTCCAAGTTAGAATATACGTTCTTCATTCTTAGCTCACTCATACATTTCTCCTATGTACCGCATTGCATTTTCCAAATCAGACAAATCTTCCGTCTTTCCCATTTCAATAGACACAAATCCGCTATATCCTTCGGCAAACAACAGTTCTTTCAGTTCCTGATGAAGTGATCGTCTTTCTATCGGCTTAAGCCCCGGTTCACTAATATGTACATGATTGATCAGATTCACATTGCCTTTTAATTCCTCAACGGACTCCTGATTATGAATCATTGTTCCTACATCAAGATTCAGCTTAAAGCCCTCCGAATCTACTTGCTTAATAAGCGAAATCGCCGATGCTGTATCATTGATATAGTTTGTGTTGTAAATAGGCGGATTAGCCTCCATGCCGATCACGGTTTCCTTACTTGCTGCATAATCTCCGATTTCTTTAAAGAATTTTACACCGATTACCGCATCCGCACTTTCAGGAAAATTTCTGTTTCTCGGGCAGCCAAAGACCAGATTCTTACAGTCTATTGCCGCAGCAAAATCAATAGCCTTCTTTGTATAATCCACAAGAATTTGGAACTCTTCTTCTGATCCGAAGATTTTTTCCTGCCTGCCAAACCAGATGGACTGCATTGACGACACGCTGAATGCCTGCCGCTTCACCAGATCCTCGGCCCATTTTCCTGCTTCTTTCAGCTTATCGTATGGCTTCTCCGGAAATATCCTTGTAGGAGCTATTTCAAGCCCGGCGAATCCATATTTTTTCATTAAGTCATATACACGGCTGTCCTGCTCCGCAGTCCAGCCGACGTTTGATATTGATAATCTCATATTGCTTAATCTCCCTGAAGGATTGACATATCTACATTCAGCAGCTGTCCTGAGCTTTCCAACACAACTGCATCTACCTCGTCCGTATACCAATAATAGTCATTGCTTACCCGGAATATATAATCATGCTGTCCTTCTTTGACTTTAAAGGTATACATATACTTCGTAACAAATTTACCATTAACCACGTTGCCAAGTTTTATCGTAGCATCGACAGTTTCATCATCGTTATCCGTATTTCCGGACTGATCCAATCCATTATATTCAAGACTGACCTTCAGATAATTTCCGTCTTCACCACGGGACGAAGAATCAAGCGTAAACCGGTAAATACCTTCATCATAGTTTAAGGCGGCAAGTTCATCATTATTAGCGCTTTGCTCCTTATCTCCTTCAGCCCAGATTACCGGGAGCTTATTTAAACCATAGTTATGAACATACGGAAGGTATGTATAGGACTCTCCATCATCCGTCAGATAAGGGCCGTCATATCCATAATCTACCAGTTTACAATTGCAGGCGCCTACTTTGATAGACTTAATCCGGAATTTGCTTTTCTCCGGAGTATCCAACCTGATCCGGGTATACTCGGTTACCGGTATTTCGAAATAAATCTTTCCAAATTTCTTTTCTAATGTAACCATCTTAACCTTATGGCCTGTATAATTTTCTCCATTATCAGTTGTATAGTACATCTGCACCGGCCCCAGTGTATCGGTACAGTATTCCATGGAGATGGTAACATTCTTGTCCTCATACCCTGACAAATCCATTACCTTCTGAATATCAACAAGCATCGGGTCTTCACCCGTATAATTCAGTTCCAGAGAACCATCTGAATTAACAACGGTCTCTATTGATGCCTTTCCAATATCCGCCGATGCTCCAAGAACTGCTGTGATATCCCTTCCTGATTTCTGCAGCTCTTTTACTTTTTCTGCCATTTCATCATATCTCTCCGGCAGGCACCAGACTGCATATGCATTCTCATATGTACACAACGAAACATAATTTTGATAGATATACTCAAAGACCTTGTAATATCTGTATGAGTTAGGGACGCCATCAAGTGCTTCTGAAATGCTGTCATTGTTTGAATCATATGGCATCAGCACAATAGGTATACCCTGCATTTCTTTCACGAACTCTTCCTGGGTAAACTGACCAGAGAGCTGGAGCGGTGACTGCGATACATACACAGGGTTCTGACGCTTAAGCAGTGGATAAACAGATGTTCTATTTATGCAATCTACAAAGGTTTCTCCGTCATTAAGCAAAGCATCTGTCATTTCCTGATAATTCTGTACAGTCTTTATTAAATCTGTATTCCATTTGACACGTTCTATAACCTCCCCATCCTTGCGCAGTTTAAACCAATATGTCATGACTGTCTCATCGTCTGCAGTTTCCTCATCTGCAAATCTGTCAAGCGTCCAAGTTTCCGTATAATTTCCTATCTTACGCACTGCTGTATCCGCAATGGAGCTCTGAGAAAAATTATCACTTCCGAGAAATAATGCATTCAATAAGATAAATCCGGAGTATACAGGTAAAATCAACTCTCGTTTATTCCAATATGCAACAGCGACTATTGATATAAACAGATATGCTGACCAAATCGGTATGGTCAGCCCGCCTTCTGCCAATGAATGTCTTACCAGTCCCCTTGAGAAATTGAAAAAATATGACAATCCGATTATCAGGCAGAAACCCCACAGCCCATTGCCAAGATTTTTTCTGATTCTCTTCGCTAATACGCTATATCCCAGACATATAATTGAAACAAAAGGAATAAAGATATAAGCCCACGAGTATTTTGCCAGGGAATTATCACCAATATTGTCATATGCCCAGTTCTGATTTGATAAGTTAATCATCAAAAATTCTATAAGACGATTTACCGGGTTGACATTCTTGATAATACAAATAGCGCACCATATTGCCAGGCCGACCGCTCCCCATCCACCTAAAGTCACAGCCAGCTGTTTTAATGCTTTCAGATTACGATCCTGTATTATATAAATAAGCAAAGCCAATACACAGGCAACTGCAAACGCAAATCCAAGGTCAAGTCTGTATATAGCACACCATATAAAGGCCAGCCAAAAAAGCGCCGCCCTGAGATAGGTGTTTTTATGAACATACGCCATTACTGCAAGCGCCATCAATAAGCCAAGGCCCCAATAACTTACAGAGGCATAGAACGGGAAGAACAATATTGCCAAAACAGCTGCATCTTCATTCCACAAATATTTGACGAAGAAAAAGAACAGGATTACAATTACCGTTCCTACATAGCCCGAATACGGAGAGAAGTTTGCTCCCATAAAATCATTATTTAAGATTCCATAAATAATGCCTTCCCATACACCAGTCATCATATGTCCACCATAATGCTGGACAATTGGTATATCTCCAAAATTAAGAAAATCACTGATCAGCACACTGCTATTGGCAGTTTCAAAAATATCGGCACTGTACGTTTCTGATACCTGTATCTGAAGCCATAGACATGAAAATCCAAATATGACTGCAGGATATGAAATAGTCTTCCAGTTTGCTATACCTTTTTTATTTGTGATAATTAATACCGCTGCAATCAGGGTAAGTACCAGTCCGATACAGACAGCATAGAAATAATTTCTTCTAAGATGTGTCCAGAAAATCTCATGCTGATTCAGGATTGTTACGAATTCTATGTAGAAGGACGTACAAAAAGGAATAAATGACAAAAACACCGTGAAAACATCAATGCTCTTTCCTATCCATTCCTTATTCCAGTCTACCCTTAAAAATTTTACTGCCAGTATCAGCACGATTGCCAGCAATGCCTGAAAGCCCATAAACTCTCTGCCTGAAACCCACTCATGGGTAATTACAATCGAAGCCGGAAGTGCAAGCATCCAAAGGCATATAAGAAGAGCTTCTGCCCTGACGAGCGGAATTTTCTTATCGAGTTTCAGCGCAATATAAGTAATAAGCAGCAAGATTATGAAAGCTATCATGAAATCCGAATAATAGAAGACCGGAGTTGCTTGAGATTCATTATAAAAATACGTTATACATCTGAGAGCAAGTACGACATCTGCAATAACGATTACATTGTCAAGCAGCTTGACTGCCTTCTCGTTTTCTCCGCTGAACTCCTTATTTCTAAGATAATTTGAGAGCAGGAAAAACACTGCAAATGCAATGGCAAAATAAATGAACCAGTGATTAAAATTGCTTGCTCTTTTAGCTGCATCGACCCCGGAATTAAATCCGGCTCCCATAACTCGCGCAAATTCCGTTACTTCAGTTCTTAGTTTTTCCAAAGGATTGTAAAGAAGCACCGTGGACACTGAAAAATATAATGCATACAGGAGTCCACTCCTTTTTTCGGAATTTTTAAAGCAGTCTGATATTTTTTCATACTTAGCAATCGTATAGCAAATCGCTATCGCTATTACAATCGCTAGCAGTATTCTTATTGCTAGTTCAAGGATATTGCCTAACAGCATATACTTATACGTAAACTGCAGCCCAACAGCAAGCGTATATCCTGCTTCTCCACCATTCACTGCACAGCTTGTGAAAATTTTGGAATATGAATTTCCCGTGCTCAGCACAAGCCCCCCCAGATCATTCCCTTTAATCGAAACAATAAATTGCTCATTTCTCTTCAGGTCATTACAATCAATCGCGACTCTATTCCACTCACCAGGAGTATAATCTTTCAAATTTATATTTTTCTGGCTTTTTATCTTCTGATTTTTATCAACAATCTCAATTGATACATCAGAGTCGCTGTTCTGAGCAACATATAGTGTGATGTTAGAAAGGATATTTCCTTTTGCAATAAATTGTTGTTCTATGCATACAGCTCCATGGCCTCGAACTGCTTCCGGAATCTCATTCTGATAAAAATAATCCTTATAACTAATGTAATCATCCACTCCATTAACAAACAGGTTGCTGAAAAGCCAGATAACTACGAGAATACAAAAAATAATCTTTGATCCCAGTATGATTTTTTCTTCAGTCATTTTTTTGACAATTGAATTCATACCATTTCCACTTATAAAGCCTTTTTGTTGACAAACGCTTTTATTTCCCTACAAATCGTCTGTCTGTCGCTTATATAACCATTTTTTCCACCGAAAACATGATCATAAATCGTCTTATAATCATAATCTGCCGGTGTACCGCCAAGTTCATTAATAAACTTCTCTCCGGTCAGATACTCATATAGCCCACCTGCAGAAATCGGTTCCGTTGCCGGATGCCACAAAGTAATACCGGAAGAAAGCGCAGTCTGAATGTCCTGCCATAATCTTCCGAGATTGTAGAACTGATATATGCTTCTGCTGTCCGTAAAATTCAATGCTGAAAATCCGAGCGCTCTGAATTTATCTTTCAGTAACTCCCTGTCGCTTTCCGGAATATCGACCTTATAAAAGCCGTTATCCTGAAGCGTATAGTATTTTTCCAGTTCCGAATCCTTTGCTGCAAGCTCCTTAAACTTCGCTTCCTTCAGCATGAATGGGATCACATTGATATAGTCATAGATAAAGTTCTTTTTGATATTCTTTCCCAACAAACCCGGAAGCCTGATGATCAGCGCATCCGGATAGTTCTCTCTTACCCACAGTTCCAGCTGGTATCTATTGTAGCCGTATGCATGGAGATTTTCCATATCAATTACAGAATTTTCATCCACATTCTTTGGAACCTTGAAGACATCAATCGTAGAAATCAGCACAAGATTCCTGGGATTGATCTTTCTGATATTTTCCTCTGCCTGCTCAATAAGTTGCATGTCCTTCTCGGGCTCACTGTTTGCCAGATATTTCTCAGCCCTTAATCCCGCATAAATCAAAAGATCTGGATTTGTTCCGTATGCATCCTCTATATTTTTTGAATTGAATACCGCATCTATAGCGTTGCCTGATGAAGCATATATATTGCTTCCCACAAAGCCTGTATAACCAACTAAAGCATTCATAATCCTCTTCCTCTTTACTTCGTAAGCTTCTCTATTCCTTCAAAGCTGTAGTATTTTCTCTTGAATACCAAATCAACCAGAAGTTGAAGATATTTGATGATAATCGTCAGGATTCCAAACAGGCCGAAGAATGCCACTGATAGGAACAGAATCGTTGTCGTCCATCCGGCTACGGGAGTTGATGTAACATAGATCACGACTGAATAAACGATCATAAGCAGTGACATCACCATCATCAGGATTGTCATGGTCTTCGCAAAGCTGTATCCCATCTCCGTAAAGAGGATCAGTGAATCAACTGCAAGTCCTGACCTGTAGCTTTTTTCCTGGCCATCCATAGAATCACCGTCCCCGCTCACAACCTTGTACCTAATATTGTCTGTTTTCAGGCCACAATTTGCATAGATTGCCTTTCTGTACGGCACAGTCTTATTCATTGAGCTGATGCGGTTGATAACGCGCCTGCTCAGTACACGGAAACTTTCGGTGGTCATCTTGTACTGCATATCTGAATAATGCGCAAAAACATGGTAGAAGAGCTTCGATGAGAAACGTTCTTTCTTTTCCGGAGAAGCGCTGACAATGTCATACCCCTTCAGAGAATGCCTATAGATTTCCATGATCACAGCCGGATCAAAGTCAAGATTTGTATTATCAAATTCGAAGACGAAATCTCCGATTGAAAGATCAACGCCGGCATTTATAGACAGCTCTAGGCCATGGAAGTAGCTCATGTTGACTACAGAAACACTTGTAGTGGTTGCTGTAGTGCTTGCAGACTTAATAGCCTTCTGAGATTCATCCGTTGATGAATCATTCACGCAGATAATCTCGGAATGCTCAAAATTTTCTTCCATCACACCGATCAGCATCTTTAAAAATTTTTTTATTCTCTTCTCCGCATTGTGAACATATACAACAGCAGAAGCAAAATTCTTTTCCCTATTCGCCATCGCTCAGCACCTCATCTAAATCATAAACTGTATTTATTTTGCCTGACAGAACGCCGAGAAAGGTCGGCCCATCCGAATATTTCCTAATTACGGTAGGCCTTGAGTCATCAATCTCTGAACTCATAAGGATCGGCTTCATGGAAAATAATGAGGTTCTGTATTCAAAGCTGTAATCATCCAGCATGTACTTTCGCGCCATATTGGCCATATAAGGGAATGCTGTTACAGGCTTTGCCGGACAGTCATTACAGTTTCCAAGATGGAATGCTGAACAGTAGCCATTGCTCTTTTCCTGACAACTGAATGTTGGTACGCCATCATAGCTTGTTGTATGAGGTGTAAAGGTTACTGATGTAAGAGAATGGAATCCTGTCTTCCCAAACGGCATGATAGAAAAGAATGGTCCGTCCATTACGGTGAAACCTATATTCTTAAGCTTTTCATTTACATCACAGAGGATGATCTCGCAAAGCTCGTACTTTATGCCAAACTTCTCAAAGCCTACCATATCCAGAATCTGGTTTGTTCCGGCATAGGTCGCATTCAGCACAAAGCCTGACTTATAAAAAATCCCTTCCGCAGTGTTGATTACATACGCATCCGGATGCTTTTCGATGCCGGTGATATTTATGCCATACTTTATCTGCACTTCTGTGGGATGCTTTGCCAGCTCATCCAGGAAATAATCCTTCAGAATCATTGCGTCATATGTGTACTCTCTTGTTCTGAATACGCCATCGCACATGCCCTTCTTGAAATAATTGCCAGGGTACAGTTCTTCACAGGGTATGCCTGCAGCCTTGCAGAATTCCTTAAACTGCTTTCCGTCTGACCATGAGTACTGGCTGGATGTCGCATAAATCTGGTCAAATTCCTTGTTGATACAGAATGCATAATCTTTATTGAAACGCTCAAAATACCCAGCGGATTTCATGGCTGTGGAAATTGATCTTGGATAATGATATCCCTGGTGTACTCTTGCCTGATTTATATACGTTGCTCTGCGAAATGGTGACGGATCACATTCCAGCACGATTATGTGCTGCCCTTTTCTGGCACAGAACATGGCTGAATATAATCCATACAGACCTGCGCCGATGATGATTTTGTCAAATTGTTCCATTTCAACTCCGTCCCTTCGTATTTTGCTGCACAAAAAAGAGCCGCTGGTAGCCAGCAGCCCTAAATACAACCTCCTTTTCTAACCTACCTTGCAAATATGGCAAGGGCTTGCAAAATAACAGTATTAGGTTGTGTGCTTATGCCAAATCATCTTATTTACAATGCCTACATAACTCTGAATAAGCTTTATAACCTTTGTACTCACATTATTATCAACATAAGCAGGAACATTCACAGCATCATCACCATTAGTGTGCATTGATACAGCTAGATCCACCGCCTGTAACACCTGTTCAGTGGTTATGGATCCTATGGTGAATACACCCTTGTCCATTGCCTCAGGACGTTCTGTGCTTGTTCTTATCGAAACGGCGGGGAATTTAAAGTATGCTCCTTCCTCAGGAATAGTACCGCTATCAGATACAACACAGAAAGCATTCTGCTGAAGCTTGTTATAATCAAAAAATCCAAGTGGTTTATGCTGGATCACTCTTTCATCGAACTTAAACCCACGTGCTTCAATATATTTCTTACTTCTTGGATGACATGAGTACAAAATCGGCATATCATAATTCACAGCCATTGCATTGACAGCATTCATAAGGCTGAAGAAGTTAGATTCGATATCTATGTTTTCTTCACGGTGAGCGGAGAGCAAGATGTACTTCCCTGCCACAAGCCCCAACTCTTCCAGAACATTACTCTGCTCTATCTTATCCCTGCACTTATCAAGCACTTCTGCCATTGGAGATCCAACCACATATGTATACTCAGGCTTAACACCTGTGTCGAGAATATATCTGCGGGCATGTTCAGAATAGCAAAGGTTAATATCGCTTGTCACATCAACCACTCTGCGGATGACCTCTTCGGGAAGGTTTTCGTCCTTGCATCGGTTACCAGCTTCCATGTGGAATACAGGAATCTTTAATCTTTTTGCACTTATCACGCACAGACATGAATTGGTATCACCAAGCACAATCAATGCATGCGGCTTAACTTTGTCCATCAGCTCATATGACTTGGATATGACGTTACCCATGGTTTGACCGAGGTTTTCACCGACAATTCCAAGATAATAATCCGGTTCACGCAGACCAAGATCTTCGAAGAATACTTTGTTCAACTCATAATCATAGTTCTGTCCTGTATGGACAAGAATCTGATCAAAATATTTATCAGCTTTCTTTATTATCTCTGACATTTTGATGATTTCTGGGCGCGTTCCAACTATAGTCATCAATTTAATTCTTCTTATTTCCATTTATGTAAAACCTCCAGTCAACCTCTTATGCTATAGTATATGTTCATACTCCAAATACAACAGTATAAAAGTCCCCATCTTTATTTTTTTCTACGCTCTTCTTTATTTCTGACAAAACTTTTCTAGGAACCTTTTTTTCTAATTCCGGTATACGATAGTATTTTCCAGTCAACATCAAGCCTTTTTCTATCCAATAACTCTTGAGATACCATTCATAGATACTCGTCTTTTTGATCTCTATAACTTTCAATTCCGCTCTTTCCGCTATGCTTCTAATCCCCTGCTCTGTATAAAGCGCTACATGCTGTGGAGGCTGAATAATGTAGGAATTTCCGCAAAACTTTCTAGTCATATCTCCATATCCTGGAAAAACACACACAATCTTACCGTCCATGTTTAATTTTGATTTTGCAATCATCATATCAGAAACAGGACTCTCAAGATGCTCGAATACATTATCATAAAAAATGATGTCATATTTTTTCTTTACATCAGCCAAAAATGCTTTTTTAATTACCAGTCCATTCTCGTATTCTATATCATCTTCAAGAAAGGGCTCTATTCCGTCAACATTCACTAACCCCCCCTCATATAATTGATAGATCATGTTACCATATCTACAACCAACATCTAGCAATGTCTTTCCTTTTCTAAGCTCTTTAACATATTTAGTTGGTAACGAGATAGTCGCAGGACGTAATTTATTCAGAACAAATCCAATCAGATTAAATCTTTTGGTAAAGGCATAAGAATTTCGTACTTTCCTTAGATTTCGTAGTATTCTATGACTGCTCAACTGTTGTACTTTACTATAACCAGCGTAAGTATCATCATAAATCTTGCCATAATCTATATCCTTTTTTTTCCTATTTAAAGAGCCACAGCAATTACAGAGCATGTAGGTATATACTTGATCAACTTTTCCAACATATCCCCAATTTTTTGCTTGTACTTCTTTAGAACAAATCGAACCACAAGCTACACAAATTGTATTTTCCATTTTAATTCATTCCTTTCTATAGTTCATAATGTGGATATAAATTCTTGTGTTCCTCCATCCACTCGCCAAGTTCTTTTATCTGATCCTCATATATAGGAATCTTATAACTAAACAATTCATAGTTTGTTCTTTTAAGACTTTTATCTATTCTGAAATTCTCCTCTGGCTCAATATCTATTGGTTCTTTCCTCAGATATTTATTAAACAGAACAAGCATATCGTACTTGCTTATGCTTTCTGCCGGAACCATGTTGTAAAGCCCATGCACCCTCTGTATTGCAGCGTTCTCTATCGTCTTTGCAAGTTGAAGCGTAGTCTGTCCTGTCCACATAGCATTTTTGTATCCCTTGACCTTACCCTTCTGCTGCATAAACCAATTAATCAAACCGATTCCTTCAGGTTTTAAATCCGGACCTATTATAGACATTCTAAATGTCACGTCTTTTTTGTTATTCAGTTCACCAAGAGCTTTTGAACGATCGTAGAACAATTCCCCATCTGGAAAATCAGATTCAACGTACCCTCCTCTTCTACCGCTGAAAACACAATCCGTACTAATGTGTATGACCTGAATTTCAGAACCTTCTGTTACCTTAGCCAAGAACTGCGGAAGATATGCGTTTAAAAAAACAGCTTTTTCATGATCCTTTTCTGCAAATCTGTTTAAAATTCCTATGCAGTTTATTACCACATTGTACTTCCCTTTATCTATAGTGTCCTTTAGAAATCCAGTATCCCTTGCATCTCCAGTAAAAGTATGAACATAATTTGATTCAATTCTTGCATAACCATCAACGTCATAGCCTTGTTCTTTAAGATACAGACTAATCATATGTCCGGCCATACCGTTACAGCCGAGTACTAAAAACTTCACTTCTGCTCCTCCAATGCTTCTTTTACATAATCTGTTGTCAACAGTTTTTTCACAGTTTCTTCGACATCAAGCCTTACAGTGTTATGGCTCGTATAAGCCTCGTCAGCCTGTGTTTGAACCTGACCTTGTATAAAATACTTATCATAGTTCAGATCTCTAGTATCTGCTGAAACGCGGAAGTACTGTCCCATATCTTCACTTCTTAAGCGTTCCTCGGTTGTAAGCAGAGTTTCATAAAGTTTCTCGCCATGTCTTGTACCAATAATACACGTCCCAGTATCACCAAAGAGTTGCTGCACAGCCTTAGCTAGGTCTCCAATAGTACTTGCTTCAGCCTTCTGAACAAATAGATCGCCTGGATTAGCGTGTTCAAATGCAAATCGAACCAAGTCAACGGCCTCATCAAGGTTCATAAGGAATCTTGTCATTTCCGGATTGGTGATTGTTAACGGATTGCCGGCTCTTATCTGATCTATGAAGAGAGGTATTACTGATCCACGGGAACACATTACATTACCGTAACGAGTACAACAGATTACTGTATCACCACCTTCGGCTGCGACACGAGCATTCGCCGTAATGACATGCTCCATCATTGCCTTGCTAATTCCCATGGCATTTATCGGATACGCAGCTTTATCCGTGCTTAGGCACACAACACGCTTAACTCTCGCTTCAATAGCAGCGTGGAGCATATTATCTGTCCCTTCAACATTGGTCTTCACCGCTTGCATAGGAAAGAACTCACAGGACGGAACTTGCTTAAGGGCTGCTGCATGAAAGATATAGTCAACTCCTGGCATAGCATCCGCTATAGACCGAGGATCTCTCACGTCGCCAATGTAGAACTTCACCTTGGACGCGAAATCAGGATACTTCGCCTGAATCTCGTGCCTCATGTCGTCTTGTTTTTTCTCATCACGGCTAAAGATTCTGATCTGGCCGATGTCTGACTCAATGAAGTGCTTGAGAACTGTATTTCCAAAGCTTCCTGTTCCACCAGTAATAAGTAATGTTTTATTGAAAAATACACTCATAATCAATTCCCCTCACTACGCAGATTTTTTATCAAGTAAAGTAAATTGCTTCTCACATTTTTTTCAAATATTAAGGTTGTAAACAAAAATAGAGGGACTACAATAATTATCAACACAACAGCAAATGCAAATATTTGGTAGTAGTCATTGAGGCTCAATAATCCGAAAAAATTATTTATCAAAAAGGATAATAGCAAGAAAAGAATCGTGTTAATTATATATCTTCTATACGTATTTATTGTGCTTCTATTAAGAATGTCTTTATTTGAATACTCTACCATTCTTACAAGTCGATATGTCGAAGCTAATATAGTTCCCAATAATACTCCATATATGTTCATGAATTTGACTAGCAAAAGAGAAAAGGATAAGTTGATTACCGCTTCATATACAGAAACCTTTTGTGTTTCTTTAAAATTTCCCGCTACCGAAATTGTTTCCCACGAAGGCGATCGCGCCTCAACTAAAATGTGAGCTATTACAAAAAGATATGAAAGAACGTTATCGATATAATTAATATCCTCGATGCCGCTTGTATAAATTCTTAAAAACGGTAAGATCAATGTTCTTGCTATCAAGAATAATGAAAATGATAATGTGACTATTAATACTTCTATAATATCAAAGTATTTTATGTATTCTTCTTTGCTTTCTTGGTATTTTTTTCCTAAAATATAGTGTATGGTATTAAGAATTGAATTGACAATTCCATCCACCACACTAAGCAGCAACTTGTAGATGGTATAAACACTTACAGTTTTTAATCCAGCAAAATAAGTTAAAATAACGACATCAGTATTGCTCGTAACAATCCAAGCTATTTGATGAATCAAAGCATTTTTACTTTGCTTTATAGAATCAAAGTTAGGTATATCCGTGGTAGAGAGCCAATTGTAGTGTCTCCGTATATATAGTTCAATATAGAAAGCTTGGATAAATGTTCCAACTATTGAAATCCCTTGAACCAGCACAACACCAAAGCCAGAATATAAGAAAATTATTTTCAATGCGCTGGTAGCAACAAACGTAATTGTTATAATATTTTTACTTATGTAAGCCTTTCCATTTGCATTCAAAAAAATTACATACCTAGCTTGAAAAAAATAGCTGATCACACTTGGAATGCCACTTACAATGACAACAAAAACAATTGTGAAATAAGATATATCCGTCTTTACAGTAAACGGAAATATAAATGCCAGGAGAAGTAGAATTGATAAATATACTCCTCCCACTTTATCATAGAAACGACGTGTGGCTGATATGATTCCATTTATCTCAAATCTATCATTATTATTGATTGGTTTATATAATGCTTGTAGTGCAGCTGCTCCAATTCCCGCCTCTACTAATGCTACATAAGTCAAAATCTGAGTTACCGATGAAACCAACCCATTCGTTTCTGAACCAAGGTTCAGCAAAAACATTCTAGGTATTATTATGCCAAATCCGATAGCAGCGAATTGATACATCAATTCGCTTGTAAGATTATATATGCTTTTCTTCTTTGTCTCCAAACTCTTCATTATACTCAAAGCCCTATTTTGATATTTTTTTTATGATAGCATACAACTCTTGCCCAACATAATCCAACGTGCATTCCTTATATTTTTCTTTAATATACTCATAAGGTAAACCTTTACCTTTCATTGTTATACAAAAATCTTCAATTTTGCTTATAATCCCTTGATCAATTCTACGATTTTCAAAAACACTAATGGCGTACGGGTATTCTTTTAGATATTCTATTGATGGGCAGTTTTCAATTTTAACAATATTTAAAATAGGCTTTCCCAGAGAAATATATGTTAATACTTTACTTGGCATCTGATTGCTTATGGTATTTCCTAGATTTACCAAAACATCTGCGCTTTGCATTATACTTATCGATTTCTCCGAATCTACATTTCCATGATATATAATATTCTGAGGCAAATTTTCTGGCATGGTCAATCCATGATACAAGTTCCCAAAAATATGGAGGATTATTTTATCACTATTTATTAGTTTAAACAGTTCAATCATATATCTTGGATTTCGAATATCCTTATACAATCCCCCCGCAAATACGCAATTTATCTTTTTATCATCAAACGCCTCATATTTATTTCCAATCGCATGCTCTGTCACACATGGAAGTTCAAATGCATATGTTTTCTTATTCAGTTTTTTTCCATTTGTTTTCACCCAGTTTTCCATAGCCTTGGTTATTACTATAGCGCTTGCTTTTTCGTCGGATTTCAATTCTTTCTTTAACTCATTTTTATTTGTATTTCGAAGATAGTGAGAAGACCACGGATCCAATTTGTATGAAATATATGGTATATTGCAATCCACCTCGCTTAATGCCTCTAACACATATGTTGGCTCTGAAAACGCAACAATACAATCATAATTTTGTTTGCCAATCGATTTTTCAATTTCCTTTTTATATAAGATTTTTTTAAATTCACCTTCTCTTTCGAGCAGTCTAAGAATTACAAACAAAACTGCCATTGGATGTAATAGCAATTTCATTTTTCCTTTTTGTTTACATTTTTTCACAATTGAATTTATAGAGGATATGCCTTTTACTTCAATGATATTTACTGCATTTTTGTTCCCTGCATAATTAAACATATTATCTCTATATCCCATAACAGTCACATCACAATTATAGCTTTCTTTCAAAAATTTTGCAATTTCATATGCTATATTCGAATTTGCATTTAAGTCAGGATATAAACTATTTGTAATTACAAGTATTTCTTTCATATATATTCCCCCAAAGTATTTCTTTAAACAATTAAGCCTGACAAACGATTTGTTAACTGTAAACCGAAATATTTTTCATTTTCTTTATATTGGAGACAGGTTTATGATCATTTTTGTTTCGGCAATAAAAGTAATTTCTGAAAAGAAAACTACTATATATAAACTGAATAATAATTGGCAATGTGATAAATTCATTAAAGAAAAACATTAATGCTATTGCCCCACTGTATATGGAATACATACACACTATCTCATCGCTGTAATTTGAACACCTCATCTTTCGCCATAATACTCCCCCCATAAGCCCTATAAGCGTAAAAAAGAGCGCAATTCCAATAACGCCAAAGTCGCCATATATCGGCATTAATCCTGTCGACATATTAAAAGCCTCATTTACCAAGTAAGTTCCAACCTCTCCTCTCGTTGTAATATTAATTCGATTTACAACAACAGTAGGTAGAAAATTTATCAGTGAAAAAACGCCATATTGAAAATTAGTAAAGTTTTCAATAAAATATATTATATTAGCTATAGGTGAAATCATATACATATATACCCAAACTATTCCGAGCAAAAATATTGGAACATTGAACCGGAATCCGGAATTTCTTATAATGACCTCTGGTGGGGTTCTCAAATTACCGATTAATCCGAAACCAATCACAAATAGCAATAAAAGCACACAAAGTTTTTTAACTTCCAGTCTTCTTTTACAAAAATATATAGTCACTAATTGTATAATCTCTGTAACCATCGATTGTCTAGCTAATAAAAAGACAAATATCAAATTAATCATTATAATATTTCTTAGTGCCACTTTACTTTTACTATTTAAGAACTCAATAAACGAAATACTAACTATAAACCACGCCAACGAGTTAATAAATCCGTGTAGTGATGGTATTCCAAATGTAACATACGAAACATCCGTTCGCCCCTGAAGTGTCCACAACAAAGGTACGCCTTTGAATAAGATGACCTCTATAATTATAAGGGAAAAATATATATGGAAAACTATATTCAGGTATTCTTCTTTTGTACGAGCTTTAATTAAAGAAATCTTCAACACAATGCCTCTTTTATTCTTCAGAGACTTTCCTAAGATAAACCCCATATTAAATGTAATCAGCATCGAAACGAATACAATGCTTACCAAAAAAGGTATTTTATTATCATATGCTGACGAAAAGCCCAATCTATATAAAAAAAAGCAAATAAACCATATCCCGTTAAACACTACCAATGGATTAATCTTTTTCTTGTATGTAAGTCCAAGAAACAAAAAGAATCCACTCACCAATATTTCTATCATATCTTTCTCCATATTATATCAACTATTTGAGTATTATAATGGGATTTTACAAACAAATGTCTTAAACTCCTCATAATCCCTAATATAATCTTCAACCTTATAGAAGTCCGATGCCGCCACACACAGTACGGAATCCTTCTGCAGCCAAAGCATTTCTCTCCATGTAGGCTCCTCAATTACAACACCTATGGACGGATCCGATAATTCAATCTCCTCACGTCCGTGCTTATTCTCAAGAATCAATTGTATACGTCCATACGGACAAAACAGCATCTGCTTCAATTCCTTATGCGCATGAAATCCACGTCTTACGCCCTCCGGAACCTTTGATATATAGTAGATACGTTTTATATCAAACGGTATCTCATGAGTTCCTTCAAAAAAAGAGAGTTCTCCAGCATTAATGGTCGGTATAGTCTTAATGTGAATAACTCGGCAGCCTGCAACATAATCTCTAATATTAGTCTCATCACCTTTAAGTACAAAATACCATTTCAGCGAAGCACCATTTTCATAACGCTGTAAGATTTTCTCTGGAACATCCACCGCTTCATGGAAATTATGTTTGTTAAAAAAACGTATAGCTCTTACATTTTCCCGTGATACACACCAATAGATACTTTTCAACTGAAGCTCATTAAAAGCTTTATGAATTATAGCCTCCACACCAAACCAAGCATAGCCATGTCCCATTGCCTCTTTGCGGACAATAACTTCCAATTCAGCACTTCCCTCTTCTATATGTTTAAGACTCACCATTCCCATATACTCATCTGTATCGGAAGCAATAACGAAAGAGAACTCTTCATTCTGTACCCACTCAAAAATTAATGGTTTATCTTCTTTCTTAAATTCTCTTAAATACATCTGCATACTCCTTAGGCTTAAGGTTCTTCATCTAGTTCAATAAATTAGCTATAGGTGTACGAATTTTTTCATATTCTAAATGGTCTAAAACTGTCTTTCCTTCCGGTCTCAAAATTCTATCAAATTCCGCAGATAAAAAATCAAATCCTTTATACCGTATAGATTATTTAGTTTACAAATTTCGATGTTATGCTTTCTTGCAAACCACATAAGTGACTTTTGCCAGCTATTCTCTCTAGAGTAATTTTGAGTACATACAGCGAACTATCCTCGCATCTGGATAATTATTTATCTTGCTTGAACCAGATACCAGTAGTAGCGTTCGATTTGCTCTTTGCTGTATCGTAATCGTACCCCTTCGTTCACAATCCGATCAGGAGAAGTTTTTTTATATCCATTTTTATCATAAAATCTAACTGCTCGTTTATTCGCCGAATCAACACACCAATAAATTGCCTGTAAATCCATATCTTCAAATCCCATTTTTAAAATCTTCTCCATTCCATATTTCGAATAGCCAAGCCCCATTACCGAAGTACGAACGATAATAGCAAACTCTGCACTTCCATTTTGGACATGTTTGAGACTTACTGTACCCATGTATTCATCAAGATCGCAAACAATAGCAAGATTGATATTCTCATTATCATTCCAACTGACTCTGATAAAATTTTCAGCATCCTGAATTGTTTTCTTAGAAAAATCTGCCCGTAAATCATGTGTAGCTCTTTCATCATGCATCCACTCCAACATCAGTGGTGCATCTCTAAGTTCTAGCCTTCTCAACTTCATTTATCTCATCCACTTTCTATCATATCAATCGGCTATCATTAAAATTCATTGATTACTTTAATCACATATTTAATTTCCTCATCCGTCATTCCATAAAACATTGGAAGACTCAACTCTGTATCGCTTATTTTTTCTGCAACTGGCAACGCCCCTTTCTGAATCTTCAAATCTTTATAACATTCTTGAAGATGTATCGGAATTGGATAATGTTTGTTAGTTCCGATTCCTTTTTCATTTAGATGTTTTTCAAGAGCATCTCTATCCTTGCAACGAATACCATAGATGTGCCAAACAGGTACACAGTTGGGAATCACATACGGCGTTATCACCTTCGGATTTCGTATCCCTTCCGTATACATCTGGGCAATTCGTCTGCGCTCCTCATTCATCCTCTCAAGATGTGGAAGTTTGGCAGACAAGAACGCAGCCTGGAGTTCATCCAATCGGCTGTTGTTACCTTTATAGATGTGATGATATTTACAATCAGAACCATAGTTACCTAAAGCGCGAATCTTATCAGCCAACTCTTTATCATTTGTCACAGCTGCACCAGCGTCGCCAAGGGCACCGAGGTTCTTTCCAGGATAGAAGGAAAATCCGGCGGCATCACCAAAGGTTCCAACTTTTTTCCCTTTATATGTGGCTCCGTGAGCTTGAGCACAATCTTCAACCACAAACAGATTGTAATGATGTGCTATCTCCATAATCGGATCCATATCACATGCTTGTCCGTAGAGGTGAACCGGCATAATAACTTTAGTCCTATCAGTGATTGCCGCTTCGATGAGTTCAGGATTGATGTTGAACGTCCTAATATCTGGCTCTATGAACACAGGAGATGCACCAACATATGTAACTGCCAAAGCAGTAGCAATGTAGGTGTTGGAAGGTACAATTACTTCATCACCTTCGCCGATACCAAGTGCCTTAAGAGCCAGCATCAGAGCATCTAAGCCGTTTCCTACTCCAATACAGTATTCCGTTCCACAGTACTCAGCAAATGCCTTTTCAAAGGCCTCATCCTCTACGCCCTCAATATACCAAGAGCGTGTGAAAATGCGGTCGAAAGCGTCACGAATACCATTATTCAGTTCTTTCTCCATTGGGAGAAAAGTTACAAATGGGATTTTCATTTTGTACCTCATTCTATTTCAAAAATATTACATACTATCCTGCTATTGATATTTATCTTTGACCTACGCGGAAATAAGACTCTTCGAACACTCCAAACAGTCATATCTGGAATGCAAAAATATAAGACCACAACCCTTGATACTATCTTAGTCAGATTCTTTCCAGCTATTTTCGCTTCCCTTATATCAACATTCTGCCTTTTCCAGCATACAAACTTCTCAAATTTCCGTTTAAAATCCTTATCTACATCAAGTCTCTTTAATATGAACTCATTAGTTTTTATCCACTCATCCATTAGAGTACTGTGCCATTTATTCCCCTTATCTCCAAGGCTTGAAACTCCAGTATCTGCCTCGTACATTACAACTTGCTTTTGATAATATCCACGTCTGATACCGTCACATGCTGCTATCCTGTACATATTATCCTCGCCGTAGACGGCCAAGTCTTTAACTATGTTAATGTACTTTTCAAATGTTTCTCTTTCAATAAGTGTTGCTGCTCCGAGCCAGTAGTCGTTATAAATCAGCTGATAGTATTTTTTCTTTCTCTCATTCGATTGATTTAACACTTTAGGAGCCTGTGGAAATGAGTGCTCCTTTATCAATTTGTAGCCATCATTCTTCCTTTCGTAGTAAAACGCGTCCCCAACTGACATCAGTAACCCATTTTTCTCCATCCATTCTGCCCAGTCATGTAATGTCGAAGAATCATAGATATAATCACCAGGAGATATCATCTTTATATATCTGCCTTTACATTCCTTAGTACATCTTGCAAAGTTTCTAATTGTTCCCTGGTTTTTGGAGCTGCTAAGAAGTTTATAATCCGTAAATCCCTTTTTCTTTAAGAAGGATTCATATTGAGCAAAATTGTTCGCCTTAGAGCCATCGTCAGCAATTATTATCTGCTTTTTCACGTCCTCTTGCAGAAGAATTGAGTTAATAGTTTCCAACACCTTGTTTAACTGGGGATTATATGTTGCTACAATCACTGTAACGAATATTTCGTTATCTGTTTGGCTCATCTCAAATTACCTTCTCATAGATTTCTATATATCTTTTTGTTACATTAGATATCTCATAGTTCTCTCTTGCGTAATCCTTTATTTTTTGTGTGTCAAATAAACTGTATTTTTCATTCATCTGAATTATTCCATCTACAAGAGCCTTTTCGCTGTTTCTATCAACTACAATAGCAGTATCTTCTGTTGTTAATGAATTGGCTCCTCCAGATTTAGTTACCAGAATTGGCTTCCCCAACAACATCCCCTCCTGTACAAACATTCCCGCACTTTCAAATATACTGGCCGAGACACAATAATCCATCTGCGATACTATGGAATAAACCTTTTCTCTATTACACTGCCCATAAAAAATACACTTATCATCTATCCCGATGCTTTTTGAAAGATCTTTGTAAAATTCCAAGTACTCGCCGCCACCACAAATATGAAGTACGACATCATGCCCGGTCTCATTCACTTCCTTTATAGCCGGAATAAGATATTGGTATCCTTTTATCTCTTTATCATAAAATGCAGCAACAATAGCACAGTTTATGACGCCATTAACTCTATAATTCTTCTCGTCAAGCTGTACCGTTTTAGGGTCTATGATAGCATTGTAATTAATCTCAAATTCTCTTTTGGGGAAGAAACACTTCAGTCTTCCCATACTGTCTTTTGAAACACAGACATTACACTTTGAGCATTTATATACCCAGTTTCTGAGAATTTTTCTCAGCGGATTGCTCAGACCCATTTGCTCAATAGGAGCATGTTCTGTAAGTACAAATGGCATTTTCATCTTATTTGAAATTAGCGCACAGACCAATCCCGCAGGATATGCTACATTCGCATGTATTATATCTGGTTTATACTCCTTACATATTTCTGTAAGATACTTAATTGTGTCTTTTATCCATTTAATCTTCTTACTGAGATTGCCACCGCTTCTATATGTAAACAACCCATTCTCAACTTTAGAAGATAGCCCTTCGGCGATAGGATCTAATGGCCAATAGAGACGTATATTACAATACTGTTGTAACGCCATACACTGTTCATAATGAAATACACCATTTCTAAGAATTTTCTCAGAAAGGGGAGTGTACCAATTAACAACAAATAGTACCTTCATTTACCCACCTTCATTATTATCGTATTAATACCTTCCACTAATTACAGCACATCTAAACAAAACCGTTTCTAATTGATTCTGACGGTATAGCTTTCCTGTAATACCGTACCAGAATCTTTGGAGCAGTTTTTTTGAAGAAACAAATCTTTGGAGTTCAGGAAGGCCTCCCTGTTTCTTCAACTCTCCCTCATTTTTCTCAACAAAATAATCAATCTGTCTTCTATATTTCAGACCATCATTAGTTTCATCTCTCTTTATACTGGCTATTAGCTGCCCCAATTTACCAACCCCAGAGCCCAACTGATTCCCTTCATATTGCCGGTAGTATGTGTGAGGTTCATTATCAAACACAATCCTTCCGTACAGATTAGCCACATTTTGAATCCAAGAGTCATAGACGTAAATACGTGATGTATCAATATCGCCCTTCAACATTTCTAAAAGTCTATTATTCATCACCTGTGTGTGACCCGGGCAGATGTTCTGTATGATTGTGTTATACATCGTCATCTCTCGTTCTTTCTTCCTCGTAGTACCGTAAGGAACGAGATCATCGTGAACAAGGTATGATGTAGAAGCGTATAAAACCGGAATATCCTCTTCAACTTTATCTATAGCATCACAGGCAATCTGTAATTTATCAGGCAACCACACATCATCCTGATCACTGATTGAGTAATAATCATATCCCTCAGCACCCTGCATTAACGAGAAGAAACTTGCATTATATCCCTTATTCTCGCCTCGAATAAGTTTTACTTCTTCTGTATATTTTTCTATATACTCCTCAACAATGTCACAAGTCCTATCCTTGGAGCCATCATCGCGAATACACAGATGCACCTCATAATCAGTTTTCTGATTCAAAATGCTATCTATCTGTTCACGAAGATGTTTTTCGCCGTTATAGGTAGACATTATAACCAGTATTTTTTTATGTGTGGAATTGCTCATGATATCTTACCTTCCGTCAATCCAATACTCTCGCTAAGACCGTATTTATCTACTGTGTCTACCTTTTCGTAAACCAAGTCACCAAACACCTTCTTAACAACCTTTGCTCCGCAGATTTTTACTGCCCAGTTAAAAACCTTAGTCAGCCTTATCTTCTTACCATGTGCCTCCGCTATCGCCTTTACCATCTCAGATGATCTGATGTACTCTGCATTTTGCGGGAAGAGCAGACCAGACTTTTCCTGATCTATCGTATCCTTTACAAATGAGCATAGATTCCCAATGTAAACCATCGACCGCTGATTCATATAGTCCGGGAAGACAGGTGACTTCAACGCAAACTTCCTAAGTCTCTGATAGTTTCCTTTACAGCCCTTACCATAAACCATTGGCGGCCTTAGACAGGTAAAAATGAAATTCTCGTCTTCCAGCTTCTTAATTACCACATCTGCCTCTAATTTACTCTGCCCATACGCTGTAACCGGTTTAGGCTCCGTTTTCTTTGTGATCCTTCCAGTTTCCGTACCGTAGACGGACATCGAGGAGAGTAATATGAACTGTCTAACACCAGCGTCCTTAGCTACCTTTGCCATTTTCACAACCAGATCCCTGTTTACATCAAAATACATATGACGGTTCTCAGTTGTTTCTTTGATATGAGCAATTCCTACTACACAAAAAATGGTATCGATGCTTTCAAACATCGTTTTCTCCGGCTTCAGCCCTTTAGTTTCCAGTGTGGTCACCTTATACTCATTAGGCCACTGACCTAAATAATCCTTAAAAGATTCCCCTATATAGCTATTTGCTCCGGTGATCAGAACTCTCTTCACTGATTTTGCTCCTCCTTATGTATCTCTCCAGTGCCACCTTCAACAACTCCGTCACTCTTTGCGACAGAGAAGATGGTACCAATAAAGCACTTTACATCAAAAGGAAAGCTGATCTTCTTAACATAATCACCATCAAGCTTAGCTTTGTCCGGGATCTCTAATTCATCTCTTCCGTTGATCTGTGCCCATCCTGTAAGTCCGGGCTTTACATCATTTGCATTATATTTATCTCTCTCTGCTACCAGCACATCCTGATTCCACAATGCGGGTCTCGGGCCTATCACAGACATATTTCCCACGAAAATGTCCCAGACCTGTGGCAACTCGTCGATGCTGGTCCGGCGCATGAAACGGCCTACCCTCGTGATATACTGATCCGGGTTATCCAACATGTGTGTCGGAACATCATGTGGAGCAGACATCTTCATAGAACGGAACTTGTGAAGTTTGAAATACTTCTTGTTTTTGCCAACCCTCTTCTGTGTAAACAGTACCGGCCCTGGATCATCAACCTTTATTGCAATAACCATAGCCAGGAATACCGGCGATAAAACAACAAGCCCTAAGCCGGAAAGAACCACATCTAAAGCCCGCTTTACACCCTTTTCATAGAATCCGGCTTTATATTGACTTTCACCAACAGCTTCCAAATGCCCTCTAGCTCCGTCAGCGTTTTCTCTATCGTTGCTGTCTTCGATAAAAACTACCTTTTTCCCCTCCATAGGGTTCTGATGTTCCGGAAAACTTTTCTTTGCATTTCTATGCGGCATATATTTTTATCCCTGCCTGTTCTCAATTATTATTCCATACTGTACAGCTTTGAATCTTTGTCAATGCTATCAACTTCATATTTCTTATCAAACCAATGCTTGGCAAGATCTTTTCCATCATCGAATGACAACTCCTGATCATCAAACCTGCACACAAGCGGTGCATTGATCTTCTTCACAAATTGTTCTATGGCATACTTCATAATCGTGCTTACCTCTCACTGACAAACTGTTGCTTGTTGTTATCTATATCAAGTGGCAATCCTCTCTTCAAAATCTCTGTCAAAGTCACCCCCGGCAGTGTCCTCCGCAGGATCCTTCCTACTCTTGTAATGTATTGCTCCGGATATCTTAACTAATGAGTTGGCAGATCATGGGGGCGGATATCTTCATGCTTCTAAATTTGTGAAGTTCAAAATAATGGTTATCCTTTCCCACTCGCTTCTGTAGGAGGACGGACAATTCCAAGATAACTCCTCTTTTATATACTCATTATCTCGATCAATATCCTTTTTCTCCTTCTTTGCCCTAACAAAATAGTCAAGTCAGACATATACGTCGGCAAAAAATCACTGCTACTTTTTACAGCTTTCTCTTATCTCTTTTAACGTTTTTTGACAATAAAATAAGCCGAAATACTCGGCCTATTCTTCCTTTCAATAATTCTCTTCAGCTCTTTAACATTTTATTTTTCCATTCCAGGCATAGCTTCGCCATTCCAGAGATTTATGTTTCCTGCTCTCTGGCTGACAAACCTTTATAACCGCTGTCTTCAACATAGCGCGCGAAGCGTCTAATGCTGTCCACAACTTTTTTCATTCCCAATGAACCGCTCCTATATTTGTTGCGCAGCAAGCTGCGGGCAATTGAACCCGGAGAGATTAAAAGTCCTGCCAAGCAGCGGTCATGACTGCCTCTTCACGATCCCCACTCCTACAGTCACCTCTACAACTCGTCCCATAAGAGGCACCTCCAAAACGATCAGCCGCTTATGGCGCAGCACCTTTTTCACTGTGCCTTTATAATTCATCATCGCGCCGGATGTTACCACCAGCTGTTCCCCTTCCAGATACCCTTCCGAATATCTCACCAGATGTTCCTTACCGCCAAGTTCCTTAAGATACGCTTCCTCCTCCGGGTACAAGGGTGTTATCTCCTCCCCGGTCCGCAGCACTTTCGCGTTTATCTTCCGCTGCTTCAACCGCAGAAAAAAGTCTTCTGCCTCATCAGTCTTTACAAACACGTATCCAGGAAACAGCCTGCCGCTAACCAGTTTCCACTCTCCCAAAACCTTTGTCATTCTCTCCGCTGTCAGTATAAACACATCCTCATCAGCTTCCATGATTGTTCTGCGGCACTGTTGACATATTTCTTCCTCTGTTCCTGTGCTGACCTGCATTACATACCACATCCTGCCGCCTTCCCAAATCCGTTTAACATGTTTTGGTATGAATACGTCTTCTCTGTGATCTCCAGTCCTACCTCCGCCAGGTATTCTTTACCGAGTAGATTCATGCTGATGATCCCTTTTCTCTTATGACGGTCTATTTTTTTGACTCTGGACTCCAGCCCTGTCAGAGGTCCTTTATAGATGCTCAGAATATCATCGCGGATCACTCCATAGGACATGTCAACCTCATCCTTTCCTCCTGTTAGCTTTATGAGAAGCTCTTCCTCCTCACGCTTTACCGGACAAAACCCATCGGTCTGGCCTGAAATCCCGCAACACTCCGAAGAATCTGCATTCTCCAAATACGGGATTCGGTTCCCCCTACTCAAAGCCCTGGTGATAAAAAACACATATCCCGGCAGAAACCGTTCTCTCTCATCATGCCATTGACCCTGATATCGTTTCTTTTTCACGCAGAACAGCTCACGCCACTCACCATCCAATTGGGTAAGTACACTCCCGAAATTCCCGAACTGCTGTCCGGTCATTTCCTCCTTGCCTGGCTCTTTCTGAATCGCGTACCACACTCTGAATCACCATCCCTTTAATGCCAAGTTCTGATTCCTTCAAACTCGATTCCTAAGTACAGGATCTGCCTGCGCCCCAAAAAGCTGGTCTCCAATTCCGCGATCCGTTTATGAAGATTCACCTTTCGGATCCTGTCTTTTACCGTTACTAAAGGCCCGGACAGATACCGGATCGTTCCATCTCCAGCTATCTGCACTCCGGATATCCCGATGATCCCGTTTTTATCCGCAAGACTCCCCATCAGGTCCGATTCGTGCTGCTCCAGGGTAGAGATATACATATCATCACTGAACAGAAGCTTTGGCTTAGGAGTTCTTTTCAGTTCTTTGTACACCTTTTCCGGCTGATCGGTGTCGATAAACACATATCCCGGAAACAGGTTTTCATGCACTACCTGCCACTGCCCTTCAAATTTTTTCTTTCTGCTTCTTTTTAAATGAAAGCACCGCGCATTCAAGCTTTCGGAAAGCAGATTGGAGACAAAATCCTCCGTATGCTTTTCCTCTCCATCTCTCACATGGACTACACACCACATAGGCTATCTCTCCAGATGTAGGGCTCATTTTGTCAAAAACAACCGCTTAATAGACTGTTAGGCGACACTTTTTTGCTATTCTCTGGGTTGTTATTTTCGGAAAATTCAGATATTTTACAGAATAAAATTGTAATATATTGAATTTGTTTGATATACTTAGAAAAAATGATAATTTATCACAGTTGACACATACCAGAAAGAATGATATAATCGAATCCGTTATAAAGAATGACGTTTTTTATATTGATGCAAATAAAAAGTGTCGCTTAACAGTCTATTAAGCGACATTTTTTTGCGTTATTTTGTACTAAAGTACCTGTTTGGTCAGCGATATAAAAAGAGTGGTGGCAAGCCTGCTCTCTCCTATTCCTTAGTCATTTTTTCCTTTTCTCTCCGCAATTCAGCGATTTTTCTCTTTGCCTCCTCTAAGTCCTTGCACCCGTTTACTATCATTTCAATCATCTGCAAGATTCCATCGTATTGTCTGTCTGTCATAATCTCTGCCATATCATTTCCGCCTATCTCCCCCTACTCTTCATCCCCACATTTATATAGGAAGAAATCCCCCATTCCATTCCCATTCCTTCTCTTCTCTCAATGCGCCCGCCGATTAATAAACTCCGTCCTCATCTTCGAGTACACAAACTTCTGGCTCCCATACAGTCCATAGTACCCGGACAGGGCAAAGCTGACCGCGATAGCCATGACAAAATAAGGCATCCCCTCAAACCCAAACATCTCAAAAGCCAGAAGCATGCTGGTCACCGGGCTGTTGGTCACTCCGACGAACAGAGCCGCCATGCCGCAGGCCGCGCACAGAGACGGCGAAAAGCCAAGGAAAGTCCCTATGATGCACCCAAAGGTAGCGCCCACGCACAAGGTCGGCACGATCTCGCCGCCCTTGTACCCGGCGCCCAATGTCACTGCCGTAAACACCATTTTGAGGATAAATGCCTCATACCTGACATGGCCTTCCATGGACTCCTCGATCAGGCCCATGCTGCTGCCGTTGAAATCCCGGTTGCCCACAATAAGCGTCAGGCCGATAAGGATGGCGGACGCCGCCAGGATCCGGGCGTAAGGATTTTGAAACCGCTTCTTGTACAGATGCTCCGATCCATGGAGCATAAGGCAGAACAGGACGCTTATCACAGCGCACAAAGCCCCCAGAAAGATGATGACCAGAGCCGACTTTGGCTCGAACGCCGGGATCTCCAGGATCTCAAAATGTTCCCCGGAAAGCCCCATAAGCCCGGCCATGCCGGCGCCGATAAAGGAGGCGAAGAGACAGGGGACCAGGGCCGCGTAGTACATGACCCCCACGCTGATGACCTCCAGGGAGAACAGAGCCGCGGCCAGAGGCGTGCCGAACAGAGCGCCAAAATACCCGCTCATGCCGCACATCACAGCCACCTTGGTATCCCTCTCGTCCAGCTTTAACATCTTGCCCACCAAAATACCCATGCTGCCCCCGATCTGCAGAGCAGCGCCCTCCCGGCCTGCGGAACCTCCCGTCAGATGGGTCAGAATGGTGCTGACAAAAATCAGGGGGCCTGTGCAGAGGGCAAGCTTTCCGTCGGAAGACACCACCTCAAAGACCATGTTGGTCCCCCGGTTTTTCTCCTGATGAAAGGTCTGATACAGCCACACAATGGCAACCCCTGACAGGGGCAATAGGTATAAAAGCCATCCGGAGCGCTGAAAGCTTGCCGCCGCCAGCTGGATGCCGTGACCGAAGATGCCGCCCACAACGCCCCCTAAAACCCCCACAATGGTGGATATAAACCCCCATTTCAAAATGTAGTTCACCTGTTCCCCGACAGGCCCTTTTGCTGTAAACAATTCCAGTTTCATTCTCATTCCCTCGTGTCTGTATTGATCTCCTTTTCTGACGCCCAGGCACAGACGGTCGTGCGTCGTGCATCGCGTCCCTTTGGAAGCGCTTCGCTTTAAACCTTGTGTCAGACCGCGTTTTCGGAGGCCTCCAGAGAAACCCGCTTCTTATTCCCCTGGGCTGGCTACTCCGTGTATGTGCCTGAGGCCTTTACCAGCTTGGGGCGATACCCCTCCTCATTGAGCGCGTTGACAATGGCGGTCTTGTGCTCTGTGCCGAATGCCTCGATGGTGATCTTTAACTCCACCGCGGCGTTGCGGTTGATGCTGACAAACTGGTTGTGCTCCAGCTTGATCACATTGCCCTTCTGCTGTGCCAAAAGGGTGGACACTTTGGCCAGCTCTCCCGGCTTGTCGGGGAGCAGTACAGACACGGTAAACACCCGGTCCCTCTGGACCAAACCGTGCTGAACCACAGAGGCCATGGTGATCACGTCCATGTTTCCGCCGCTTAGGACGGAGACGATCTTCTTTTTCTGCACATTCAGATGCTTTAGGGCCGCCACAGTCAGAAGGCCGGAATTTTCCACGATCATCTTGTGGTTCTCCACCATGTCAAGGAAGGTGACGATCAGCTCGCTGTCCTCCACAGTAATGATATCGTCCACATTTTCCTGGATATAAGGAAAGATCAGATCTCCGGGGCATCGCACCGCCGTGCCGTCGGCAATGGTGTCCGCGCTCTTAAGCTCCACCACATGGCCGGCCCGCAGGGATTCCTGCATACAGTTGGCCCCTGCCGGCTCCACGCCGATGACCTTGATCTTGGGGTTTAAAAGCTTTGCCAGGGTGGAGATGCCGGCGCACAGCCCGCCGCCGCCTACGGGCACCAGGATGTAGTCCACGGTTGGCAGCTCCTTGATGATCTCCATGGCAATGGTTCCCTGGCCTGTGGCCACGGCCAGGTCGTTGAAGGGGTGTACAAAGGTCAGCCCCCGCTCACTGGCCAGCTCCAGGGCATAGGCGCAGCACTCGTCAAAATCATTTCCCTCAAGGACCACCTCGGCCCCATAGTTTCTGGTCCGGTTCACCTTGATGAGAGGCGTGGTGGTGGGCATCACCACAGTAGCGGGGATCCCTGCCAGCTTGGCAGCGTAGGCCACGCCCTGGGCATGGTTTCCCGCGGACGCTGTAATAAGCCCCCTCTTCTTCTCCTCCTCTGACAGGGTGCTTATCTTGTAGTAGGCCCCCCTCAGCTTGTAAGCGCCGGTATACTGCATATTTTCCGGCTTAAAATACACCTTGTTGCCTGTCTGCTCTGAAAAATACTCGCTGTACACCAGCTTTGTCTCCTGGGCAACTCTGCCCACTGCCTCCGAAGCTTCCTCAAAACTCTCCAATGTCATCATGATCTCTCGTCCTCTTCCCTTCCTTTAACATCAAACAGCGCGTTGATAAATTCTTCCGCGTCAAATTTCTGCAGATCGTCGATCTTCTCCCCGATGCCGATGTATTTCACCGGCAGCCCCAGCTCTGACTGGATGGCAACAGCCACGCCGCCCTTGGCAGTGCCGTCAAGCTTTGTCAGGATGATGCCGGTCACATCCGCCACCTCCATAAACTGTTTTGCCTGGGAAAGGGCGTTCTGCCCTGTGGTCCCGTCCAGAACCACCAGAGTCTCCCTGTACGCGTCCGGGTACTCTTTGTCAATGATCCGGTTGATCTTCTTTAACTCTTCCATCAAATTCTTTTTGTTGTGGAGCCTTCCCGCGGTGTCGCAGATCAGCACGTCCGCGTTTCTGGACTTGGCCGCAGCCACGGCGTCGTAAATCACCGCCGCCGGGTCGGAACCCTCCTGCTGGGCGATCAGCTCCACCCCGGCCCTGTGGGACCACTCCGTCAGCTGCTCGATAGCCGCCGCCCGGAAGGTATCCGCCGCCGCCAGGATGACTCTCTTCCCGCTCTCCTTCAGCTGCCCGGCCAGTTTCCCCACAGACGTGGTCTTGCCCACCCCGTTGACGCCGATGACCAGCACCACGGATTTTCGGTTCTCAAACTCATAGGCATTTTCCCCAAGGTCCATCTGCTGTCTCATGCTCTCCATAAGGATGGCTTTGCACTCCGAGGGCTCCTTGATGTGCTGCTCCTTCACTTTGGCTTTCAGATCCTCCACAATGGACATGGTGGTCTGAATCCCCAGATCCCCCATGATCAGGATCTCCTCGATCTCCTCGTAAAAGTCGTCGTCAATGGCGGAAAATCCGCTGAATATGGAGTCCATCCCTGACACGATGTTGGCTCTGGTCTTGGCAAGGCCCTCTACCAGACGGCCAAAAAACCCTTTTTTCCCCTCTGCCATCTGTATCCCTCCTATTGTTCTTGGTTATTTCATCTTTAAAGCTGCTGTTCCATTAAGGCGCTTGCGAATGAGTTCTTGCTCACTCTAAAAATCACCCCACCTTCTCCCCTTCCAGACTATCCTCGATCAGATTCACGGAAACCAGGGTAGACACCCCCTTTTCCTGCATGGTAATCCCGTAAAGCCTGTCCGCGGACACCATAGTCCCTCTTCTGTGGGTGATTACGATAAACTGGGTATTCCTGGTCAGTTTGTGGAGATACCCGGCGAACCGGTCCACGTTGGAGTCGTCCAGGGCCGCCTCGATCTCGTCCAGAAGACAGAAGGGCGACGGCTTTAAGTTCTGGATGGCGAACAAAAGGGCGATGGCTGTAAGCGCCTTCTCCCCGCCGGACAGCTGCATCATGTTCTGCAGCTTTTTCCCGGGGGGCTGGGAGATGATCTGGATCCCGGCCTCCAGGATGTCCTCCCCGTCCACCAGCTCCAGCTGGCCGTGGCCGCCGCCGAACAGCTCCTTAAACACCTGGTCAAACTCCCGGCGGATCTCCTTAAACTTCTCCTCAAACTGACGGCGCATGCCTGTATCCAGCTCTTCGATGATCCCCATCAGGGTCTCCTCCGCCTTCACCAGGTCCTCGTGCTGGGTCCGCATAAACTCGTACCGCTCCGAAACCTCCTTGTAGTCCTCAATGGCATTGACATTCACATTGCCAAGGCCCCGGATCGATTCCTTTAACTCCCCGGCCCGCCGTTTCATCTCCCCCAGGGACGTCCACTGGGGGTTGCGAAGCTTTTCGGCCCCGGTGGGGGTCAGCTCATACTCGCTCCACATGTACTCCACGTGGCGGTCCAGCCGCTCGTCCAGCTTTTCCTTCTGGCTCTGGAGCCGGAACAGCTCCTTGTCCAGGCGGCTCATGCGCCCGGAAAGCTCCTCCCGCCTGTCAAACAGCTGCTTCTGCTCCCCGGTCTTCTCATCTCTGGTTCTGGCTAACCCCAGGCCCTCCTGTTCCAGATCCGACGCCTTTTCGGTCAGCTGGCCGATTTCTGTCTTGATCCTCTCGATCTCATGAAGCTTTTCCTCAATAGCCTGGCTGCTTACCTCCCCGCTGCCCTCCAACTGGGAAAGCTCCTCCTCCTGCTTGTCCATCTCCCCCCGAACCCGGCGCATGTTCTCCTGGATGAACTCGTATTTCTGCTGCAGGTTGGCGCTCTCCAGCTGCAGGGCGGACAGCTGCCTTGCCAGCTCTTCCCGCCGGGCCTTGGCCTCCTCCAGCCGGGACGACAAGGTCTCGATCTGCTTTTCCTCCTGGAGATTTTGCTCCTCCATCTTAGAGACCCCAGCGGCAAGTTCCTTCTGGTTCCGTCCGATCTCCCGGATCTGCTCCTCTAAGTGGGTATTTTCCAGCACCATGTCCCGGGAGGACTCCTCGATCTCCTGGATCTTGTCGTCTAACTGGGACAGGTTCATGCGGATGGTGTTCTGCTCCAGAAAGGCGGTCTGCTTTTGCTGCTTTAACTGCTCCAGCTCCTCCTTCTGCTGCTTTAACTGCTCCTCGTTCATCACAAGCTCCTGCTGGAGAAGCTCCGCAGCCTTGAGGGCCTTCTCGCACCGCCGCTCCAGCTCCTCGATCTCCCGCTTCCTCCCCAGAAGGTTGCTGGCATTTTTAAACGCTCCGCCTGTCATGGAGCCTCCCGCGCTTAAAAGCTCCCCGTCCAGGGTCACGATCCGCAGGGAATACTGGTATTTTCTCGACAGGGCGATGGCATTGTCAATGTTGTCCGCCACCACCACCCGGCCTAACAGATACCCGATCAGCCCTTTGTACCTCTCGTCCGCCACCACCAGCTGGCTGGCAAGGCCTAAGACTCCCGGCTCATGAAGGGCCTTCTCCTGGGAAAATCCTCCCTTAAGGCCAACGCTTGTAAGAGGAAGGAAGGTGGCCCTGCCGTATTTATTCTTCTTCAGATACTCGATCAGCTGCTTGGCCGTGGTCTCGGTGTCTGTGACAATGTTCTGGATACTGCCTCCAAGGGCTGTCTCAATGGCTGTCTCATACTCCTTTTTGGTGGTGATGATGTCAGCCACCACGCCGTGGATGCCCGGAACCCGGCTTTTCAGCTCCATAACCCGGCGGATGCTGTTGCCGTACCCCTCGTACCGCTCCGCTAAGTTCCGCAAAGACTCCAGCTTGGTGGAATCCTTGTGGTACTCCTGCTGTTTGTCATTTAAGTTTCGGTTCAGCCGCCGGACCTCCCCCTCCAGGTGGGCGATATGCTCCTCGCCGCTTCCCTGCTTAAAGGTCAGATCCTGGATGGCCTCCTCCACCTGGGCCAGTTTCCCCTCTTCCGCCTTTTTGTGCTCCTCCTGGACCGACTGGTCGCTTTTGGACTTTAAAAGCTTCTGGGCCACCTCCGCCCTGCGGACCTGGACCTGCTCCATCATGGCCTCGTACCTCTGCTGTCTGGCTGTCAGGGAGGCCTTCTCGTTCATGGTGAGGATGATGCGGTTTTTCCCCTCCTCAATGCCCCGGTCCAGAAGCATGATGCCCTCGTCCGCCTGGCGCAGGGTCTCCTGGGCTTCTTCCTGCCTGGTTTTCTCGGCTCCCACCTGGCCGGAAAGCTGTCTGTGCTCCTCCTTGTACTGATTAAGCTGTCCCTGTCTTTGCTCCAGCTCCTGGGAGATGGCCCGCTTCCTGGCATTGATGTGCTCCTCGTTCATCCGCTCTGTGTTGATCTGCTCCAGGAGCACATTGACCCGGCCCTCCAGCCCGCCTTTGTCCATGTTGGCTTTTGCCACCGCGCTCCGGCTCTCCTCCAGCTTCTCCTCCAGGTCCTTTAACACCTGGGAAAGCTCCTCGTAGGTTATCCGGATCTGGTCCGCCGCCTCCTTTGTCCTGGCCAAGTCCCCGGACACAATGGCCGTGTTGTCCTCTGTCTCCTTTAGCTGGACTTTGATGTCCTGTGTCTCTGTCAGGAACACATTGACCTCATAAGCTTTCAGCTCCTCTTTCAGCCGCAGATACTCCCTGGCTGTCTCCGACTGCCTGGCAAGAGGTCCCACCTGCTTTTCCAGCTCTGACAAAATATCGCTGACCCGGACCAGATTCTGCTTCTCGTCCTCCAGCTTTTTCTGGGCGATGACCTTGCGCCGCTTAAACTTTACGATGCCGGCTGCCTCGTCAAACAACTCCCTCCGCTCCTCCGGCTTGCCGCTTAAGATCTTGTCGATCTGCCCCTGCCCGATGATGGAGTACCCCTCCTTGCCGATTCCCGTGTCGTAGAACAGCTCATTGATATCCTTTAACCGGCAGGCGCTGCCGTTGATCAAATACTCGCTCTCGCCGGAGCGGTAGATCCTTCTGGCCACAGTCACCTGGTCATAGTCAATGGCCAGCTGGTGGTCCGAGTTGTCCAGGGTGATGGCCACATAGGCAAATCCCTGGGGCTTTCTGGTCTCGGTTCCGGAAAAGATCACGTCCTGCATGCTGGCGCCCCGAAGCTGCTTGATGCGCTGCTCCCCAAGGACCCACCGGACCGCGTCTGCCACGTTGCTCTTGCCGCTGCCGTTTGGCCCCACAATGCCTGTGATGCCGTTGTGAAACTCAAACACGATCTTGTTGGCAAAGGACTTAAAGCCCTGCACCTCAATACTTTTCAGATACATGGTCCACCCGGGCCCTCTTTGTCCGCTTTTCCTTTCAGCCGCAGGATCCCTCTGTAGGCGGCCAGGCTCTCCGCACCCTTCTTGGTCCTTCCCACACCCCGCCCGATCTCCCGGTCTCCCACCAGGGCTCTGGCCTCAAAGGTCTTGTTGTGGTCAGGGCCTTCCTCACGAAGCATCTCATAGCTTAACAGCTCGTCCCCCATGGCCTGCACCATCTCCTGTAAAATAGTCTTGCTATCATAAAAGAGCTGCTTATGCTCAATATCATTTAAAACAAACTGATGTATAAACTCTTTTGCGCTAGCAAACCCACCATCCAGGTAAATCGCCCCGATCAGCGCCTCCATGGCGTCGGACACAATGGAATTTCTCCCTCTGCCGCCGGTGGACTCCTCCCCCTTTCCCAGCCGCAGATACTCTCCCAGCTCAATCTCCCCCGCGCACAAAGCCAGGGTGGGCTCGCACACCATGCTGGCCCTCATCTTTGTCAGCTCCCCCTCCGGCAGATCCGGGTATCTGTGGTAAAGGTAGTCGCTGGACACCACCTCCAAAACCGCGTCCCCCAAAAACTCCAGCCTCTCGTTGCACCGCCGTTTCTGGATCCGGTGCTCGTTGGCATAGGAGCTGTGGGTCATGGCGTCAAAGAGCAGGTCCTTGTCCTCAAACCAGTAGTCAATGCGCTCCTCCAGCTCTTTCAGTCTCCGATTCATGTAAAATAAAACCTCCTTTTATAGAGGGAAAAAGCCCTAATCCTAGGGCTTTTTCGTCTATCCTTTTTGCAGCGGCCCGGCAGCGTTCTCCCCGCCTTTAACCTGCTGCTTTTTCTTAGTTCAAGATGTTTCTGATCTGCTCTACGGCGTCTCCTACGGTTACGATCTTCTCCGCCTCTTCCTGTGGAATCTCGATATCGAACTGCTCCTCAATGGCAGCGATAATCTCGAAAATATCCAGGGAGTCAGCGCCTAAATCGTCAACAAATGTGGTGGATGTGGTGATCTCATCTTCACTTACATTCAGCACCTCTGCAATAATCCCCTGTAATTTTTCCAATTCCATAGTAATACCCTTCCTCTCTTAAAATTTTTATTCCTGCTCTTTATTTGGCTGCAGGCTCTCCTTGATTTTTTCGTTGATCTGCTGTTCCTTAAAGGTGATGCACTGGAGAATGGAGTTGCACACCTCCACGGACTTTGAGTTGCCGTGGGCTTTCACCACCAGGCCCTTTAGACCTAACAGCGGCGCGCCCCCGTACTGGCTGGCGTCAAAGGCCTTCATGGTCTCCTTTAGAGCCGGCTTTACCAGAAGGGCCCCGATCTTGGTCTTTAAGTTCACCATCAGCCCCTCCTTGACCATGGACAGCATGGTGGACCCAACGCCCTCATAGAGCTTTAAGATCACATTGCCCACAAAAGCCTCGGAGACGATCACATCCGCCCCGCCCTCCGGGATCTCCCTGGCTTCGATGCTGCCTGTAAAGTTAATGTCCCCGCAGGCCTTTAAAAGGGGATAGGTCTCCTTGACCAGAGCATTGCCTTTCTCCTCCTCGGCGCCGATGTTGACAATGGCTACCCTCGGATGCTTAATGCCTATGACATGTTCCATGTAAATAGAACCCATTCTGGCAAACTGCACCAGATGGGACGGTCTGGCGTCCACATTGGCACCGCAGTCAATGAGCAGGGACACGCCTTTCCTTGTGGGAATCAGCGGCGCGAGAGGCGGGCGCTCCACCCCTCTTATTCTTCCCACAATGATCTGTCCGCCCACCAAAATGGCTCCGGAGCTTCCGGCAGACACAAAGGCGTCCGCCTCACCCTTCTTCACCAGGTTCATGCCCACCACGATGGAGGAATCCTTCTTCTTCCTGACCGCGTTCACAGGCGGTTCCCCGGTCTCGATCACCTCTGAGGCATGGACAATGGAAAGCCTGTCCGCCGGATATGTATACCGCTCCAGCTCTTTGGCGATCTTGTCCTTCTGACCTACCAGGATCACAGTTACCTGATCTTTCTTCTTTAATGCCTCCACGGCCCCTTTGACCATCTCCCCGGGAGCATAATCGCCTCCCATGGCATCCACAGCTATCTTTATCATGACTCCCTATCTCTCCTTTCAGCCCAGGGCCTTTCGATAACCTATTACATAATATACTCGATATTGTTTTATAAATCAATAGTTTTTTCACAGACCTTCCGGGTGAAGTCAAAGAGTGTTAACTGGCCGTCCCTCCAGGGCGTCTGGACCGCCTCTTTTATCATGTCCCCGTCCTGAAAACCTCCCACCAGAAACGGTGAATTCAGGTTATGGTTTTTCATGTTCCCGGCCACGGTTTTTCTGTCGTAGTTGGCATAGCAGTACAGGCACCCGTGGCCGCAGGTGTTGTAGGCCCCGATGTCCGCGCCCAGAAGGCAGCCGCACGCCGGACGGGCCGGTCTCTTTTTCGGCACGTTCAGGGAAAATCCCGCTGCCTGCTCCAGCACCTCTTTTGTCATACAGCCTCCGGCGTCCACATGGTCTGTCTCCAGCTCCTTCTTCTCGCAGCACAGATGGATCTTCAGGCGGTTTCTCGCCGCGATCCGTGAGAAGGCCTTGATCAGCCGCTTTTGCTCCTCCCACGCCACTTCCCGGATGCCGGGAAAATTCCGCTTCGTCTTCTCGTACAGGTCGATGAAGCTGACCACGCACCGGTCTGTGTACCGGGAAAGGGAATCCGCCATCCTCCCAAACTGTTCCACATGGTATTCCTCCGGATAGGCGTCTGACAGAAACACCGGGTCATACCTCCAGATGACCCGTCTTCTTCCAACCAGGGCTGATAACCTTTTAAAACTGTCCATCACCTGCCCGGTCTCAGGCACAAAAGGCTCCACATCCCTTCCGTAACAGGTTATCGTCACGTACCATACGCAGGAATATTCTGATAATTCCTGTAACCTGTCCAGCATAGGCTGGGGATTTTTGGTGCAAAACGTTAAAATGTCGATAACTTTTGGGCTTAACCTGTACTTTGTAACCTGGGATGGGTAGTAGGGATTGCGCGCCAAAACATACCCTTCCCGGATCCGGTTGTAAAACCAGGGGGCATAGTAGGCGGGGATGTCGGTTCGGCTGCCTGTGTTGAGGATCATCCTTTTGGCGCTCCTTTCTATTTAAACAGCAAAGACGCCGCCAGTATCTGTGGCGGCGTCCCCAAATTTCATGTCCCTTTTACCGGAAACTCTTTATCCAGTTAATGAGTGAGTTGTGGTATACATTCTCTATAACATCCTGGCGCATACGGTCTGTCACCGGTCCGTTCATGGCCATTCTATCCAGGATCGCCTGCTGCAGCTCCTCAATGGTCATCTCCTCATACGTCTTCTTCTTTGCGGGCTCCTGCAGCTTGATATTAGAAGAGGCCGCTTCTTTGGGCAATCCTTCTGCCATGGTCACGTCCTTATCCCTGGCAGACTCTTTTGCCGCAGGCCTAACCTCCTGTTCCTGTAATCCTTCTGACGTAGGAAGCCCCTCCGTCTCCTCGGGATCTTCGGCTGTCCCCGGGACTTCTGCCCCCTGGGCCCCTTCCACTATCTGTCCCGCTTTCGTCTGGCCCTTGCTCTCTTCGGCTGTCTGCGGGATCTCCGCCCCCTGGGTCCCTTCCACTGTCCGCCCCGCTTCCGTCCGGCCTTTGCTCTCTTCGGCTGTCCCCGGGATCTCCGCCCCCTGGGCCCCTTCCACTGTCTGCCCCGCTTCCGTCCGGCCCTTGCTCTCTTCGGCTGTCCCCGGGATCTCCGCCCCCTGGGGCTTCTCCGCTGTCTGACCCGCTCCCGCCTGCCTCTTGCTCTCTTCCTCTGTCCGCGCAGTCTCTGCCCCCATGGTCTCCTCCACCATCGGAGTCGCTTCTGCCCGGCCCTCTGTCTTCTCTTCTTTCTCCGGAGCCGTGTCCTCACCTGAAACAGGCACCCAGATCCCGCCGCTGTTTCCCTTAACCGTCACATTGAGCCGCCCGTCGGTCACAAATACACGTTCTCCTGACAGCACATTTTGGTAGGCAGCTGCCGGGCCTGCCGGCAGGCTCATGAAGGCGTCATCGTCGTCATTGTTCACTGCCACCAGAACCGTCTCCCCGTTGTAAGTCCTCCCAAACCCGTACTGGCGGTTTGTCAGGACAAGCTCCCTGTAATCGCCGTAGGACAGGGCTTTCACCTGCTGCCGCGCCTTCCCCAGAGCGCTGATCAGCCTGGTACAGGGGTTGTCCTTAAGAGCGTCTTTGTAATCCTCCAGGGACAGAGCAGGCCGCAGGGAGTCGTCGGAATACCGCTCCTTCTTCCCCTCTATCCCAAACTCGGACCCATAGTAAACCGACGGCACCCCTGGCAGCGTGTACATCAAAATATGGACCGGTTCAAAGTGGGCCTTGTTGTTTAACTTGGTGTAGATCCGCTCCACGTCGTGGTTGTCCACAAAATTGTACAGCTTCAGGCCGTCCGGACGGTTGCCCCCCATCTCATAGAGCCGCCTGACCGTGTGGGCGATCTCAAAATAATTGTGATCATTGTGGCCCGAGTACAGGGCCTTGTGCAGGTGGTAGTTTGTTACCGAGTGAAGCGTCCCCTCATTGACCCAGCGGGTATAGTCCCCGTGGATCACCTCACCCATAAGCCAGAAATCCGACCCGATCTCCCCGGCTGTGTGCCGAAGGGCCTGCATGTACCCAAAGTCCAGCACGTCGGCGGCATCCAGACGGATGCCGTCAATGTGAAACTCCCTTGCCCAGAAACGGATCACATCGCAGATATAGTCCCGGACCGCAGGGTTGTGCTGGTTTAACTTGGCCAGAAGATTGTATCCTCCCCAGTTGTCGTAGGAAAACCCGTCATTGTACTCATTGTTTCCCCAGAAATTTACATTGCAGTACCAATCTTTATAGGGGGAGTTCTCCCGGTTCTTCTTGATATCCTGAAACGCGAAAAAATCCCGCCCTGTGTGGTTAAACACGCCGTCCAGGATCACCCGCACTCCCTGCCTGTGACACTCCTGTACAAAGGCGGTCAGATCCTCGTTGGTCCCCAGGCGGCTGTCCAGCTTTTTGTAGTCCGTGGTCTCATACCCGTGCCCCACAGATTCAAACAGGGGGCCAATGTAAAGGGCATTACAGCCAATATCCTTTATGTGGGAAATCCACGGGATCAGCGTGTTCAGCCGGTGCTCCCCCTCCTCGTAAGAATTGGTCCTGGGAGCGCCTGTAAGCCCCAGGGGATAAATGTGATAAAATACGGCTTCATCATACCATGCCATTCGCCAGTTCCTCCCGATACGTAGTCTTCGTCTTCGCCCTGCCCCAAAGGCTCCAAGGCATCAAATTGGGGCCTTAACGTGCTTTTTAGTATAGCACATTTTCCCGGGATTGAATACTGTCTAATCGCCAAAAACTTTTTCCTGCCGCTTTACCTGCGTAACCGTTCAAATAACCCCTGAACGGTTACTTACCTGCTCTGACGCGAAAAACAGCTTCTTGTCCGCCGTGTCCAGAACACAGACCCTCTTGCTCTGCCCTCTGGGGATCCCCCTGGCTGCCAGATACTCCTCGTACCTGCGAAAACACCCCTTCTGCAGATAGGCGATGCGGGGCGGCCCGATCTCATTGGCGGCTCTGCGGGCCTGATATCTGCTGTTCGCCTGACACAGACAGCGATCCAAAGTCCCCTCCGCCAGGCCGCTGTCCGCGGCCATCTCTTCCGGCTCCACATAAAACAGATACTTTGGCCCGGATTCCCGCGCCTCCTGGACGCAATACCCGGCCATGGCCATGCCAGTGCCTGCCAAAAACCGGTCCATGGCCTTCTGGATTTGTTCCGGGTTGGTCTTCTCCCCCGCCACGCTGACCACCTGACTTTTCCGGTAGCAAAACCGCGCCACAGGGGCGTTTTCGTACCAGTCCACAACCTGTATCACATCCCCCATCCTATAGCGGTACAGGCCGGAATGGTTGGTAAACACAAGTTCATACTTCTCGCCTTTTTTAACTTCCCACAAAAACAGCGGCTTTTTGCTCTCCTCTTCCTGATCCGTTATGGGGAGAAACTCAAAAAATCCCGCCTCCGGAAAGAGGACGTAGGCGTCCGGCTCATTTAAACTCTTTGCAACTCCGAAGATTCCCTCCGAGGCCGCGTAGGCAGAGTAGTGAAACGGAACATCCCCCACATATTCCCTCATCCTGTCCATGTAGTGGGAAAATGCCCTTCCGCCTACAGCCAGGCAGTACCGGATCTCCGGCCAGATCTGTTTCACCATCCCCGCCCCCGGCTTGCTGCCTACCGACCCCCTGAGCCGGGCCGCGCGCTCAGGGTCAGGCGGCAGTTTCTCCATGAGAAAGCGGCGCCAATGATCGGAAAGACGGATGCTCTCATGGACCGTCCCCCTCTCCATGTCCTCAAGAAGCAAAAGCCATTTGCGCCGGATATAGTCCAAAACTCCCCACACCCGGTTGACAAAGATGCCGTGGATAGCCCTGATGTCCGGCTGCGCAAGGGCAAAACGTACTTTCACGTAAAGCAGGTCTTCCAGATCCTTCGGAAAAAGCACTTCCTTTGGCGCGCAGTAATCCGACCCGTCAAACTGGCCGTCTCTGTCCAGCCACTGAAACAGGCAGGAAGAGCGGATGCCCTTCATGGTCCCGTTTTCCATGTATGTCTTTGCGAACTCCCCGATCTGGAAAATCTTCCCAAACACCTGTTCTTCCGGCATATGCCGGTAATACTCCCCGACACATCCAAACACAGTCCCATAGGCGTACTGATACTGCAGATCCAGGTCACATTCTGTCAAAGGAACGTACCTGGGTCTTCCCGTGGTTCCGGAACTGACGCAGAAATACACCGTCGGGTCAGCATTCAGCACATGCTTCTTTCCCCGTATCATGTCCCGGATGTAAGATTCATAGTCCTCATACCTGGAAATCGGAACCTTTTCCTGAAACTCCCTTGGCGTCCAGATCGTGTGAAAGCCATACTTCCGGCCATAGTCCGTGTTGCGGTTTCGGCGCATCAGATCCACCAGAACCTTTTTCTGCACTGCCTGGGCCTGAGCCGCTGTGTTCTTAAGCCGCTCCATAGACTCCCGCCCCAGTTTTCCGTAGTCTGTCTTCATCTTTTCTCCATTTTCCAAATCTGTCTTCCCCCATTACCAGCCCCACAAGGGATGCCTTCCACAATGTAACATCTTTCTCATATTTGCGGCTATTATATCAAATTTTTTCCCAAAATTAACCTGTGTGGGATATTTGATAGTTATTTAGGGACAATTTTCCGTCAAAAAAAAGAGCAGTCAAGGCTCCTGTTTTGATGCCTGACTGCCCAACTGACTGCCCAAATTTAATTCTTTTTTCCCCTCACATCTTTCCGCCGTCACTCCTGGCTCTCTCCCCGCTCTAAAAAACATCCGTCGTCATGGGAATAGATCACCCCAACAGCCTGGAGATAAGCGTAGATAATGGTACTCCCCACAAACCCCATCCCCCGTTTCTTCAGATCCGCTGACACCGTATCCGACAGATGCGAAGTGGCCTTTCCCTTCTCGTAGATCACCTTGCCCTCTGTCCAGTGCCACAGGTAATCGGAAAAACTTCCATACTCGCTCTGGATCTGGCGAAACACCCGGGCATTTTTCACCGCCGCCTGGATCTTGCGCCTGTTGCGGATAATGTCCCGGTTCTCCCCAAGAGCGCTCATCCGATCCTGGTCATATTCAGACACCTTCTCCACGTCGAACCCGTCAAAGGCCCGCCGAAAATGCTCCCGCTTATTGAGAACGCACTCCCAGGTCAGACCTGCCTGAAACGACTCTAAAACCAGCATCTCAAACAGCTTCCCATCATCATACACCGGAACGCCCCACTCGTTGTCGTGGTAGTGGATATACCGCTCATTCTTCGGGTTTGCCCATTTGCATCTCCTCTTACCGTCCGCCCATTCCATGTCTTTCGTCCTTTCCGTGCCCTGCGGCCCAAAAGCTTTGGCCCCTGCAGCATTCTGGCCGCTCTCTCATCAAATTTGTCTTATTTTCCATTTTGCGCAAGAAATCGTTCTTAAACTCCTAAAACATCTGCGGGCAATGCGCCTCTACCCTTCCTTGGCCATACCCGAAAGATCCTGCCCCTTAAGGGCTCTCTCCAAAAGTTCCGGCAGCTTCTGGGGATTGCAGGCAAAGCAGGGGATCCCCATGGCCGCGATCTTACCTGCCATCTGCCCGTCATAATATGGCTTTCCGCCGTCCGCGATAGCCAACAGGCACACAACCGTCACCCCGTTCTCCTTCAACTGGGAAAGTCTTCGAAGAAGCCCCGCCCGGTTGCCTCCTTCCATGAGATCGCTGACCAGAAAAAACAGCGTCTTCTTAGGATTCTCCACAAACCGGCTGCAGTAGGCCACGGATTGATGAATGTCCGTGCCGCCTCCCAGCTGAAACCCGAACAGCAGATCCACCGGGTCGTCGCACTTCTCTGTCAGATCCACAACCTGAGTGTCAAACGCCACGATCCTGGTCTTTACCGAGGCCATGCTGGCAAGAATGCAGCTTATGATGGACGAATAGATCACCGACTCCCCCATGGACCCGCTCTGATCCACATCCAGAATGATGGTGTACTTGTTGGCTGCCGTAGTGGACGTCCTGTCAAAAAAGTAGTAGTGTTCCGGAATGATCTTCTTAAGTTCCGGCCTGTAATTCTTTATCCCCCTTCGGATCGTGGTCTGAAAATCCAGGGCCGACGCCGATGGGATGAGGCTGTGGCGCCTGCGGTTCACCGCAGCTGTCACTGCCCGCCGGATATCGCTCTCCAAAAGCTTATTGATCTCCTCCACGATCTTCTTCATAAACTCCCGGACGCTCTCTTTGCTTCTCTTTGGAACCTGATCCTTTAACATCAAAATAGTGGTTGCCAGGCCCATGTCCGGCTCCAGGTTCTCCAAAAGCTCCGGCTCGAAGATAAGCTGCTTTAAGCCGCACCGCTCCATGGCGTCACCCTGGATGATCTTCACCAGCTCCTTGTCAAACAAGGTCCGCACATCCCCCAGCCACCGGGTAATCTGAGGGTTTGACGGCCCCCGCCCGGCTCCCCTTCCCCCTGGCCCGAACCCGCCTGACTCCCCGTTGTTGTAGATCGCTGCCAACGCCTGGTCCATCATCCACTGCTCCGGCGTCATGTCAAGAGCCCCATCCCCCCTCATGCCCTCAAACCTGTCCTGACTCTCCTGCCCCAATATAAGACGCCACCGCGCCATGCGCTCCTCTAATTCCACATTAATTCCCTCCCTTTCCCTGGCTCTGATAAAACAGAACCTTAAATTCGTTATATTGGTATATTGTTTAGTGAGCAAAGGCGTAGGTTGTCGTAATGCCAGTCAGAGAAGGGAAGGATGGTCCTGTCCGGGTTCAGATATGCCAAGCAT